>NZ_CP132204.1:3098788-3408667 GCF_030718995.1 Arthrobacter oryzae
CGCCTTGGCCGGCTTGGCGGAGCCGCCGCCGGCGCTGAACGAGCCTAGCGATGCCGGCAGAACCACCTCAAGGCGCTTGCCGCCCACCTCGACGACGACACGCTGGCGATCGCCGGCGTCGGGCGCTTCAGTGTCGGTGCCGGTGGGCGTCCACGCCGGAATGTTGTTGACGAACGCCGTCTCGATCCAGCGGGTATGGACTTTGAACGGTCCCTCCGCCGGTGCGAAGTCGGGGTTGGTGACCACGGCGAGGTCGAAGGGAATGACGGTGGGGATGCCCTCGACCACCATCTCCTCCAGTGCGCGCCGGGATCGCTGCAGCGCCTGTTCGCGCGTTGCACCCGTGACGATCAGCTTGGAGAGCATCGAGTCGAAGTTGCCGCTGATGACGTCGCCCTGCTCCACGCCGGAGTCGATCCTGATGCCGGGGCCGGTGGGGTTTTTCAGGGTGCTGATGGTGCCCGGCGCCGGCATGAAGTTGCGGCCCGGGTCCTCGCCGGTGATGCGGAATTCGATCGAGTGTCCGCGGATCTCGGGATCGTCGTAGCCCAGCTTTTCGCCGCGGGCCAGCCGGAACTGTTCGCGGACCAGGTCGATTCCGGTGACTTCCTCGGAGACGCAGTGCTCCACCTGGAGGCGGGTGTTGACCTCGAGGAAGGAGATGGTGCCGTCCTGGCCCACAAGGAATTCGCAGGTTCCGGCGCCGAGGTAGCCGGCCTCCTTGAGGATGGCTTTGGACGATTCGTAGAGGCGGCGGTTCTGCTCTTCGGTGAGGAAGGGGGCCGGCGCCTCTTCCACAAGCTTCTGGTTGCGGCGCTGCAGCGAGCAGTCGCGGGTGGAAACCACCACGACGTTGCCGTAGGCGTCGGCCAGGCACTGGGTTTCAACGTGCCGGGGTGCGTCCAGGAAGCGCTCGATGAAGCATTCACCCCGGCCGAACGCGGCCACAGCCTCGCGGACAGCTGATTCGAAGAGTTCCGGGACTTCCTCGCGGGTGCGGGCCACCTTGATGCCGCGGCCGCCACCGCCGAAAGCTGCCTTGATGGCTACGGGCAGGCCGAACTTGTCCACGAATTCGAGGATTTCCTCGGCGGATTCCACCGGATCAGCGGTGCCGGGGACCTGGGGTGCGCCCACCTTTTCGGCGATGTGCCGGGCCTGGACCTTGTCGCCCAGGGCGGAGATTGCTTCCGGGGAGGGGCCGATCCACGTGATGCCGGCGCCGATGACCATGGCCGCGAACTGCGCGTTCTCGGCGAGGAAGCCGTAGCCGGGGTGGATGGCGTCAGCGCCGCACTGGTGGGCCACCTCGATGAGTTTCTCCATCACCAGGTAGGACTCGGCAGCGGTGTTTCCGCCCAGCGCATATGCTTCGTCCGCGAGGCGCACGTGCAGGGCGTCACGGTCCGGATCGGCATAGACAGCAACGGAAGCGATGCCTTCGTCGCGGGCGGCGCGGATGATGCGCACAGCGATTTCACCACGGTTGGCGATGAGGACTTTGCTGAGCCGCTTGGAGCTCGTCAGGGCGGCACCTGCGTTGCTGGGGGCGGTGTACTGCTCTGGACTTGCGGACTGCTCCGTATTTGCTGACAAGGCGTCTCCTTCTTTCCTTCAGGGAGCCTAGCGCGATTTTGAGGGTTCCGCCGATATTACTTGCGGATTCCGCGGGTAAAGCTCCTAACCTTTGTAGGGAAGCTACAAAGAGGTGCGAATTGGCTCACTCAGCGCGGACTTCTGCGGGGTCAATGGCGCCTCCGGTCCACAGCTCGGTGATGCCCACCTGCGCCTGGGCGAGCAGCCCGCGCAGGGTTGAAATGGAGAGCCCGACGACGGTGTGCGGGTCGCCGTCGACCTTCCTGATGAAGGCCCCGCCGTAGCCGTCGATCGTGAACGAACCGGCGCACTGGAGGGGCTCGCCGGTGGCGATGTAGGCATCGATTTCGTCCCCGCTCATCTCCATGAAATGGACCTCGGCAGAGGTCACGGAACCAAGCGTGGCGCCGGAGCCAGCGGCAGGGCCGGCGCTGTTCTCCGACTCGTCGGGGTCGGTGTCGCGGCAGTCCACCAGCCAGTGGCCCGTGTGCAGCACGCCCATGCCGCCGCTCATGCGCAGCATCCGCTCCTTGGCGACGTCGGCCGTGTAAGGCTTGCCGTGCGCCTCGCCGTCGAACTCGAAGACTGAATCGCAGCCGAGCACCAAGGCGCCCTCCGCTTCGGGCAGCGAGGCGACCGCCTCCGCCTTGGCACGCGCCAGCAGCAGGGCGGTGTCGTGCGGGTCCGTCACGCCGTAGCGGGACTGGACCGCGTCTTCATCCACATCGGAGACCAGGATCTCGTGCCGGATGCCGGCGTGGCTCAGAAGTTTGGTGCGGGCAGGGGACTGGGAAGCAAGAATCAGGCGGGTCACCGGTCCAGCCTAATTCCCGCGGGCTTGATTGTCGCTCGGCCTGATCGCTTGGGCTTATCGCTCGGCTTTATTGTCGGAGGTCGGCGGGATAGTTGGTTCATGGACGGGAACCAAGGACTGGAAACGGATCCGGCAGCAGCAGGGTGCGGCTGCGCCTGCAGGTGCGTTCAGAGGCCCGCAGCGGAAGGTGCAGTAGTAGCGCTGTGCGGTGGCACGCCTGAGTTGGACGCTGCCCGTTTCATTGATGAGATTCGGACCTTGGAAGATCAAAAGTCTGCCCTCGCTGCACGTCAGGCCCGGCTGTCTGTCGCGTTTGACCAGCTGCAGCGCCGGCAGCAGTCCGACGCCGGGATCCCTGCTGACCAGCTCGGGGCGGGCGTCGGAGCACAGATTGCCCTTGCCCGTCGCGAATCCCCGGCCAAGGGAAGCCGGTTGTTGGGTCTGGCCAGGGCTTTGGTGACTGAGATGCCGCGGACCCTCGCAGCGCTGGAGACCGGGCAATTGAATGAGTGGCGGGCCACGTTGTTGGTGCGCGAAACGGCCTGCCTGTCCGCAGCGGACCGTTGTAACGTCGATGAGGAGCTCGCTCCCGACACCGGGACCTTTGACGGTGCCGGTGACCGGGGGATCGTCGCCGCGGTCCGGACCGCAGCCTATCGTCGCGACCCACGCTCCGTTACACAACGTGCGGCCCACGCCGCAACGGGGAGGCACGTCAGCCTGCGGCCGGCTCCGGACACCATGTGCTACCTGACTGCCCTGCTGCCGGTGGCCCAAGGAGTGGCCGTCCATACTGCCCTGACGCGGCAGGCCGATTCCCTCCGTTCAGACGGCGATCAGCGTTCGCGAGGGCAGATCATGGCTGATGGCCTCGTCGAGCGGATCACCGGCACCCCCGGCGGGATCACCGGCATCGAAATCCAGCTCGTCATGACTGATCGGACCCTCTTTCAAGGTGACGGAGAACCGGCACGCCTCCCCGGCTATGGCGTGGTTCCCGGCGGCTGGGCCAGAAGCATCATTGACCGTGGCGGAGCTGCGCCTGCTATCCGGGACCAAGCTTTCCACACCTGGATCCGTCGCCTGTACACCGTCCCTGCTTCGGGGGAGTTGGTGGCGATGGATTCCCGCGCCCGGCTTTTCCCTGCAGGACTCCGTCGCTTCATCGAGGCAAGGGACGACACCTGCCGCACCCCCTACTGCGACGCCCCCATCCGCCATCTGGACCATGTCGTCCCTTGGCACGGTGGCGGCGCTACAACGCAGGCCAACGGCGCCGGGCTCTGCGAAGCCTGCAATCACACCAAGGAAACGCCGGGCTGGGCTTCACGTGCACGGCCGGGACCCAGGCACACGATTGAGGTCACCATCCCCACTGGCCACACCTACTTCTCAACAGCACCCCCGCTGCCCGGGGCAAGGTTCAGTCACGCCGTTATGCACGCAACAAAACCGCCCGGTGATCAAAGTGATCAGCGGACGGCTTGTTGATCTGCGTGGATCGCAGTGAACTTAGCGTGCCGTGGCGACTGCGTCCTCATCTTCGACAGGGAGGACTGCCGAGGTATCGTCCTTGCGGAGTTTCGCGCCCTCCACGTCCACGTCCGGGAGGATGCGGTCCAGCCAGCGGGGCAGCCACCAGGCCTTCTCGCCGAGGAGGTACATCACCGCCGGGACGATCGTCATCCGGACTACGAAGGCATCAATCAGCACGCCGAAGGCCATGGCGAAGCCGAGCGGCCGGACCATGTTCAGGTGCGAGAAGATGAAGCCCGCGAAGACGCTGACCATGATGATGGCGGCGGCGGTCACCACCGCAGCGGCATGGCTGAACCCGCTGCGGACCGCGTGCTTCGCGGATTCACCATGCATGAACGATTCGCGCATGCCGGAGGTGATGAACACCTGGTAGTCCATGGCCAGTCCGAACAGCACACCGATCAGGATGATGGGCAGGAAGCTCAGCACCGCACCCGGATTCTCGACGCCAAAGACGGCGCCGAGCCAGCCCCACTGGTAAACAGCCACGACGGCACCGAACGCGGCTGCCAGCGACAGCAGGAAGCCGCCGGTGGCCAGCAGCGGCACCCAGATGGAGCGGAACACGAGCAGCAGCAGGATCAGCGAAAGGCCAACCACAATTGCCAGATACGGGGGCAGAGCGTCGCCGAGCTTGGTGGACACGTCGACGTTGCCGGCGGTTTGTCCGGTAAGTCCGATGGTGACGCCCGTGGAGTCCCTGATCTGGCCCTTTTCGGCGCGGAGTTCGGATACGACCTGGACGGTGCTTGCGCTGGCCGGCCCTTCATTCGGGATTACCTGGAACACCGCTGTGCGGCGGTCCTCGCTCAGGGCCAGCGGAACCGCGGCCGTGACATTTCCGGTTTCACGCAGGATGTCCGCGACGTCCAACTGCTTCGCCTGAGCCTCGGTTTCGCTCAGGCCCCCGGGAAGGTCGCCCACCACGATGATCGGGCCCGTCATGCCTTCGCCGAAGCTTCGCTTGGTGACGTCATAGGCCTTGAACGCCTGCGAGGCGACCGGTTCGGAACTGGCGTCCGGCAGCGCGAGCCGGAGCTGGCTGGCGGGCAGGGCCACCACGCCGAGCAGGACCACGCCGGCCAGCAGCGCGAGCCACGGGTGTTTGGTGACAATGCCACCCCAGCCGTGGCTGCTGCGGTACTCGTCCTTGGCCCGGTCCTCGGTTTCGTGGCCGGGCGCGGCGTTGTGCTTCTCGGCCTTGGCCCAGGCCCGCTTGGAGATCAGCTTCCGGCCCACCAGGGACAGGACAGCAGGCGTCAGGGTCAGGGCCACGACGACGGCGACGGCAACCGTCGCGGCTGCCGAGAGACCCATGACGGCCAGGAACGGAAGGCCCGGGACCACCAGGGCTGCAAGGGCGATGATGACGGTCAGGCCCGCGAAGAGCACGGCATTGCCGGACGTTCCGGTGGCCAGGGCCACGGATTCCTCCGGGTCCACGCCGGCGAGCAGCTGGCTGCGGTGACGGTTGACGATGAACAGGGAGTAATCAATCCCGACGGCGAGGCCCAGCATCAGCGCCAGCATCGGGGAGACGGAGCTCATGTCCATGGTGCCGCTCAGTGCGAAGGTGCCGCCTACCCCGACGGCGACGCCGACGACGGCCATCAGGAGGGGAAGTCCTGCCGCAACCAGGGTCCCGAGCATTATGACCAGGACCAGGGCTGCGACCGCGATGCCGATAATCTCGGCGGTGCCGAACAGCTCGGAAATGTCCTCGCTGATTTCCTTGCTGGGGAGGGCTGTCACGTTGGCGGCGGACACCTCCTTGACGATGTCCTGGACTTCCTGGCGGACGTCCGGATTCAGGCCGTTGATCGAGGTCTTGAACTGGACCTGGGCGATGGCGGCCTTGCCGTCTTCGGAGACGAAACGGAGGCCCTCCGAGGCCTGCAGCTGGCGCTCGCCGAGCGCCAGCTTTGCCTCACCGGCTTCCAGGTCCTTGGTGCCGGCGTCGAGCTTGGCCTGGCCTTCCGCCAGGGCTGCCTTCTGCTGGCCGAGCTGTGCCTCGATCGCGGCGGCCGGCATACCGGCCGCGGCCATCTGCTGTTCCGCTGCCTCCAACTGGGCCTTTCCTGCTGCCAGCTCGGCCGCTGCCTGGTCGAGCCGGGCCTTGCCGGAGGCGGACTGCTCCTGCCCGGCGGCGAGATCCGCGGCTGCCTTATCAAGCTGGGCCTGGGTTGCGAACGGGTCAACTGTGCCCTGGACATCGGGAAGGGCCTTGAGCTTGGTCAGCGCAGCCGCGACGGCGTCCTTCCCGGCCTGGCTGAACCGGGCGTCGTTGGCTTCGAACACCACGCTCGCGGAGCCGCCGGAGGAGGAAGGGAGCTCCTTCTTGAGCTTGTCCGCCATCAGCTGGGTTTCCGTGCCGGGGATCTGGAAGTTGTTGGACAGAGTGCCATGGAAGGCGGCTGCCGCTCCGCCGACGGCCACCATCACGGCGAGCCACACGGAGATGACAAGCCAGCGGTGCCGGTAGGAGAACTTGCCGAGGCGGTAGAGCAAAAGTGCCATGTCAGTGCCGATCTGTGGAGAGGGTGGCGGTGGGCGCAAAGCCTGAGCTGAGCAGGCTCATGGAATCGATCAGGAGTTGCCGGAGGGCAGCCAGGGATTCCGGCGTGAGGGATCCGCCGTGCTGTTCGGACCAGACGTCCATGGCAGCTTTACCGCAGGAGATCAGGGAACCAGCCAACGCGCGGAGATAGAGTTCGTTGAGTTCCGCGCCCGGGTTCCGGGCGAACCGTTCGCGGGCGGCGTCGATGATTTCCGCGGTGCAGTGGTCCCAGGCTTCAAGTTCGGAGCGGTTGAGCTGCGGATTGGACTGCGACAGGCTGTACAGCTCGGCCATGGGGGCCACGGTCATGGGGTCCGCCAGCTGGATCAGGGCCGCCCGGGCCGACTCCAGGATGGGTTCATCAGCGGGCCTCAGCCGGAATTGAGCCAGGGCGTTGTCCAGGAAACCGTGGGTCACGGACGCCAGTGCCGCCTCCGTGCTGCTGAAGTAGTTGAAGAACGTGCGCCGCGAGATACCGGCAGCATCGGCGATGTCCTCCACGGTGAAGTTCCCCGGCCCCTTGCTGCGCAGGAGTTGGAGGGAAGCGTCGGTGATCGCCTGGCGCGTGGCGGCCTTGTTGAGCTCCCGTCGCGAGGTAGGCGCAGGGGTGGTTTGAGAGTGGGGCACGGCATTACACTACGTGCATATTTACACTCCGTGCAAGTTTCTACCTTGGTCCGATTCACAGGTTCTTGACAGCTTTATGACAGCTCATCCTTATGTGGCTGCCGGACCCTTGGGGAAGGTAGGCGATCTGTACCTGCCACCGGAAGCAGCCGTGTTGCCGCGGCGGATCGAGGAGACGAGCCATGTCTAACAGGAAGAAATTGGGCCTCGGCCTGGGCGCCGTTGCCCTGGTTGCCGTGGCCGGGATCGGAGTCAGCGGAATCGCATCGGCAGCCACCACGCCGACTCCAAATCCGTCGGCCAGCGCATCTGCCGATGCCAACACTGACCATCCCGACCGCGGGCACAAGGGCGGCCGGCACGGACACGGCGGAGGTGTGCAGGCATCGGAGCTCGCTGCCAAACTTGGCGTGGACGAGGCGAAGGTCACCGAGGCGCTCAAGTCGTTCCGTGACGCCAACAAGCCGGCCACGCGGCCGGCCGACGGCGAGAAGCCGGACCGGGAAGCCATGGAAGCAGCCTTGGCCAAATCCCTCGCGGAGTCGCTTGGCATTGAGGAATCCAAGGTCACCTCAGCCATTGAGGAACTGCGCGCAGAGGAGCGGTCCGAGCGGGCTGCGGCCCTGAAAACCCGGCTGGACAAGGCGGTCGCGGACGGCAAGCTCACCCAGGCGGAAGCGGACGCCGTCACCAAAGCCGTTGAGCAGGGCGTGATTGGCGGCGGAGGCCGCTAGGCCCGCAGCACATCTGCCGGGTGGTTTCTAAGCCTTGGTGCCGGCCAGCTCGCGTCCGTTCGCACCCTTAGAAGCTCCGGCGTCGTCGGCCGAGGGGTCTGTGGCTGCATCGGTGGAGTCGTCTGCGAACGGGTCACCGTTGCGCTGCGCGTTGTACAGCGTCTCGTTCAGGATGCCCTGGCGCTTGGCGACGATCGTGGGGACGAGTGCCTGCCCGGCCACGTTGACGGCCGTGCGGCCCATGTCCAGGATCGGGTCGATTGCCAGCAGGAGGCCGACGCCGGCCAGCGGCAGTCCCAGCGTGGAGAGCGTCAGGGTCAGCATGACGACGGCACCGGTGGTGCCGGCGGTGGCCGCCGAGCCCAGGACCGAGACGAGGGCGATCAGGAGGTACTGGCTGAAGTCGAGCTGGATGCCGAAGAACTGGGCCACGAAGATCGCGGAGATCGCCGGGTAGATCGCAGCGCAGCCGTCCATCTTGGTGGTGGCTCCCAGCGGCACGGCGAAGGAGGCATAGGCGCGGGGGACGCCCAGGCTGCGTTCGGTGACGCGCTGGGTCAGCGGCAGGGTGCCCACGGAGGAGCGTGAAACGAAGGCCAGCTGCACGGCGGGCCAGACGCCGGAGAAGTACTGCTTGACCGACAGCCCGTGCGTGCGGATCAGGACCGGGTAGACCACGAACAGAACGAGGGCCAGGCCGACATAGATGGCGAAGGTGAACTTGCCCAGCGAGCCGATGGTGTCCCAGCCGTAGACGGCCACGGCGTTGCCGATCAGGCCCACCGTGCCCAGCGGTGCAATCCGGATGATCCACCACAGGACCTTCTGGATGACTGCGAGGGCGGAGGCGTTAAGGGTCAGGAAAGGCTCTGCGGCCTTGCCCACCTTCAGTGCGGCCACGCCGACGGCGATGGCGATCACCAGGATCTGGAGGACGTTGAAGCTGACGGCGGTGGTCACAGCGCCTGACTCGGCAACCGTGGAACTGGCGCCCAGGCCGAGGAAGTTCTTGGGAAAGAGGCCGATAAGGAAGGCCCACCAGTCACCCGATTTGCCGGAGTACTTGGCTTCCTGGGTGATGCCTGTGCTGGCGCCGGGCTGCAGCAGCACTCCCAGTCCGATGCCGATGAGCACCGCGATCAGTGACGTGATGGCAAACCAGAGCAGCGTGTTCCACGCCAGTTTGGCGGCGTTGGAGACCTGTCGGAGGTTCGAGATGGAACTCACGACGGCGGTGAAGATGAGGGGGACCACGGCGGTCTGCAGCAGCGAGACATAGCTCGAGCCGATGGTCTGCAGGGTGGCGCCGAGGGCATTGGGGCTCGCCTTTGTACTGCCCGTGTACTTGGCCAGAAGGCCAAGGCCCAGGCCCACGATCAGGGCGGCGATGATCTGGAAGCCGAACGAGCCGGCCCATGCGGGCAGCCGGAAGCCGGTCTTTCCTGCGGGGGAGGGGGTGCTGGTTTGAGTGGTCACCCGAACACGCTAGGACCGGCCGACGTATCACGACGAACGGATGTTGAGAAATGTTACGGGCCAAATTTCCGCTTCCGGCGGCAAAACCCTTGGAAGTACGCCGGAAGACTGCCCGTTTGTGAAGTTATTCCCGGGCAGCGTGTGGCAAACGTCTCGCCCCGCGCCGCGGCAGGTAACTACCCCAGCAGCGCCCGCTTCAGGGTGTCCAGGCCAACCGAACCGATGTTCAGCGCCTTCGTGTGGAAGGCCTTCAGCTCGAAGCCCGGCCGGGCTTCGAGCTCGCTGCGGATCTGTTCCCAGAGGCGCTGGCCCACCTTGTAGGACGGCGCCTGGCCCGGCCACCCGAGGTAGCGGGCGAATTCGAAGTTGAGCTGGCCTTCGCTGATCGCCAGGTTCTGCTTCAGGAAGTCGTAGCCCTTGTCCGGCGTCCAGGTGCCGCTGCCCCAGCGTTCCGGAACCTCCAGCTCCAGGTGCACACCGATGTCGAACACCACGCGGGCCGCCCGCATCCGCTGCATGTCCAGCATGCCCATGTGGTCGCCGGGGTCCTTGAGGTACCCCAGCTCCTGCATCAGCTTTTCGGCGTAGAGTGCCCAGCCTTCGCCGTGGCCCGAAGTCCAGCAGACGTTGCGGCGCCACTTGTTGAGCAGCTCCCGGCGGTAGATGGCCGTGGCGATCTGGAGGTGGTGCCCCGGTACGCCCTCGTGGAACACCGTGGTGGTCTCGGCCCAGGTGGTGAACGTGTCCTCGCCCGGGGGAACAGACCACCACATCCGGCCCGGCCTGCTGAAGTCGTCGGAGGGGCCGGTGTAGTAGATGCCGCCTTCGTCGGTGGGGGCAATCAGGCATTCGAGGGTCTGCATGATCTCCGGGATCTCAAAGTGCACGCCGGCGAGATCCGCCACCGCCTTGTCCGAGAGTCCCTGCATCCAGGCCTTGAGGGCATCAGTGCCCTTCAGCTGGCGGGCGGGATCGCTGTTCAGGACGGCCTTGGCTTCCTCCACGGAAGCGCCGGGCCGGATTTCGTCCGCTACCCGTTCCTGTTCCGCAATGAGGCGCTCCAGTTCCTGGACGCCCCAGGCGTAGGTCTCGTCGAGGTCCACTGTCGCGCCGAGGAATACCCGCGAGGCCAGCGCATAGCGGTCCCGGCCCACCGCGTCCTTGGCCGGGGCCACGGGCAACAACTCGTCGGACAGGAAGTTCGCGAGTTTTTCGTACCCCGCGCGGGCGGCGGCAGCGCCGTCGTCGAGCTTTGCCTGCAGTTCCGCGGACAGCGGGCCGTCCGCGGTCTTGGCCCCGGCGGCCATCTTGGCGAAGAATCCGTCCTCAGCGGCGTATTTGGTGGCCTGCTCGATGACGATGGACACCTGCCGGGCAGCGGAGACCTTGCCCTGATCCTTGGCGGCCCGCAGCGACTCGATGTAGCCCTCGATGGCGCCGGGAACACTGTGGGCGCGGCCGGCGATGTGCTCCCAGTGTTCCGCGGAATCGGTGGGCATCAGGTCAAAGATGGCGCGGATGTCCTGCGCCGGCGAGGAGATGTTGTTCAGGTCGGCAGCATCCCAGCCGGATTCGTGGATTTCCAGCTCCAGCCCCAGCCGTTCACGCATGGCGTCGAGGGTGACGGCGTCCACGTCGTCGACCGGCTCCAGCCCGTCCAGGGCATTGAGTGCCTCCCGCGCCGCCGCGATGAACCCTTCGATGCCGGCGGGCGAGAAATCCTGGAACTCAGTTTCGTGGCCGGGCACTCCAAGCGTGGTGGCAAAGCTCGGGTTAAGCCTGATCAGGGTGTCCGTATAGGCGTCTGCGACGGCGTCGATGGCTGTTTGGGGGCGCGCGGAGGCGGCGGTTTCGGTAGTCACCCCACGAGACTAACGGGGCAGTCCCAGTTATGAAAGACTCACTGAACTTTTCGGTGTGTCAGTTAGCCGCGGCGGTCTGGCCGCGGAGCCGCAGGCGTTAGCCCCGGCTCCGCTTCCAGGCTCCCGGTCCCGGAGTGGGGGCCAGTCGCAGCTGCTGCCGCCGCACCCAATGGCGGACGCTGGGCTTTGCATCGCCTTCCGGCTCGGCGCTGCCGAGGGAGAGTACGACGGCGGCCAGCGCCGCCAGTTCCACGTCCGTCGGTTCGCCCTTGACCACGGAGAACAACGGCTCCTCGGCCGC
Organism: Arthrobacter oryzae; assembly: GCF_030718995.1. NCBI lineage: Bacteria > Bacillati > Actinomycetota > Actinomycetes > Micrococcales > Micrococcaceae > Arthrobacter > Arthrobacter oryzae. The sequence goes on from NZ_CP132204.1 coordinate 3,110,295, forward strand.
CGTGTCAGGCGCTGCCGCGTTCCCGGCGGGCTCCACTTCCGGGGTCACAGCGGAATGTTCCCGTGCTTCTTGGCGGGCAGGCTGGCGCGCTTGTCCCGAAGGGCACGCAGGCCCCTGATGATCTGAACCCGGGTTTCGGACGGCGCAATGACGGCATCCACGTAGCCAAGCTGGGCCGCCTGGTAGGGGTTGAGGAGTTCTTCCTCGTACTGCCGGATGACATCGGCGCGCTTGGCCTCGACGTCGCCGCCGGCCTCCGCGACTGCGGCAAGCTCGCGGCGGTACAGGATATTAACGGCACCCTGTGCACCCATAACGCCGATCTGGGCCGTGGGCCAGGCCAGGTTCAGGTCGGCGCCGAGCTTCTTGGAGCCCATGACGATGTACGCTCCGCCGTAGGCCTTGCGGGTGATGACGGTCAGCTTGGGGACGGTGGCCTCGGCGTAGGCATACAGGAGCTTGGCGCCGCGGCGGATGATCCCTTGGAATTCCTGGTCTTTGCCCGGAAGGAAGCCGGGCACATCCACCAGGGTGATGATGGGGATGTTGAAGGCGTCGCAGTGCCGGACGAAGCGCGCGGCCTTTTCGGAAGCCGAGATATCCAGGGTGCCGGCAAACTGCATCGGCTGGTTGGCCACGATGCCCACCGTATGCCCCTCGATGCGGCCGTAGCCGATCATCACGTTCGGGGCGTAGAGGGCCTGCATTTCCAGGAAATGGGCGTCGTCCACGATCTGCTCAACGAGCTTGCGCATGTCATAGGGCTGGTTGGCGGAATCCGGAATCAGCGTGTCCAGGGCGAGGTCGTCGCCGTCGACCTCCAGGTCCTGCTGGTGCTCCAGTACCGGGGCTTCGGCCAGGTTGTTGGAGGGGAGGAAGTCCAGGAGTTCGCGGACAAATTCGATGGCGTCCGCCTCGTCCGCCGCCAGGTAGGTGGAGGTGCCGGTGGTGGCGTTGTGCTGCCGTGCGCCGCCGAGGGTTTCCATGTCAACGTCTTCGCCGGTGACGGTCTTGATCACGTCCGGGCCGGTAATGAACATGTGGGAGGTCTTGTCCACCATGACCACGTAGTCGGTCAGGGCCGGGGAGTACGCGGCTCCGCCGGCGGAAGGGCCCATGATGAGGGAAATCTGCGGGACGACGCCGGAGGCGTGGACGTTGTTGCGGAAAATGTCCGCGAACATGGCCAGGGAGGCGACGCCTTCCTGGATCCGGGCCCCGCCGCCGTCGAGGATGCCCACTACCGGGCAACCGTTACGGAGCGCGAATTCCTGGACCTTGACGATCTTCTCGCCGTTGACCTGGCTGAGTGAGCCGCCGTACACCGAGAAGTCCTGGCTGTACACGGCGACGGGACGGCCGTCCACCGTGCCGTAGCCGGACACCAGGCCGTCGCCGAGGGGCTTCTTCTTTTCCATGCCGAAGGCCGTGGAGCGGTGGACGGCCAGGGCGTCGAACTCGACGAAGGATCCCTCGTCCAGGAGGAGGTCGATGCGTTCGCGGGCAGTGTTCTTGCCGCGGGCATGCTGCTTTTCGATGGCCTCGGGGCCGGATGGTTGCTCGGCACGCGCCTGGCGGTCGCGGAAATCTGCAATCTTTCCCGCAGTCGTTGTCAGATCGTGGCTCATCAAGTATCTCCGGCTCTGTAGCTGATGGTCGCTGGCCTGCGTCGCGACGGCGCTTAAGTAGCTTCCGCACAAAAACAGGACCCTGCTGGCTAGTCTAGTGACGCAAATGGCCCGGACCGCTGTAGAAAACCTACAATTTTCTGCCGTCGATGGACACCGGGCAGCATGTTACCCGCCGGTAACATACTTCGGTTAGAGTGTCCTTATGACTTCAAGCAACGATGCTTCGGGCACCGCCGCAGGGCCGTACCAGGCCGCCGGTTCCCTTCAGGGACGCACTATTTTGATGTCGGGAGGCAGCCGCGGCATCGGCCTGGCCATTGCCCTTCGCGCCGCACGCGACGGAGCGAACATAGCGCTGATGTCAAAAACCGGCCAGCCGCACGCGAAACTCGAAGGGACCGTCTTCAGCGCTGCGGAACAGGTGGAGGCGGCAGGCGGCCGTGCGCTCCCGATCGTCGGCGATGTGCGCAATGACGACGACGTCGCCGGGGCGGTTGCCGCCGCCGTCGAACGCTTCGGCGGAATCGACATTGTGATCAACAACGCCTCCGCGATTGATCTGTCCAAGACCGACGCCGTGGACATGAAGCGCTATGACCTCATGCAGGACATCAACGTGCGGGGCACCTTCCTGCTGTCCAAGCTGGCGCTGCCCGCCCTGCGCCGTTCGACGTCCGCCCACATCCTGACTCTCTCGCCGCCCCTGAACCTTGACCCCAAGTGGGCGGGAATGCACCTTGCCTACACCATGGCCAAATACGGCATGAGCCTCACCACCCTCGGGCTGGCCGAGGAACTCAAGGAAGACGGCATCAGCGTCAACTCGCTCTGGCCCTGCACCCTGATCGATACGGCAGCCATCCGCAACATGCCCGGCGGCGAGAACATCGTCAAGGCTGCGCGCGGGCCGGAGATCATGGCTGATGCAGCCCATGCCGTGCTGACGGGAAGCAACCTGGCAGGAGGGGAGGACCAGCGGAGCGGCAATTTTTATACGGATGAACAGGTGCTCGCCGCGGCGGGGGTGGCCGATTTTTCCCCGTACAGCCTCGGCGCGCCGGAGGACCGGCTGGTCCCTGACATTTTCCTCTGAGAACCGCCCGGCCCGCCGCCGCGGCCCCGCCAACTCGGTAGGATTCAACTATGGACGCCCCACAGCCCGCCGACGGCCAGGACCCGATCAACCCACAGCCTTCCGAGGCCCGCGCCGGACTCAACCGGAGTGAGCTGGGCAGTGAGGATTTCCTGGCTGCCAACGGCATCACGCAGCTCACAGTGGTGGACTCGACAGGGTCCACCAACGCCGACCTCCTGCAGGGCGTCACCGTGGATCCCCGCGCGTGGCCGGATCTGTCCGTGCTGACGGCGGAGCACCAGACGGCCGCCCGCGGCAGGCTGGACCGGCACTGGGAGGCGCCGCCCCTGAGTTCAGTTCTGGTGTCGATTGTGCTCCGCCCGGTGAACGCGGAGGGTCGGCCGCTGCCCACGCATACCTACTCCTGGTTCTCGCTGCTCGCGGCCCTCGCCCTGCGTGAGGCGCTCCTGGAAACGGCGGGCATCCCTGCCGAGATCAAGTGGCCCAACGATGTCATGGTGCGGGGCAGGAAGATTGCCGGCATCCTGGCGCAGCTGGGACCCATGGGGGACGGCACCGTTCCGCCCGTGATCCTCGGCACGGGCCTCAATGTGACCCTGACGGCCGCGGAGCTCCCGGTCCCCACGGCCACGTCCGTCCTGCTGGAAAATGCCAGGACTGTCGACCGGACCGCGCTGCTCAAGAGTTACCTTTCACGCTTTGCCGCGCTCTACCGCAGCTTCTGCAATGCCGACGGCGACCCCGCCGCAGGGCTGGCCGGCGGACCCTCGCTGCACAAGAGGGTCGAATCGGTGATGTCCACGCTGGGCAAGCAAGTGCGCGCCCAGCTTCCCGGCGACCATGAGATCATCGGCCATGCCTCCCGCCTGGACGAGTACGGCTCCCTCCTGGTGGTGGACGCGGCCAGGCATGAGCACGTCGTGACGGCCGGCGACGTCGTCCACCTCCGGCCGTGGACACCGCCAGGGTCGGGCAGCGGAACGGCAGCCGAGCCAGGGACTGGCGCCTCCGAAAGCGGATATGCGTAAAGACCTCCTGCCGGGCGAACAGGTCATCACTGTCACCCGGCCACAGCCCCGGAAGCTCTTCTTTCCGGGGCTGCTGTTCATCGTCGTGCCTGCCGTCGGTGCGTACGCCAGTGCATGGATCGTGAAAGGCGGCCCGGCCGGGCTGGTTCCGGCGATAACCGGGGAGTGGACCCTATGGCTTGTCGCAGTGTGCGCCGGGGGAGTTGCGTGGATACTGTTGGGGTACTGCCTGCCGCGGGTGCTCAAGTGGCACGCAACGCAGTACGTGCTGACCAGCCGGCGGATAGTTGCCCGTTATGGCATGTTGCGCAGGAGGGACATGCAGATTTCCCTCGCTTCCGTGCAGCACGTGGGTGTCAGCCAGTCGTTGTGGCAACGCATATTGCGTTCCGGGAATATATCGTTGGATACCGGGCATGGTGCCGAAGCCGTGATCCCGGATGTTCCGGAGGCTGTGAGGTTTCGAAACTTCGTCCTGGACGCCATCGATGAACTGCCCGCCGGCATGATCTTCGAGGCAGACCGGGCGGCGCAGGACATGAGCGGGAATGCGGCGCACTACCGGCCGTGGGGTGTGGGACAGACGTGGGATACGAGAGAAGGTGGAGCAGATGAGCGCTGAGAACGCCGGACCGGGTGACAACGCCGGAGCAGTGGACGAGGCAGAGCCGTCTGAGCTGCCATCGCCACCCGACGCCGTAGTGGAGACAGCAACCCTGGAAGCAGCCGTCCTGGATACGGCCACTTTGGACACTGCTTCGGTCGAGGAGCCGGTGCTTCAAACGACCGTGCTTCAAACGCCGGTGCAAGGTGACCCGCCCGGCGACCCCGCCGCTCCCCCCACGGGAACCCTCTCTGCAGAACGGCTCGCAGCCAAGGCGCTCGAGGCCAGGCTCCTGGGCGGTGAGCGCAAGCTGCGCCGCCGTGAAGTGGCGGCCGGGGCGGGGCTTTCCCTGCTGTCCGCGCGCAAGCTTTGGCGCGCCCTGGGCTTTCCCAACCTCGGCGACGAGGATGTTGCCTTCACTGAGCGCGACCAGGCGGCTTTGTCCACCGTCGTTGATCTGGTGCGCTCGGGGAAGCTCACCGAAGAAGCGGCAATTTCGGTGACCCGTGCCATCGGGCAGATGACTGACCGCATGGTGGTGTGGCAAATCGAAGCCCTGGTGGAGGACATGGTCCACCGGCAGGGTGTCCCGGACGCCGTGGCCCGCAAGCGCCTGGTCAACCAGCTTCCGTCCCTGGTCGATGCCCTGGAGGAGATGCTGGTTTACTCCTGGCGCCGGCAGCTCAACGCCGGTGTCCAGCGTCTTGCCGTGCGGGCCGAGGCCGGACTGCAGGCCAGCGAAGAGGGCCGTGAGGGCGACGAGGATGACGCGCCGTTGCCGCTGGCGCGCGCCGTGGGCTTTGCCGACCTGGTTTCGTACACCTCCCTGTCGCGGCGCATGAACGAGAAGACGCTCGCGCAGCTGGTGCAGCGCTTTGAGAACAAGTGCGCCGAGATCATTTCGGTGGGCGGCGGCCGGCTGGTGAAAACAGTGGGTGACGAAGTCCTCTATATCGCCGAGACACCGGCGGCCGGGGCCGAAATCTCCCTCGCACTGTCCCAAGCCTTCACCGAGGATGAGATCCTGCCCGAAGCCAGGGTTGCGATGGTCTGGGGGCGGATTCTTTCGCGCCTCGGCGACATCTACGGGCCCACCGTTAACCTCGCAGCCCGCCTGACCGCACTTGCCGACCCCGGCACTGTGCTTGTTGATTCAATGACGGCAGCAGCGTTGGAACACGACGAGCGGTTTGTGCTGGTGCCGCAGAAGGCAGAAGAGGTCCGCGGTTTTGGTGAGATCCACCCAGTGCTGCTGCAGCGCGGCAGCGGCCGCGGCCTGGTCCTGGACTAGTTTCTAAAATTGATGGTCTTATGACATAGTCGGACTGGCCCGGCTGTGTTGCACAGCGGGTACTGGCGTGCCCGGACAGCGTTTGGTGGGGGAAATACTGGTAATGAAACGGCTACTGCTTTCCGCGCGGCCTGAATCAGGTTCGGTCCAAGGCCAAAGCCGGCGCCAGCGGCGCGGCAAGGTCCTCCGGGCGACCGTTTTTGCGGTGGCTGGTGCTGCGCTGGTGGCCGGTGCGGTGATTTATCCGGGGTTTAAGACCACTGAGGTGGAGTTGAACGACGGCGGCGTGTGGGTGGTCAGTAAGGCCAAGAATGCTGTGGGCCGGTTGAATTATCCCTCGCGGGTGCTGGATGGTGCGGTGACGCCTGCCAGCACTACCTTCGACATCCTGCAGGACGCCGGGACGGTGTTTGTCGACGACAATGCGGGCTCCACCCTGAACCAGGTTTCCGCCGCCAACATGCGGCTGGGCGGTGACAAGAAGCTGCCCGGTGCAGCTGATGTGAGCTTTGGTTCGGATGTCATCTCAGTGACGGACGCGGCCAAGGGCAGGACATGGGCGCTGTCGCCGTCGTCCGTTAACGGGTTCGATCCCGAAACCAGTGAGCCGGCCGTTCAAGGATCGCAGGGGCTGGTATCCGCCGTCGGGTCCGACGACCGCATCTACAGCGTGGATCCGAAGACCGGCAAGGTGACCGTCACGGAAGTGTCCGCGGACGGTGAAGCCAAGGCGTCCGAAACAGGCACGTGGGACGGGCTGAAGGGTGCGGGGGATCTGCAGCTGGCTGTGGTGGGGGATGAGCCGGTGGTGCTTGATGCCGGGCGGGGGAAGCTGTTCCTGCCGGGCGGGCGTGAGTTGGCGTTGGCGGATGCGCGGGATGCGAAGTTGCAGCAGTCCGGGCCGGAGTCGGATGTGGTGGCGGTGGCGACGCCGAAGGCGTTGTTGAAGCAGCCGCTGGATGGTTCGACGGCGAAGGCGGTGTCGTTTGATGGTGAGGGTGTTCCGGCGGCTCCGGTGCAGCTGGGAGGGTGTGTCCATGCGGCGTGGTCGGGGGCGAACAAGTATGTCCGTGACTGTGTGAATGATGCTGATGACAAGACTGTGGACGTGCCTAAGGCGAGTGCGTCGCCGTCGTATGTGTTCCGGGTGAACCGGGACCTGGTGGTGCTCAATGATGTGAATTCGGGCAATGTGTGGCTGGTGAACCAGAACATGCTGCTGGTCAACAACTGGGACGACGTGGTCCCGCCGCAGCAGACATCCGATGATGCGGACAAGGATTCAGCCGACGAAGTTCAGCAGACCATCCTTCCCGACCGCACAAAGCCGAACAATCCGCCGGCGGCCAAGCCGGACGTGTTCGGCGTCCGGGCAGGCAAGACCACTGTGCTGCCCGTGCTGGACAACGATACCGATCCGGACGGTGACGTCCTCACGCTGCGGACGCCGGAGGAGGTGACGACGGGTTCCCTGTCGGCGATCTATGGAGGTACCGGATTCCAGGTGGCCGTGCCGGCCGGAAAATCCGGAACGGAGAGCTTCAAGTACACCGTGGACGACGGCCGGGGACTGTCCGGCAGCTCAGACGTCGCGCTTACCGTGGTGCCTGACTCGGAGAACACGGCTCCCCGGCAGAAACCGAACCGGAACAACGCGATCGTGGTTCAGTCCGGAAAGACGGTGGCCCAGAACATCCTGACCGATTGGATTGATCCCGACGGCGATGACCTTTATGCCGTCAGTGCCACCAGCACCGACCCGCGTGACCAGGTCAAGATCAGGCCGGACGGGTTGCTGAGCTTCCAGGACTCCGGAACTGCGCCGGGCCGCAAGTCGCTGACCGTCACTGTTTCCGACGGCAGGGCAACCGCCGAAGGGAAAGTCACCGTTGATGTCCGGGCCCCCGGTGCGCTTCCCCCGGTGGCCAATGCCGACCACATTATCGCGGTCGCCGGCGTGGACACCGTCATCGCACCGTTGAAGAACGACACCGATCCCCAAGGCGGCTCGCTGCGCCTGGCCCAGGCGACCCCTGATGCACAGTCCTCAGCCACCATCGGCGCAGACCAGCAGACCTTCACGTTCAATTCATCGTCACCCGGGGCCCACTACGTCACGTACCTGGTCACAAACGGTCCGGCCAGCGCCCAGCAGCTGGTCCGCGTGGACGTCGTAGAGGCCGACGGCGGCGGCGCGCCGGTCGCCGTAAGGGACATCGCGCTGTTGCCCACCGGCGGCAGCGTCCTTGTGGACGTCCTCGGCAATGACTCGGACCCCTCCGGGGGCGTACTCGTGGTGCAGTCGGTCACCGCCGCCGACGGCCTGCCCGTCACGGTGTCAGTGCTGGATCACTCGGTGGTCAGGATTAGCGACCTCCGCGCGGAAGGGCAGCTGACCCTGAAGTACACCATCTCCAACGGCAAGGCCTCGGCCACGGGGGAGATCGCTGTGCTGATGGTGCCTGCGCCGGCGAAACTGCAGGCCCCGCAGGCGAAGCCCGACGAGGCTGTTGTCCGATCGGGGGACGTGGTCACCATCCCGGTGCTGGCCAACGATACCGACCCCAACGGCGGCAAGCTCACGCTGCTCCCGGACCTGCCGCAACAACCTGACGCCGCCGACGGCAGGATGTTCACGGCCGGAGAAGCGCTTCGCTTCATCGCCGGCGAAACGCCAAAGACGGTGTACGCCATCTACAAAGTGCAGAACGAGTCCGGGCAGACCGACTCCCAGCAGGTAACCATCAGGATCGCTGCCCGCGACGATGCCAGGAACGCCCGGCCGGAGCCGCACAACCTCACGGCACGGGTTGTGGCCGGGATGACGGTACGCATTCCGGTGCAGCTGGACGGCATCGACCCCGACGGCGATTCGGTCCAGCTCCTGGGGATCGGGGAAGCGCCCGCCATGGGCACCGCCGTGGTCAAGGACGGCTACGTCGAGTTCACTGCCGCCGGGGATTCCGCGGGGACCGACACCTTCACTTATGTGGTCCGGGACCGCGTTGGAGCGGAGAACACCGGGACGGTCATAGTGGGCATCGCACCGCCCGAAGCCAACAACCAGAAACCGATCGCCGTCGATGACGCAGTGGAGGTGCGGCCCGGCCGCAACGTTGCCGTCGACGTGCTACTGAACGACACCGACCCCGACGGGGACCCGATCGCACTCGTGGCCAACGGCTTCGAAGCCCGCCCCGAACTTCAGGTCAAAGCAACCGAATCATCCAAGGTCCTGCTGACGGCTCCGGCCGCAGGAGGGAACGAGAGCATCCGGTATCTCATCCGGGACGACAAGGAGGCCTCTGCCGGTGCTGTCGTCCGCGTCCGCATCAGCCCCACCGCGGCGCTCAAGCCGCCGGTGGCCAAGGACGACCACGTGACGCAGGCGGAAACCCTGGGGAAGTCGGCGGTTGATGTTCCGGTCCTGCGGAACGACTCGGATCCCGACGGCGTGGCAGAGGAACTGTCCATCGGCCTGCCTGACGGCAATCCCAATGCCAGGGCCGCCGCGGGCAGCGTGGTGGTCACGTTGTCGCCGCAGGACCAGTTGATTCCCTACACCGTGACGGACGCCGACGGCCAAAGTTCCACGGCAGTTATCTGGGTGCCGGGCCAGGGCCAGCAGGTCCCCACACTGGCGAAGACCGACGTCGTGGAGGTGATGGCCGGCAAGGAAATCGTCCTTAACCTCAACGACTACGTCAGGGTCCGTGAGGGGCGCACGCCGCGGATTACCGTCGCTGACCGTGTCGCCGTCCAGGGCGGCTCGAACGAAAACCTGATCGCCGGCAACGGGACGGCCCTGCGCTACCTGGCCAAGACCGATTACGTGGGCCCCGGCTCGGTGACCTTCGAGGTCACGGACGGCACCGGACCGGATGATCCCGAAGGCCTGAAATCCGTCCTGACCATCATTACCCGGGTCATTCCGGATCCGGCTGCCAACCATCCGCCCACCTTCAGCGGCGCATCGCTGGACGTTCCCAAGGCGGAGACGGCCACCCTGGAACTCGGTCCGCTTGCCGAGGACGTCGACGAACAGGACAAGGACAACCTCACATTCGAGCTGGACGGAGCCCTGCCGGCAGGGTTTACCGGCAGCCTGGACGGCAGCACGCTGAAGGTCAGCGCCGACAAATCCGTGCCGGTAGGCTTCAGCGGCAGCATCCCCGTCAAGGTCACGGATGGCAGGTCCCCGGCGGTCAGGGCCACCGTTTCGGCCCGGCACGTCGCCTCCACCCGGCCGATGCCGGTGGCCAATGACGACGTGGTGGAGAAAGCCAACGCCGCACGGCCGGAAACTGTCAATGTGCTGGCCAACGACTTCAACCCGTTCAGTGACACCGCGCTCAAAATCGTGGCAGCCACCGTGGAGACCGGATCCGCGGCCGGCCAGCCTGCCGTGTCCGGGGACTCGATCACCGTGACTCCGGCGGACGGATTCAAGGGCGTGATGGTGGTTCGCTACACGGTGGTTGACAAGACCGAGGACGCGTCACGCCAGGCCGGCGGCAGGATCCGCATCACGGTGCGGGACGAGCCTGACGCGCCGTCGGCGCCGTCCGCCACGGATGTCCGCAGCCGCACCGCCGTCCTCAAGTGGGCGCCGCCGTCGGACAACGGTGCTCCGATCACGGAGTACACCGTGCGTTCCAGCGGATTCACCCAGAAGTGCCCGACGACGACGTGCACCCTCAACGGGCTGACCAACGACGTCAAGTACGTCTTCACCGTTACGGCGACCAACGAGGTGGGCGAATCCGAGCCTTCGGTGCCGTCCAACGAGATCCGCCCTGACGAAAAGCCGTCCCCGCCGGAGGCCCCTGCCGTTAAAGCCGGTGACAAGGACATGGTGATCAACTGGCCGCCGGCCAAGACCGAGGGGTCCGCCGTCAAGAGCTACAACCTGGAGATCTCCCCGCCGCCGGCCAGCGGTATCGCCGTGAAGAACGGCGTGACCGGCCTGACCTATACCTGGCCCGGGCTGACGAACGGAGTGCGCTACAAGGTGCGCGCCCAGGCCGTGAATGAACTGGGCCCCTCGGACTGGGGTATTTACTCCGCCGAGGACAATCCGGCGGGTGTCCCGGCCGCGCCGGCCGCTCCCACCTCCGCTGTGGCGTCATCGGTGGGGACGCAAAACCAGTTGAAAGTTAACTGGACGGAGCCGAACACGAATGGTGACCCGATCCGGAATTACTACGTCACCATGGCCGGCGGCGGCATGGCTCCGCAGACCCAGGCCGTCCCGGGCACGGTGCGCACGGCAACGTTCACGGCGGCAAACTCGGAAACGGCCTACACCTTCACCGTGCAGGCGGAAAACAAGGCGGGAAAGGGCGAAGTGAGCGGTGAGTCGGCGCCACGGCGCGCCACTGGCAAACTCGGCCAGGTGACCGGTGTCTCCGTCACCGAGGCAGACACGGGCGGCGCAGGCCGGCAAGTCACCATTAACTTCAATCAGCTGACCGCCGGGCAACGGAACGGCTCCACGGCCAACGAGGTCAGCTACACGTTCAAGGCCTCCACCGGACAGTCCGGCCCGATTGCCCCCGGCCAGACCGTGGGCGGCTTCACTAACGGGAGCCAGACCCGGATCACCGTCACGGCGAATTCAAGCGTGGCACCGAGCTCCGACGCGAGTGCTCCGGCGGCGGCCACGCCGTACGGTTCGCCCGGCACGCCGTCCGCCTCCGGCACCAACGGCGGCATGAACCAGAAGTCGCTGACTTTGAACTGGAGTTCGCCATCCACCGCCACCAACGACGTCGCCTCCACCCGGATCAGCATCGACGGCAGTCCCAACTGGGAAACCGTTGCGGCGTCGGGCAGCCGCGTGATCAACACCGCAGGCTTTGAGGAAAGCCACAGCATCAGGGTCCAGACGTTCAACTCGCTGGGCCAGGGCGGCCCGGTTGCTGAAGCGAGCGCGAGGTCCGGCCAGCGCGGCGAGTGGACCACCACGCTCAGCTCTGCCGATCCGAAGTTCGTCCGGTCATGCACCTACACCCTGGGCGGCGCCAACTACCGGCCGGCGCCCTACTACGACTGCGACGGCATCAATGCCCACCGGGAACCGTGGGCGTATGTGGCCGACGCCGACCGTATGGTGGTGCGCTGCTACATCGTGCAAAGCGACCACTGGACCCCCAATCCGATCCGCACGTGGTACCGGCTTGAAGCGGGATCCACCCGCAACGTGGGCCGCTACGTGGTGGCAGGATCCACGACGCTGGGAGAACCCGGCAACGCGGGGGTGCCGCCGTGCTGAGCCCTGTTACGGACGGCTTTGCGGAAGGATGCGCAGGTCAGGCGGTCGGGGAGAGCTCCCCATCGCGGTCCCGCGGATGGTTGGGTAGGCTGTCGCGGGAAACAGAGAGCCCGGTACCGGGTCTTTGGAAACGCTGCCCTGGGGGCGGCCGCGATTTTGAGGGATTTGAAAACTTGTGACAACTCTGTTCGGCAGGCTGGGTCTCAGGGAGCGCCGCAGGAAGTTGGTTACCGGCACCGTTTTTGCGGTGGCTGGTGCTGCGCTGGTGGCCGGTGCGGTGATTTATCCGGGGTTTAAGACCACTGAGGTGGAATTGAACGACGGCGGCGTGTGGGTGGTCAGCAAGGCCAAGAATGCTGTGGGCCGGTTGAATTATCCCTCGCGGGTGCTGGATGGTGCGGTGACGCCTGCCAGCACTACCTTCGACATCCTGCAGAATTCCGGGAACATCTTCGTTGACGATGAAACCGGCTCCACCCTGAACCAGGTGTCCCCGGCCAGCATGCAGCTCGGCGGTGACAAGCAGCTGCCCGGCTCAGCCGATGTCAGCTTCGGTTCCAGTGTCATTTCCGTGACCGACCCTTCCAAGGGCAAGGTCTGGGCCCTCTCGCCGTCCACCGTCAACGGATTCGACGAGGAAGCCACCGAGCCCGCCCTGGTCGGTTCGGAAGGGCTGGTATCCGCAGTCGGTCCGGACAACAGGATTTACAGCGCCGATCCCAAGACCGGCGCCGTCACCATCACCGCGGTTGATGCCAATGGTGCGACCACCTCCACCGACTCCAGCACGTGGGACGGGCTGAAGGGTGCGGGGGATCTGCAGCTGGCTGTGGTGGGGGATGAGCCGGTGGTGCTTGATGCCGGGCGGGGGAAGCTGTTCCTGCCGGGCGGGCGTGAGTTGGCGTTGGCGGATGCGCGGGATGCGAAGTTGCAGCAGTCCGGGCCGGAGTCGGATGTGGTGGCGGTGGCGACGCCGAAGGCGTTGTTGAAGCAGCCGCTGGATGGTTCGACGGCGAAGGCGGTGTCGTTTGATGGTGAGGGTGTTCCGGCGGCTCCGGTGCAGCTGGGAGGGTGTGTCCATGCGGCGTGGTCGGGGGCGAACAAGTATGTCCGTGACTGTGTGAATGATGCTGATGACAAGACTGTGGACGTGCCTAAGGCGAGTGCGTCGCCGTCGTATGTGTTCCGGGTGAACCGGGACCTGGTGGTGCTCAATGATGTGAATTCGGGCAATGTGTGGCTGGTGAACCAGAACATGCTGCTGGTCAACAACTGGGACGACGTGGTCCCGCCCAAGAACCAGTCCGATGAGCAGGACCAGGAATCCGCGGACAACAACACCATCAACATCCTCCCGGACCGCACCAAGCCCAATCGGCCGCCGGAAACCAAACCCGACGTCGCCGGGGTCCGGCCGGGCCGCACCACCATCCTCAGCGTCCTTGACAACGACTCCGACCCCGACGGCGACGTCCTGACGGCGTCCGTCGGCGGCTCCGGCCCTGCCTCGGGCACCCTCCAGAACATCTACGGCGGCACTGCCTTCCAGATCACCGTGCCCGCCGACGCCAAGCCCGGCTCCGAAACCTTCGACTACAACGCTGCGGACGGCCGCGGCCTCTCCGCCGGCGGCCAGGTGTCCCTGAACATCGTCGGCCCGGACGAGAACAAGCCGCCGGTCTTCAAGCGCGGCGAACCCACCACCATGCTGGTGGAGCAGGGGAAAACCGTCAGCCAGAACATCCTCACGGACTGGACCGACCCCGACGGCGACGACCTCGTGCTGATGGACGCCAAGGCGGACAACGACCAGGACCAGGTCAAGGTCCGCCGCGACGGACTGCTCACCTACCAGGATTCCGGGGCAGCCCCCGGCAAGAAGACCGTCACGGTGTCCGTCTGGGACGGCCGCGACACCACCACCGGGCAGGTGGTGGTGAACGTGCAGCCGCCGGGCGCGTTGGTGCCGGTGGTCAACGCCGACCACGTCACCGCCGTCGTCGGCCAGGACCTGGTGATCGCACCGCTGAAGAACGACGTCGATCCCAACGGCGGCGCCCTCCGGCTCGCCCAGGTGGAAGCCTCCGGCCCCGCCGAACTCGGCCCCGTCACCGATGGCGGCACCTTCACCTTCCGGAGCGAGACCGCCGGCCCCGTCTACCTGACCTATATCGCCAGCAACGGTCCGCAGAGCAGCCAGGGCCTCATCCGTGTGGACGTGGAATCAGGCAAGGACACGGGCGACCCCGTGGCGGTCCATGACGTGGCACTCATGCCGACAGGCGGCAGCGTGCTCCTTGACCCGCTGGCCAACGACTCCGATCCCTCCGGCGGCGTGCTGGTGCTGCAGTCGGTCCAGCTCCCGGAAAACACCACGGCATCGGTCAGCGTGATCGACCACAGCGTGCTGCGGATCACCGACGTGCTCGGTACGAAGGAACCCTTCCTGTTCAAGTACACGATGTCCAACGGAAAGAAGTCCGCCACCGGCAGCGTCTCCGTGGTGCCCGTGCCGGCGCCCGCACTGGTCGAAGCACCCCAGCCGAAACCTGACGAAGTGAACGTCCGCGTCAACGACGTCGTCACCATTCCGGTGCTGGCCAACGACACCCATCCCCAGGGGCAGAAGCTGACCGTGGATCCGGTGCTGCCCCAGGCGGTGGCGGCCGAGGACGGCCAGAGCTTCGTATCCGAAAACACGCTGCGGTTCATCGCAGGTTCCACGCCCAAGACGGTCCGCGCCATCTACAACGCCGTCGATCCGCAGGGCCAGAAAAGCGCGGCTGCGGTGACCATCCATGTCCTGCCGCTGGAAGGCGCCGAAAACTCCCGGCCGCAGCCGAAGAACCTGACCGCGAGGGTGGTGGCGGCCGGTACCGTCCGGATTCCGGTGGAACTGGACGGCATCGATCCCGACGGCGACTCAGTCCAGCTGACCGGCATCGACAGTACCCCGAACATGGGCACCGCCATGGTGGGCAGCAACTTCATCGACTTCACCGCGGCCGGCGACGGCGCGGGCACGGACACCTTCCGTTATCGGGTGGTGGACCGGCAGGGCGCCGTCAACACCGGCACGGTCACTGTTGGCATCGCGCCCCGCGGCGACGCGAACCAGAAACCCACCCCCGTTGACGACGACGTGCAGGTCCGGCCTGGACGCCAGATTGCGGTGGACGCCGCCGGCAACGACACCGACCCCGACGGCGACCCCATCGGCATTGCCAGCGACGGCATCGAAGCGCCTGCGGAACTCCAGGCGACCGTCAGCAAGACGAGCGGGCGCATCATTCTGCAGGCTCCGGCCAGCGAGGGCACGGTCAATGTCCGCTATGCGGTGGCCGATGACCGCGGCGCCTCGGCCCAGGCCACCATCCGGGTGAACGTGCGCAACGACGTGCCGCTCCAGGCCCCGATTGCCCGGGACGACCGCGTGACCTCCGCTCAGACCCTTGGCAAGACCGCCGTTGACGTTCCCGTGCTGAAGAACGACGAAGACCCGGACGGCGTGGGCGAGAACCTGAAGATCGCTACCGATGCCACCACCGCCCGGCCAGGCACCGAGGGCAACATGGTGGTGGAGCTGACGGAGCAGCCGCAGCTCATCCCGTATACCGTCGAGGACGTGGACGGACAGAAGTCCACCGCCATCATCTGGGTGCCCGGCATCGGCCAGCAGGTGCCGACGCTGGCGAAGGACGAGGTCCTCGAGGTCATCGCCGGACAGTCCGTGACGGTGGACCTGAAGGAATGGGTGAAGGTCCGCGACGGACGGTCGCCCCGCCTGACGCAGACCGACCGGATTAAGCTGATCGGCTCCGACGGTGGCGACCCGGTGGCCGGAAACGGCGCGGCGATCAAATACACCGCCGGCCAGGACTATGTGGGACCGGGTTCCATCAGCTTTGAAGTCACCGACGGTACCGGTCCGGATGATCCTGCCGGGCTGAAGTCGACGCTCAGCATCCGGACCAAGGTGCTGCCGGATCCCGACCGGAACAACCCGCCCACCTTGCTGGGAAGCTCCGTGGACGTTCCGAAGGGCGAATCCGCCGAGACCGACCTGGGCAGGCTCACCTCAGACCCCGACCGCGACGACGTGGACAACATGACGTATGAGCTGGTGGGGGACGGCCCGGCCGGCTTCAACGCCCGCATCGACGGCAGGACCCTCAAGGCGTCGGTCGACGGCGCAACGGCCACCGGCACCGCAGGTGCCGTGCAGATCAAAGCCAAAGATCCCCGGGGACTCGAAGCCACCGCAACATTCCAGCTGGCCGTCACGGCCTCCAACCGGCCCAAGCCGGTGGCCAGCGACGACGTCGAGCCCAACGCGGCTGCCGGGAAGCCCGTATCCGTGAACGTCCTCGCCAACGACTCCAATCCGTTCCCGGAAACTCCGCTGAAAATCGTCACCGCCGCCACCGAGACCGGCAGCGGCGACGTCGAGGTGTCCGGTGGCGACGTGACCGTGACGCCGGCCTCCGGTTTCACCGGGACCCTGGTGGTGGCCTACACCGTCGAGGACAAGACGGGGGAGCGGTCACGGCAGGCTACGGCCCGGATCCGCCTCACTGTGAAGGATAAGCCGCTGGCACCTGCCACCCCGCAGGCCCAGAGTGTGGGCGACCAGACAGCCCTGCTGAACTGGACCGCACCGGCGGACCGCGGCTCACCCATTACCAAGTACACGGTCTACGGTGAGGGCGGCTTCCAGCAGGACTGCCCGGCCAATTCCTGCACCCTCACGGGCCTGACCAACAACACCAAGTACCACTTCCAGGTGACCGCCACGAACGAGTTCGGCGAGTCCGACAGGTCCCCTGCTTCGGCCGAGGTCCGTCCGGACGTCAAGCCGGACACTCCGGTTGCCCCGGCGCTGAAGTTCGGCGACAAGCAGCTCACGGTCACCTGGACGGCCCCGGCCAGCAAGGGTTCGCCCGTCAAGTCCTATGACCTGGAGATCTCCCCGGCGCCCGCCGGGCAGAACGCGCAGATCCAGAACCTGACCTCGCTCAGCTACGTCTGGAAGGGGCTGCAGAACGGAGTGTCCTACAAGGTCCGGGTCCTGGCGCGCAACGATGCCAAGGAGCCCTCCGAGTGGAGTGCCTACTCTGCCGCAGAAATCCCCGCCGGAGTCCCGGTCACCCCTGCAGCTCCCAGCGCGGCGGCGGCAGGTTCCGTCGGAACACAGAGCCAGCTCAGGGTGACCTGGACAGCCCCGAACAACAATGGCGACGCCATCTCGGCCTACACGTTGACCACGCTGCGGGGCGGCGCCGTCGTGGCTACGCAGCAGGTCTCCGGGACGTCGCAGAACGTCACGGTGGACAACTCCGAATCGGGCTATACGTTCACCGTGTCAGCCACCAACAAGGCCGGCACGTCCGGCACCAGCGCACAGTCTGCGGCCGTCCGCGCAGTGGGCAAGCCCGACATGGTGGGCCAACCGACCGCGACGTTGAAGGACACCAACGGCGACGGCGGCAAAATCGATGTCAGGTTCCCTGTGCTGACCGATGCCCAGCGCAACGGATCGACTCCCGGCGAGATCACCTACAAGTACCGGCTGACGTCCGGCGGCGGCAGCGGCAACATCGCAGCAGGCGGCGGCGTCGTGGCGGCAGCCAACGGCACGGATACCGCCGTGGTGGTGTGGGCGGTATCCTCCCGTAGTTCCACTGCGGGCGACGCCAGCCCGGCTTCCAACACTGTGAACCCGTACGGGCTGGCGTTTGCCCCCACCGTGACGGGCAGCAACAGCAGCGGCGTCGGGGACAGGACGGTTTCCTGGACCTGGAACCAGCCCAGCGGCAACGGCCGGGCAGTGACCGGCTACCAGTACAGCCTGGACGGCGGAAACTGGCAGGACACCGGGCAGCGGTCATTCTCGAAGAGCGTGGGCTTCAGCGAGACGCACACCTTGCGGGTCCGCGCCATCAGTGCCAACCAGCCGGGACGCATCGGCAGCGATACGTCCCGCAGCGGCGCAGAGCCGCCGCCCCCGGCGCCGACGTCGTGGGACATCCGGGCTACTCCGGTCCGAACCTGCACGGAGCCGAACAGCAGCACCGACAGCTACCGGAATACCAACCCGGACCAGTGCCTTAGCCCGGGCCGGTGGTTTGAGACCGGCTACACGGCACAGACGGACTACTACGTGGTCTGGAGCGGCCGGGTCTGGTACCACCTCACCTCGGGAGCGGCCGGCGGCAACTTCGCGCGCGGCGACACCACGTCGCTGGGCACCAACCCGCCGGGAGGCATGCCGCGGCGGTAGGGAGCGGTCATGACGGCACCACAAATAACAATTAGACTAATCGCTGGACTAAGCGGGCAGCGGCCCGAAGATTCACCCGAACCCGGAAGAGGATTCACCCATGACCATGACAACCGAGCAGGCCGACTGGTTTGCAGGCACGTTTGAGAAGCTCGTTGGCAACGTCGGCCAGGCCGTACTGGGCAAGTCCCACGTCATCCGCCTGACCTTCATGGCCATGCTCGCCGAAGGGCACGTCCTCTTCGAAGACGCACCGGGCACCGGAAAGACCTCCCTGGCGCGGGCACTCGCTGCCACCGTGCAGGGCTCCAACAACCGCATCCAGTTCACGCCGGACCTGCTTCCGTCCGACGTCACGGGCGTGACCATCTACGACCAGAAAACCCAGAAGTTCGAGTTCCACAAGGGCCCGATCTTCAACAACATTGTCCTCGCGGACGAGATCAACCGCGCCTCGCCCAAGACCCAGTCCGCCCTCCTGGAGGTCATGGAGGAGTCACGGGTGACCGTGGACGGCACCACGTACGAAGCCGGCCGGCCCTTCATGGTGATGGCCACCCAGAACCCGATCGAGCAGGCGGGAACCTACAGGCTGCCTGAGGCCCAGCTGGACCGGTTCCTGATCAAGACGTCCATCGGATACCCGGACCACGCGTCAACGGTGCAGCTGCTGGGCGGGGCCAACCTCAAGGACCGCTCCAAGGAGCTCTCCGCCGTCATCACCACACAGGCAGTGGCAGATATGGCCGACCTCGCAGCGACCACACACGTGGACACCGCGGTGCTGGAATACATCTCACGGCTGTGCGAGGAAACCCGCAACGCCCCCGAAACCCGGCTCGGCGTCTCGGTCCGCGGTGCCCTGGCCATGGTCCGGGCTGCGAAGGTCTGGGCAGCAAGCCAGGGCCGCAACTTCGTCCTGCCGGACGACGTGAAGGACCTCGCGGGCGTTGTCTGGACCCACCGCTTTGTGATGGACCCGGAAGCGGAATTCTCCGGCGCCACCGCGGAGGCCGTGCTGGCCCGTGTTCTGACGGACGTCGCTGCCCCGCAGCAGCGCGCCGCCGTCTAAAAGGTGCCCCTGCACCCTTCCGGCACATTCACCGCGCGAACAAAGGCACAGATATGTCCAGCAGCACTCCGTTGACCCGGCTTGCTGAACGCCTGAAAGGGCCGTTTTCAGGTGACGGGAAGGCCGCCCGGCTGCACCCCGCCGCCATGTGGTCCGAGGCCGTCAGCACCGCGGGCCTCGCCCTCGCACCCGCCTGGTCCACGGTCCGCGGGCTGTGGCTGAAGTACGTATGGCCGGTTCTTTCGGTGGTGAGCGTCCTCGGCTGGTCCGTCCTTGCCGCCTCTGTCCTGTTGTGGGGCGTGGGCCAGGCCTACGGCTGGCAGGAAGCGAAGGCCGCCGCAGTTGCGGCCTTCGTCCTGTTCGTCCTTGCCGTCGGATTCATCCTCGGCCGCTCCTCCTACGGCGTGGTGTTGGACCTCGCCAGGACCAGGGTGGCCGTGGGGGACAGCGCCGTCGGCAGCATCGCCGTCTCCAACACCTCCGCGCGTCCCCTCCTGCCGGCCGCGCTGGAACTGCCGGTGGGAGCCGCCACCGCCGTCTTCCACCTGCCACGGATGAAACCGCAGCAGGTCCACGAAGACCTCTTCACCATCCCTACCGCCCGCCGGGCCGTCATTGTGGTGGGCCCGGTGCGCTCGGTGCGGGCCGACCCCCTGCACCTGTTGCGGCGGCAGGTGCTCTGGACCGAGCCGGAAGACCTCTACGTGCACCCGCGGACCGTTGCCCTGGCGGGCTCCGCCGCCGGCTTCATCCGTGACCTTGAAGGCATGCCCACCACGGACCTGTCCAGTGCCGACGTATCGTTCCACGCCCTCCGCGACTACGTCCCGGGTGATGACCGGCGCCACATCCACTGGAAGACCACTGCGCGGACCAACAAACTCATGGTGCGCCAGTTTGAGGAGACACGCCGCGCCCACCTCGCCATCTCGCTGTCCATCAATACGGACGAGTACGACTCCGAGCAGGAATTCGAGATGGCCATTTCGGCCGCTGCGTCCATCGGCCGCCAGGCCATCCGCGAGCAGCGGGAACTGGATGTCCTCACCCAGAAGGGCCCGCTCCGGTGCGAGACCGGCCGGAACATGCTCGACGACATGACCCGGATCGTGGGATCCCCGATGCGGAAGACCGCCGTTGACCTCGCCCGGACACTGGCGGACACCGTTCCGAACGCCTCAGTGGTCTTCTTTGTCGTGGGCAGCCGGGTCACCCCCGCCCAGCTTCGTTCGGCAGCCGCCTCAGTGCCGCCGGGGGTCCGCAGCCTCGCTGTCCGCCTCCAGGCGGGCGCCGCGCCGGCACGCGCCAACATCGCGGACCTGACAGTCCTGACGTTGGGGGACCTGTCCGACCTTGCCATCATCCTCAGAAAGGCCGCTGCATGAGCTCCGCGCCTGCATTCCGCCAGCGCCGCCGGCCTGCGCCGTCCCCGTCGTCCGCCTTCAGGGACGGCCGGCCGGCCTGGCATTTCGCGCTCGACGCCGGCGCCCTGGTTGTCCTGCTGGGGCTCGGAGTCCTCGGGTTCAGCCTCAGCTTCGGCGGTGATCCCTATTACCTGATCGCCGGTTTCGGTGGCATCCTGCTCGGCCTCGGCATCGCCGCGGCAAACGCCCATTTCAGGCTCGGGGCGCTGATCACCGCCGCGGCAACGCTCGGCTCATACCTGGTCCTGGGAACCCTCTTTGCCGTACCGGACGCCGCCATCGCCGGGTTTGTCCCCACCTTCGAGTCGTTGCGGACCCTTCTGCTGGGCGTCGTTTTTGCCTGGAAGGACATGCTGACTGTCGGCGTCCCGGTTGGAACCGCCGGCGGCATGCTCATTGTCCCGTTCCTCAGTGCGCTCATCACGGCGCTGGCCGCAGGGCTGATGACGTGGCGGCTGAAGAGTCCCTACTGGCCGCTCCTGCCCGTCCTGGTGCTCTTCGTTACCGGCATCGCGTTCAGCACCAACGCGGGCTTCCTCAACGTGGAGCGGGGAATCTCCCTGACGGTGGTAGGCGTGGCATGGGCAACCTTCCGCCGGGACGCGCACCGCCGCAACGACACCCGCAAGGTGTCCGTCAACCGCCCGGAGGCGGATGCCGCAACTGCCCGCCGAGCCAAGGTCCGCCGGCTCGGATCCGCCGCCGGCGTCATCGCAGCCTGTGTTGCCATCACGGCCGTGGCGTCGCCCCTGGTCACCGCGAGCGACGACAGGACGGTCCTTCGCAATACAATCGTTCCGCCGTTCGACCCGAAGGACTACATCACTCCGTTGGCGAGCTTCCGTAACTTTGTCAAGGACAAGAAGGACGACAACCTGTTCGTGGTGAAGGGCCTGCCCCGGGACGGACGCGTACGCCTCGCCGCCCTGGACGCCTTTAATGGCACCAACTACAACATGGACCCGGACAGTTCCGGGAACTTCAGCAAGGTGGGGGATGCCAAGTCCCTGAATACGCTGGCTGACTCCGACGGCATCGTCCCCAGCAACGATTACACCCTGGACATCACCATCGAGGACTACCAGGGGTATTTCCTGCCCGGCGGACGCCGCACCACGGGCATCAGCTTCACCGGCGACTCCTCGGGAGCCGCCTCCGGGCTCTACTTCAACTCCGGAACGGACACCGCGGTGACCACCAGGGGCCTTGGGAAAGGCGATGCCTACAGCGTCCAGGTTTCCGATCCCGCCAAGCTTGAACATGGCCAGTTGACGCAGTACGACTTCGCCAAGGTGGCACTCCCGGATGCCTCGGAAGTGCCGCCCGTGGTCGGTTCCCAGGCCAACGACCTCTCCGCCGATGCACCCACCGCAATCGACCGCGTCCGGCAGATCGAAGCCCATTTCCAGAAGAAGGGCGCCTTCAGCAACGGCCTGATCGACGAAGGACAACTGCCCAGCGTCTCCGGGCACGGATCCGCACGAATCCGCAGCCTCCTGACCGCCAAGCAAATGCTGGGCGACGACGAACAGTATGCCGTGGCGATGTCCCTGATGCTGCGGCACCTCGGAATTCCGTCGCGGGTTGTGATGGGCTTCTATCCGGATCCGAAAAGCCCGGAGAACGGCGCCGGCGAAGTGAAGATCACCGGCAAGGACGTCCATGCCTGGGTTGAGGTGGCGTTCGACCGTGTTGGCTGGGTGTCCTTCGACCCCACGCCGCCCAAGGACAACGTCCCGATTCCGCCGGACCCCGAGAACAAATCCAAGCCGAAGCCCCAGGTCCTGCAGCCGCCGCCCCCGCCGCAGGAACCGGCTGACCTGCCCCCGGATTCTTCCCCCGACGCGCTGGACGCGGACGAGAAGAAGAACAACCCGTGGCTGTTCTGGGGACCCATCCTCACGGCAATCGGCATTGCGCTGATCCCCATCGGGATCCTGGCGCTGCCGCTGCTGCTCATCGCGTTGCTCAAGAGCCGGCGGCGCAAAGCCCGCTTCTCCGACGGCCACCCGGCCCAGCGCGTCGGCGGCGGCTGGAACGAAGTGGTCAGCCTTGCCACGGACATGGGCGCCGCAGTGGACACCCGGGCAACACGGCGGGAGTCCGCCGTCGTCCTTGGTGAGGCATTTCCCGGAACAGCCGGGACCACCACCCTGCTGGCGCACCGCGCCGACGCCTCGATTTTCGGTGCCGGCCAGCCAAGCGAAGCGGAGGTCCGGGAGTACTGGACCATCGTGGACGGCTCGCTGAAGGAAATGACGGCCACGGTGGGTTTCTGGAGGCGGCAGGCGGCCCGGTTCTCACCGCGATCGCTCCTGTCTGACGGCCGGACTGCCCTGCAGCTCAGGGGCCTGAGGCTGGTCCGGACAGCACCACCGGCCCCCGCAGGTAGGGTGGATAGCGGCCCGGCGCCGGCAAGTCCTGCCGCCTCCGGTCCGGACAACGAACAGACCGTGCTGAGGCGCAATCTGAGAGAGAACCGCAACGAACCATGACGCATGACGCCGAGCGCTGCCAGCGCTGCCAGCAGTTGATCCGTCCGGGAGCGACGTTTTGCCCGGCCTGCGGTGCTCCGCTGAGCAACCGGGCCGCCCGCAATGACCGGAACATCGATCACTCGCAGCGTGAACTCATGGCGCGGGCCGCCGCGCAGGGCAGCCCGATTCCCGGTAGTATCCCCGTAGCGCAGGCCCGGGCGGAAGCCGCCGGACCGGTGGCCACGGGCCAGGTCGCGCATGTACAAGGGGGAGGTGCCGGAATGGGTGGCAAGCTGGATGTGGTTCCCGCGGCGGCCGGACGGCGCCTCGGCGCCGCGGTGCTCGACTGGGTGGGGCCGGCAGCGTTGCTCGTGGTGATGCTGACCCTTGGATTCGCGAGTATCACGCGGACGCGGAGCGGCGGCTTCATCGTCTATGACACAGCCATGCTGGTGCTGCTCGGCAGCATCGCGGCCGGCATCACTGTGGTTTACATGCTGGTATTGCTCTCCGTTGAGGGCCGCTCCGGCAACAGCATCGGCAACCGGCTCATGGGAATCCGCAGCACGGACCAGGACGGCTACGCCCCCGGCGCGGGCGCGTTGTTCCTGCGCGGCCTCATCACGGGCGCGGGCCTGCTCCTGGCCGTGGTGGCTGCCGTATTGGTGGTGGTGTTCAAGTGGTTCGAAGCCGCACTGTGGATCCTTGGCCCCCTGGCACTGCTCGGTATCGCCTGGGCTTTCGTGGTGGTGGTGTCCAACACCTGGGACAAGAACGGCAAGCTCAGGGGCTGGCACGATGCCGCGGCCAAAACCCTCATGTTTGATGTCAACGCCGGCCGGAACCCGGTGACCACCGGAGGGATCCAGGGTCCGTACAGTTTCGCGCCGCTGGATCTTCCGCCCGTGCAGCAGGTTTCCTCACCCGTTGCGGGTGCGGCACCCAGGCCGGGCCAGGCAGTGCCCGGGCAAACCCCGGAACCGCAACGCGCCCCCAACCAGCCGGTCGCGATTCCGCAGCCGCCACTGAACCCGAACCAATGGCAGCCCCCCGCCATGCCGCAGCCCGCTCCCGCCCCGGTCCACGCGGCGGCACAGCCGCACCCGCATTCGCAGCCGCAGCCCGTGCCGGTCCAGACCAAGCCCCTGGCGGACCCCGAACCCCAGGTCCAGGTAACCCAGGTCCAGGAACCCCAGGTCAAGGCGTGGGTGCTCCACCCCGACGACGATCATGACCGGACCCGCATGCGTGGGCAAACCGTGCCCGCACCGGTGGCCGTGCTGCGGCTCAGGCTCGATGACGGCCGGGATTTCCAGCTGGACCAGTCGGTCCTAATCGGCCGGAACCCCAGCGGGCTCCCGGGGGAACAGGTTGCCCAGTTGCTGGCCGTGGCCGACCCCGGACGTTCCATCTCCAAGACCCACCTGCACCTGCGTGAGGACAACGGGGGAGTCTGGGTCACCGACCGCAATTCAACCAACGGCAGCGCCGTCACCACTCCGGACGGCATCCGAACTGCCTTGCAGGCCGGGGAACCCGCCTTTGTACGCCCAGGGTCCACCGTGCACTTCGGTGACCGCACCTTCCACCTAGGACAGGCATGAATCCCCAGCCGGCAGCAGCCACCTCCGCAACGGGCAGGGAGCCCGGACTCCAACTGAGCTGCGGCTACGGAACAGACCGTGGCCTCCGCCGGGAACTCAACGAGGATTCCTTCATCGCCTCCGACCCCGTATTCGCCGTGGCGGACGGCATGGGAGGCCACGAGGCAGGTGAGATCGCCAGCGGAATCTGCGTCCGGACGCTCGCCGGAATGCCGCAGCTGGCCACCGGCGAGCGGACCGCCACAGCCGCCGTCGTCCAGCAGTACCTGGTCAGCGCCGATGAGCGGATCCGCACCGCCACCGGGTCCCGGGCCGGCACCACCCTGTCCGGTGTGGTGCTGGTGGAACAGCAGGGTGTCCCGTACTGGCTGGTGGTGAACATCGGCGATTCCCGGACCTACCGGCTGAGCCAGGGTGAGTTCGCACAGGTCAGCGTTGACCATTCCGAGGTCCAGGAGCTTGTCGACGCCGGCGAAATCACCAGGGAACAGGCGGCCGTGCACCCCCGAAGGCATGTGGTCACCCGTGCCCTGGGCACCGGCGACGAAACCGAAGCCGACTACTGGCTGCTGCCCGTCGAGGAAGGCGACCGCATCATGGTCTGCTCGGACGGGCTGAACGCGGAGCTTACGGACGACCACATGTTCCGCATCCTGAGCACCGTGGGCCACCCGCAGGACGCTGTGGACGCCCTGATCCAGGCGGCGCTGCGCAGCGGCGGACGTGACAACGTCACCGTGATCGTCGTGGATGCCAAAAATGTGATGAACGACGCCGGGACGGACACCGCTCCCCGGCCCGCCGTGGGAGCTGAAGACGAGGACACCCTGCCCCGCACCCGCGTGACGGACAGGACTGACGTGCCGGACAGCACGGAAGTGGACACCGAGGAACTTCCCGAGGCTCCCGGTGCCGTGCAGCCCGCCGATGCGCCGGGTTCCGCGGAGCCGACGGCGGCGGACAACGCCGAACCCCTGCCTGACACCGCAGCCGACACCGAGGGCCGCCACGATGGGCTCAAGTAGCTACACCCCGGGGACCTGGCTGGGTGTTGTCCGTTCAGGCAGCGCAGTTCTGCTGCCGCCCGCGACGCCGCCCGCGCTCGTGGGCTCCCTGTGGGAGCTGCTGGCCCGCGAGACCGAGGTCCACGAGGTACTCCATGCGGTGACCAGCGCCTCCTCCGGCTCCCTGGCGCAGATCCCGTGGTTCGGCATTGTGGACTTCCGGGACTCACTGCGGGTGTTCCTCCGGGGCGACATCGAGCTGACAGCACATCTTGCCGCCGGTGCCGTGGAGCTGAATGGCCGCGACGTCACCACCTGGACCGAGCGCAGGCTCAGCGAACCCGAGTGGTACAGGATTGCGGTTCCCGGCGACGCGGCCGCCGCCGGCGAACTTCCGCTGGGCGAGGGCGTTGTGCTCCTGCAGAGCCTCACGGTGGGTTGCAGGGTCCCGCTCCCGGAGTCCCCGGTTGCGGACGTCCCTGTTATTGAAGTCCCTGTTGTTGAAGTCCCGGTCCTTCAGGTTCCGGTCCCGGAGGCCCCGGTTGCTGAGCCCGAACACGGGGTATCAGCCGAAACAGTGATGGGCATTCCCGAGGACGAACTCGAATACTCGGACGCCGAAATCACCGTCCTGCCGGAGTCGCCGGAGTCTCCGGGGACCGAAGCGCCTGAGGCAGTACCGGCGAACGAGCTGACGGGAAGCTACGACCACCTGTGGGACAAGACCGTGATGCGCCGGATCGAGGACGCCGCGGTCCGGGATGAGCCTGAAGACGTGGCTGCCGACGAGTCTGCTGCCGGGCGTGCCGCGGACCAGGGTAGTGCGGATGACGCTGCAGAAAAGACCGACGCTCCGGAGGCAGCAGCCGTACGCGAGCAACCGCCGGCCATGGAGGCCCCTGCACATGTCCCTGTGCAGCCCTCCGCTCCTGCCGTGCCCCTCATTCCTGCCCCGCTGCAGGGCGGGCTGATCGACTCCGTCCCCTGGAACACCGGCGGCGACAAGCCCGCCCGGCCGTCCGGGCCGCCGTCGTTCGTTCCGGCCCCTGCGTCCTCGGTATCAGGTGGCACACCGGACCGGTCCAGCCCGGCGGCGGTGCCGCCGGTGCCGGAAGGCGACCACGACGGCGAAACCATCATGAAGAGCGACCTCGCCGGGCTCGGAACCGCTCCGCACGAGCAGGCTGATGCGGGGGCAAACGGTCCCGCCACCGGTCCCATGGTCCTGGCGCGCGTCTGCCCCCAGGGCCACGCCAACCCGCCGACGCATTCGCAGTGCACCGGTTGCGGCGTGGCGCTGGCCGCCGACGCCGTGCAGGTCCGCCGGCCGCGGCTCGGACGCGTCCGGGTGTCCACCGGCGAACTGATCGACCTGGACCAGTCTCTGGTGATTGGCCGCCAGCCCTCGGTTTCCAGGGTGCAGGGCGGAGGCATGCCCCGGCTGGTGCAGGTGGCGAGCCCCGGCGGCGACATTTCCCGGTCGCACGTTGAGGTCCGCCTCGAAGGCTGGCATGTGATGCTGTGCGACCTTAAGGCCACCAACGGGACCGTCCTGGTGCGGGAAGGTCAACCGCCCAGGCGGCTCGCCCAGAACGAAATGGCCATCCTTCTTGACGGAGATATTGCAGAACTCGGCGACAACGTGTCGTTGCGGTTCGAGGAGATTGTATGAGTACCAAGCGGCCAGTAGCACCGCCGCCTGCCATTCCCGGATTCACGTATGTGAGCCTGCTCGGTTCGGGCGGGTTCTCCGACGTCTACCTCTATGAGCAGGACAGGCCGCGGCGCAAGGTGGCCGTGAAAGTGCTGCTCTCCGACCTGAAGACCGAGGGCGCGCGGCGCCGCTTCGAATCCGAAGCAAACCTGATGGCGCAGCTGTCCTCCCATCCGTACATCGTCACCATCTTCGAAGCCGAAGTGACCGACGACGGGCATTCCTACCTGGCCATGGAGTACTGCTCCCGGCCCAGCCTGGACGTCCGCTACCGCCGCCAGCGCTTCAGCGTGGACGAAGTCCTGGCCGTCGGGATCCAAGTGGCCTCCGCCGTCGAGACCGCCCACCGCGCCGGTATCGCCCACCGCGACATCAAGCCGGCCAACATCCTGGTGACTGACTACAACCGTCCGGCCCTGACTGACTTCGGCATTTCCGGCACGCTGGGCAGCGATACGGACGAGGACGCGGGAATGTCCATTCCCTGGTCCCCGCCCGAGCAGTTCCGGGACGGCCCGGTGGACGGTGTGAGGGTGGACGTGTGGGCACTCGGCGCCACGCTGTACACCCTCCTGGCCGGACGCTCCCCGTTCGTCCTGCCGGGTGCGGACAACTCCCAGCGTGAACTGATCTCCCGGATTACGAACTCACCCGTGCCCCGGCTGGGTCGGGCGGACGTGCCCGAATCGCTGGAACTGGCGCTGTCCACGGCGATGGCCAAGTCGGCTTCGTCGAGGTACTCCTCGGCCCATGCCTTCGCGCTGGCCCTGCAGCGGATCCAGGCGGAACTGAACCTGTCAGTGACGCCCTTCGAAGTGCTGGAGGACGCCCACGCAGAGGACAGCCACCCGGACGACGGTTTCGAGGAAACACGCGTCCGGAGCATCGCCTCCGTGGATCCCGACCAGACCGGGCATGCCCCGACGTTCCCGGCCAGGGTGCGTCCCGCGGCTCCGTCCGGGTTTACCCCCGCTATGCTTTCGGCTCCGCTTTCCGTTCCGGTCACTGGTCCCGTTCCGGGGCCTGCTGCCCGCCCGGACCACCACGACGACTGGTCGCAGGGCACCATGCTTCGGGGAAGCGTCGCCGCAGCGCCGCCGCATGGCGAGGCCGACGTGGCCGCCACAGTCCACCGGCCGGAGGCAGTGGAAGAGGCTGCTCCCGACGTCCCGGCTGACCACAGCAAGCGGAACCTTTGGCTGTCAGTAGCGGGCGGCGCGGTGCTGGTTGTCGCCGTCGTCCTCGGGGTGGTGCTGGGCGCGTCCCGGCCGGAGCCGGTAGTCGAACCCACCGGACAGGTTTCCACTCCGCCACCGGATGCCTTGGACAGCGGAACCGTTCCCGACGTTGAAGGTCTTGCCGGGGCGCGTGACGGCGGGGGTGGCAACATCATCGTCTTCAGGTGGACGAACCCGCAGGCAAAGGATGGTGACATCTACAAATGGCGAACCAAGACGGCAAAATCCGAGGGCACGTATGAAACCACACTGGCGACCAACGTCTGGGTTTCCGGTAATTCCCTGCCCGTCTGCGTGCAAGTCATCATTGTCCGTGCTGACGGCGCCGCCTCACCGGGAGGCCCTGACTCCATCGCTTGCCTGGAGAAGTAGTTGGTACATGAACAATCCCGCAACAGGCTGAGGAGGCACGGAAAATGGGGGATCTAGCAGTAGATTTCTGTGGCGAATGGTATGAGCCGACGGACGAGGACGTCTTCAACATCGGACGCGAGGGCGACCTCGAAGTCGACGACAACCCATACCTGCACCGGCGCTTCCTCCAGATCGCCCGCTACGACGGCATCTGGTGGCTCAGCAACGTGGGAAGCATGCTCTCGGCCACCGTGGCTGACGGCAGCGGCGGGATGCAGGCATGGCTGTCACCCGGCGCCCGGATTCCGCTTGTCTTCAGCCACACCAACGTGATCTTCACCGCGGGCCCCACCACGTATGAGTTCGCCGTCCATCTCAAGACACCCTCCTTCCGGCAGGAGGCCCCCGACGAAAAGAGCGGCGGAGACACCACCATCGGACCCGTGGTGTTCACCGACTCCCAAAAGGCGCTCATCGTCGCCCTCGCCGAACCCATGCTGCGGCGCGACGGCACCGGCTTCAGCGCCATCCCGTCGTCGGCCGCTGCCGCCAAGACCCTTGGCTGGGCGCTGACCCGGTTCAACAGAAAGCTGGACAATGTGTGCGACAAACTTGACCGCGTCGGCGTCGCCGGGCTCCGCGGCGGCGGCGGAAAGCTGGCCACCAACCGTCGTGCCCGGCTTGTGGAGCACGCCGTGACCTCGCACCTGGTGACAGCGGATGACCTGCACCTGATCGAGAAAATGAGGGGGGTCGACGAAGGGTGAAAATCCGACTGACACTGCGCCGCGACCCGGCCGACGCGAAGGACCTCGCCGTCACCGTCGACGGCCTGGCAACGGTGGCGGACATCGCCACCCAGCTGTGGGCTGCGGACCCTGAACGGCGCGGCACGCAGCCGCCGGAGAACCTGTCGCTGAGCATCGACGAGGCGTTCGTGGCCGGCGGCATGCGGGGCAACATCCTCAACCGTGCGGACAACCTGCTGGAATCGGGGCTCAGGCCGGGGTCCATCGTCTCGCTGGCACAGGTCAGCGAACAGTTCGCGGCACCGGGCGCCAACCGCGGGCCCGCTGCGGCGACCCTCCGAGTGTTGTCCGGTCCCGACGTCGGGCAGGAATTTTCCCTGCCCTTCGGCACCAGCTACATCGGCCGGGACCGGGACGTGGACGTCCGGCTTTCGGACCCGATGACCTCCAAGCGGCACGCCCGCATCACGGTGGGGGAGACCGTGGAGATCGTGGACACGAACTCCGCCAACGGGCTGATCATGGACGGACTGCCGGTCACCCGCGCCACGCTCAATTCCTCGGATTCGGTCACGCTCGGAGACACGACCGTCTCCGTGGTGAGCCTCGGGCACCACGGGGGTGCGCCGACGTCGCCGCTGGTGGACTTCAACCGCTCGCCGCGCGTGGTGCCGCGTTTCGCTCCGCCCAAGCGTGTACTGCCGGCCGGTCCAAAACGCCAGGAACACCAGCCGTTCCCCTACATCATGCTGATCGCACCGCTGATGATGGGCGCCATTCTGTTTGCCGTCACAGGCAACGTTCTCTCGGTCCTGTTCATGATGATGATGCCGCTGTTCATCATCGGCCATTACGTGGACCACAAAATGCAGAGCAAGCGCGAACGCAAAGAGCAGCTCAAGCAGTTCCGCGAAGCCATGGCCGCCTTCCGCAAGGACATCACCGAGCTGCAGAACATCGAACGATCCGTTCGCCTCCAGGAAGCTCCGTCGGTCAGTGACACTGTGGACTCGATCTACAAGCTGGGCCCGCTGCTTTGGACGCACCGGCCCGAGCACAAGGGGTTCCTGGGCCTGCGCTTCGGCCTGGGGACGTCGCCGTCCCGCATCCCGTTCGAAGAGCCGGGCAACAACGAAACCGAAGCCGAATACATGCAGGAAATCCAGGCCTGCCTCAAACAGTTCCAGGACATCGAAGGCGTGCCCATCGTCTCCCAGCTCCGCTCCGCCGGAGCCTTCGGGCTGGCCGGCGCCCGCGGCCTCGTAGACGACGTGGCCCGCGGCATGGTGCTGCAGACCGTCGGACTGCACTCCCCGGCCGAAGTGGTGGTCACGGCAATCACATCAGCCACATCGAGGGAACGCTGGAACTGGCTTCAATGGCTGCCGCACGTCGGTTCAGGGCACAGCCCGCTCAGCGGCGACCACCTGGCGGCGGGACCTGCCGGCGGATCCTCGCTGCTGGCCCGGCTGGAGGACCTGATCGACCAGCGCGAAGCCGGCGCACAGTCGCCGCGTCCCGTCCCGAGGCCCGGCATTGACGCCGAGAACGGCGAGATCCCCGGACCCGTCCTTCCGTCCGTGCTGGTCATCGTCGAAGACGACGCCCCGGTGGACCGCGGCCGCCTGACAAGGCTCGTTGAACGCGGCCCTGATTCGGGCGTGCACGTCATGTGGGTTGCCACGAGCGTCCAGTCGCTTCCGGCCGCGTGCCGCGACTTCATGGTGGTGGACGGCGATCACGGAACCACCACCGGCCAGGTCCGGCTTGGCCGCCACACGTACCCGGTCAGCTGCGAAAGCCTCGACGCCGAACTCGCCACCCAGCTTGCCCGGATGCTCTCTCCGGTCATCGACGTCGGAAAGCCCGTGGACGACGAATCCGACCTGCCCCGCGCAGTGTCCTACGTGAGCCTTATCGGCAAGGACTTCATGGACAACCCGCAGGCCGTGGCGGACCGCTGGAAGGAAAACAACTCGGTCCACGCCACCGCCGTCGCCAACCGCAAGGACAACGGCACCCTCCGTGCCCTGGTGGGCTCCAAGGGCATCGAACCGCTGTACCTGGACCTGAAAAACGAAGGTCCCCATGCCCTGGTGGGCGGCACCACCGGTGCCGGCAAGTCCGAGTTCCTGCAGTCGTGGGTCATGGGCATGGCCGCTGCCTACAGTCCGGACCGGGTCAGCTTCCTGTTCGTGGACTACAAGGGCGGTGCCGCCTTCGCCGACTGCGTCAACCTGCCCCACACCGTGGGCCTCGTGACCGACCTTTCCCAGCACCTCGTGCGCCGCGCCCTGACATCCCTCCGTGCTGAACTGCACTACCGGGAGCACCTGCTCAACCGGAAAAAGGCCAAGGACCTCCTGGGCCTCCAGCGCGAGGCGGATCCCGAGGCGCCGCCGTACCTCATCATCATCGTGGATGAGTTCGCGGCACTCGCCACGGAAGTCCCCGAATTTGTCGACGGCGTGGTGGATGTTGCCGCCCGGGGCCGGTCCCTGGGCCTCCACCTGATCCTGGCCACCCAGCGGCCCGCCGGCGTCATCAAGGAAAGCCTGCGCGCCAACACCAACCTCAGGGTGGCGCTCCGCATGGCCGATGAGGACGACGCCACCGACATTCTGGGCGTTCCCACTGCCGCGTATTTCGACCCCTCGATCCCCGGCCGCGGCGCTGCGAAGACCGGCCCGGGCCGGATCCAGGGCTTCCAGACCGGCTACGCAGGCGGCTGGACGACGGACAAGCCGCAGACCCCGCAAATCGACATCGTGGAGATGGCCTTCGGCTCGGGACCCGGCTGGGCGGCGCCGGCGCCTGAAAAGCCGGTGCGCGAGGAGCCTGCAGGGCCCAATGACATAGCCCGGATGACGGCCAACATCATCAAGGCAGCGGAGGCGCTTACCATCGCGCCGCCCCGGAAGCCGTGGCTCAACGAGCTGGCCAAAACCTACGATTTCTCCAAGCTCCCCAACCCGCGGACGGACGAACGGCTCCTCCTGGGCGTGGCCGACGATCCTGCCCGCCAGGACCAGCCCACCGTTTTCTATGAGCCGGACAAAGACGGCAACATGGCCATCTACGGAACGGGCGGTTCGGGTAAGTCGGCCGCGCTCCGTGGCATCGCCATCGCCGCGGCGGTCACCCCGCGCGGAGGCCCGGTCCACGTTTACGGCATCGACTGCGGCTCCTCGGGGCTGAAGATGCTTGACGGGCTCCCGCACGTCGGCGAGATCATCAACGGCGACGACGTCGAACGCGTCGGCCGTTTGCTGCGCTGGCTGCGGGACGTAGCCGACGACCGGGCCGCCCGGTACGCCGAAGTCCGGGCCTCCACGATCGTGGAATACCGCAAGCTGGCCAACGATCCGGACGAGAAACGGATCTTCATCCTGGTGGACGGCATGTCCAGCTTCCGCGAAGCGTACGAATACAGCCGCCTGTCCGCGCTCTGGGACATCTTCCTGCAGCTGGCAACGGACGGCCGGCCGCTGGGCATCCACCTGGTGGTCGCCGGCGACCGGCCCAACTCGGTCCCGGCCTCGCTGCTGGCTTCCATCCAGCGGCGACTGGTGCTGCGGCTCTCCTCCGAGGACGACTACATTTCGCTTGACGTGCCCAAGGACGTCCTGAGCCAGGCCTCGCCTCCGGGCCGCGGCCTGCTGGGTGCACACGAGGTCCAGCTGGCCGTGCTCGGCGGCAACTCCAACCTGGCCCTCCAGGCCCGCGAGGTGCACAAGCTCAGCGAGGCCATGCTGCGCCAGGGAGTGCAGAAGGCGCCGCAGATCGAACGGCTGCCCGAGCAGGTGGACCTGGACATCCTTCCCGCCGGGAGCCCGGACCTGCCGGTCATCGGCGTGGACGACGAGACGCTCCAGCCGGCTGAAATCATGGCCAAGGGACCGCTGCTCGTCGCGGGTCCCCCCGGAGCCGGCCGCACCGTGGCCCTGGTCACCATGGCCTATGCCCTGCGCCGGTCCAACCCCGGCACCGAGCTGGTCTACATCGGCTCCCGCCGGTCAGCCGTCGCATCGCTGAAGGTCTGGAACCGGTCTCTCGTCGGGGCCGACGACGTCGAAGAGGCAATCGACGCGCTGGTGGACTACTCCTCCGAGAACCCCGGCAGGCTGGCCATCTTCATCGAGGGCCTGACCGAATTCACGGACACCGGCGCAGAGTCCGGCATCGAGCAACTGGTCACCACGTCCATCAAGGCCGACCAATGGGTGGTGGGAGAGTCTGAGACCTCCACCTGGTCCTCCGCATGGTCGCTGTCCCAGCCGTTCAAGTCGGGCAGGCGCGGACTGTTGATCAACCCGGGCGACATCGACGGCGACACCCTGCTCAGCACATCTTTGGGCAAGATCAGCGCCGATTTCATCCCGGGCCGCGGCTACATCGTGGGCCGGGGCAAGGTCCGCAAGCTGCAGATTGCCTTGCCGCCGGAAAACCGCAGCCAGGCCGATCCCGACCTCAGCAGGGTGGGAGCGGCGAGGTGAACCTTCCATGGGGAGCGGTGCCCATCGACAGTGGTTTGGGCCGCGGGATAGTTTCTAGGTAATGGATCTTCCGGATGAGCCGGGGGCCGCTGGGGAGCCGATCGGATCGGGTCCGTTGACTGAAGGAGATAACTAATGGCTATTTGGGGTGCAGACATTGCCCAGCTCAAGGCGCTGGGAAGCAAGCTTCAGGCTGGTTCGTCCGAGATTGAGAAGGCGAAGTCGCAGCTGACGAAGGCTCTGGACAGCACTGACTGGAAGGGCCCGGACGCGGAGAAGTTCCGCAGCGAATGGTCCGGTTCGCATGTCACGAGCCTGACCAAGGTGGCGCAGGCGCTGGAGCAGGCCGGCAAGCAGGCAACCAAGAACGCTGCCCAGCAGGAAGAGGCTTCCCGCTAGGAACGCCGCACCGCTGAAGTGCTGGATCAAAGGTCCCGGATGCATCATTGCATCCGGGACCTTTGTTTGCTGCGCACGGGACTGCTGACCATGCCGGGAGCCGGAGCGCTGGCCAGACAATGTCGGAGATCTAAGGCAGGATAGGTCTGTGAGCACAGGGAACACGGCAGCAGACACTGAAACGCAACGCACATCCGGGGCAAACTCAAGTCAGGAAGGCGCCACCCGGGAAACGGTGCCTTCGGGGGCAGTGCGTGAGGAATACGAAAACCTGGTCGAAGAGGTCCGAAAGCACCGCTTCGCCTACTACCAGGAAGACACGCCCCTCATCTCGGATGCTGAGTTCGACGAACTGTTCCGGCGCCTCGAAACGCTCGAGGCCATGCACCCGGAGCTGGTGGCCAATGATTCACCCACGCAGGAAGTGGGCGGCGAGGTGTCCGCCGCCTTTTCCGCCGTCGAACACCTGCAGCGGATGTACAGCCTGGAGGACGTCTTTTCCCTCGAAGAACTTGAGGCGTGGATCGCCAAGGCGGAAGCCTCCGTGGCCAAACTGGGGAACGGAACCCCGGCCTGGCTCACAGAACTCAAGATCGACGGACTGGCGGTGAACCTGCTCTACCGCGACGGCAAACTGGTCCGCGCCGCCACGCGGGGTGACGGCTACACCGGTGAGGACATCACCCACAACGTCCTGACCATCAAGGAGATTCCACAGCAGCTGACGGGCGGGAACTATCCGGCCGAGATGGAAGTCCGCGGCGAGGTGTTTATTCCGTCAAAGGCCTTCGCCGAGTTCAACGAGGCCCTGATCGAAGCCGGCAAGGCCCCGCTGGCGAACCCCCGCAATGCCGCCGCCGGCTCGCTGCGGCAAAAGGATCCCGCGGAAACCGCCAAGCGCCCGTTGCGCATGTACGTGCACGGCATCGGCGCCCGCGAAGGCCTGGCAACCGTCAGCCAGTCCGACACCTACCGCCAGCTCGCCGAGTGGGGCCTGCCCACCAGTCCGTACTTCGAGGTCCTGGGCAGCCTCCAGGAAGTGCTCGACTTCATTAAGCGCTATGGCGACAAGCGGCACAGCCTGACGCATGAGATCGACGGCATCGTGGTCAAGGTGGATGACTTCGCCACCCAGCGTGCACTCGGGTACACCTCGCGGGTGCCGCGCTGGGCTGTCGCCTACAAGTACCCGCCGGAGGAAGTCCACACCAAGCTGCTGGACATCGCCGTGAACGTGGGCCGCACAGGCCGCGTCACCCCCTTCGGCATCATGGAACCCGTGAAAGTTGCCGGGTCCACGGTCGGAATGGCCACCCTGCACAACCAGGATGTCGTCAAGGCCAAGGGCGTGAAGATCGGCGACATTGTGGTGCTCCGTAAGGCCGGGGACGTCATCCCGGAGATCGTGGGGCCGGTGCTCGCGCTGCGGGACCAGCAGGACCCGCCCGTGCGCGATTTTGTGATGCCCACGGACTGCCCGTCCTGCGGGACGCCGCTTGCCCCCGGGAAGGAAGGGGACGTGGACATCCGCTGCCCCAACTCACGGTCCTGCCCGGCCCAGCTGCGTGAACGCGTCTTCCACGTGGCCAGCCGCGGCGCCTTCGACATCGAAGCGCTCGGCTGGGAAGCCGCCATCGCACTGACGCAGCCGGCCGAGCCGGAGACCCCGCCCCTGACCAGCGAAGCCACGCTCTTCCGGCTCGGGCGCGAAGACCTTGCCGACGTCCGGATCCGCCGTGAGAAACGCTCCAAGGGGGTGGCAACGGGCGAATTCGAACTCGTGCCGTATTTCTACACCAAGGGCACAGCCAAGACGCCGTCCAAGCCGACGGCCACCACGGAAAAGCTCTTCGCCGAACTGGAAAAAGCCAAGACCCAACCGCTGTGGCGGGTCCTCGTGGCGCTCTCCATCCGGCACGTCGGGCCGCGGGCGTCGCGGGCTCTGGCCACCGCCTTCGGCTCAATGGACGCCATCAGGCAGGCGTCGGAGGAGGACCTCGCCCACGTCGACGGCGTGGGCCCGGTGATCGCGGCCGCCCTGAAGGAATGGTTTGCCGAGGACTGGCACCGCGAGATCGTGGACACCTGGGCACAGGACGGCGTGCGGATGGAGGACGAGCAGGACGAGTCCACGCCGCGGACCCTCGAGGGGCTGACCATTGTGGTCACCGGCAGCCTCGAAGGCTTCAGCCGGGACGAAGCCAAGGAAGCGATCCTGATCCGGGGCGGCAAGGCCGCAGGATCCGTCTCTAAAAACACAAGCTACGTGGTGGCAGGCGAGAACGCCGGAACAAAGCTGGACAAGGCCGAGCAGCTCGGCGTGCCGGTGCTGGACGAGGACGGTTTCCGCGAGCTCCTGGCCAACGGCCCCGCCGTCGCCCCGGATGACGCCAGCGACGCTGATGACCCGGAGGACCGCCAGGAAGGGCAGGCGGAATGAGCGCCTCGCCCGCGGACCTGCTGGAAGTGGCCAAGGCGGCAGCTGCCGCCGGCGCCGCAGTGCTCGCCGCCCGCAACGCCGACGCACTGGACGTCAGCAACAAAGGGGACTCGGGGGACTGGGTGACGGCCTTCGACGTCGCCGCCGAGAACGCAGTCCGTGAGGTCATCGGCCTTGCCCGGCCACAGGACACCGTCACCGGCGAGGAAAACGGCACCCTCAGCCGGGACAACCCCAGCGGCTACCGCTGGTCCATCGACCCGCTGGACGGCACCACCAACTTCATCCGGAACATCGTGTACTACGGCACGTCGGTGGCGGTGGCAGATTCCGACGGCGCCTGGCTGGCCGGCGTCGTCGATGCTCCGGCCCTGGGCCGCGTCTACTACGCATCGCGCGGCGGTGGCGCGTGGCTGGAAGAGCAGGGGCGCCGGACCCAGCTCACCGGACCCGTTCCGGGCCGGGCCGGGCAGATCCTGGCCACCGGCTTCAGCTATGACCCCGGCGTCCGGGCCGAGCAGGCAGCGGCGCTCGGTGGCTTCATGGAGGGTTTTGCCGATGTCCGCCGGCTGGGATCTGCCGCCCTGGACCTCTGCCTCGTGGCGGACGGGACCCATGACGCCTTCGGGGAACGCGGACTCAACGAGCACGATTTCTCGGCCGGCGCCCTCATCGCCGAGGAAGCCGGCTGCTGGGTGCGCCGACCCCGCCTCACCAGCCCCCTCGACGGAGGACCTTCGGACGAGGAACGCCTCGCCGCGTGGACATGTGCCGGGACCCTTGAGCTGTCCGGCAAGTTTCCGCTCTAAGACAGGGCTCAGGCGTGCGCGCCGGCCAGCCCGGCGGCACCAGCCAGGCCGGCGGCGCCGGAGTACCGGTTGAGCGGCCGTTCCAGGCCGTAGTGCCCCCGCAGTGTGTCGGCCGTGTACTCCGTCCGGAACAAGCCGCGCTGACGGAGGACCGGCACCACATGGTCCACGAAGGCTTCCAGCCCTGACGGGAGCACGGCGGGCATGATGTTGAAACCGTCGGCCGCGCCGTTCTCAAACCAGAGCTGGATGGCATCTGCCACCTGCTCCGGAGTCCCCGAGAAGGTGCGGTGCCCGCGGCCGCCACCCAGGCGCCCGATCAACTGCCGCACCGTGAGCTTTTCGCGGCGGCCGAGCTCGACGATCAGGGTGTAGCGGCTCTTGGCACCTTGGATGGAATCCTCGTCGGGAAGGTCTGCGGGGAGTTGCCGGTCCAGCGGGAGCTCGTCCGGGCCGACACCCAGGGTTTTGGCCAGTTCGATCCGGGCATATTCCGGCCGGATCAGCTCGTCGAGTTCGCGTTCCAGTTTCTTGGCCGCAGCCTCCGTGCCGGCCAGCACGGGCACGATTCCGGGGAGGATCTTAATGCCCTCCGGGTCCCGGCCGGCCGCGGCGGTGCGGGCCTTGAGGTCGGTGTAGAACTCCTGGGCGTCCTGGAGGGTCTGCTGCGCGGTGAACACGGCCTCTGCATAGAGTGCTGCGAGGCCCTTCCCGTTTTCGGAGGAACCGGCCTGCACAATCAGCGGGTAGCCCTGCGGGGACCGCGGAACGTTGAGCGGCCCGCGCACCCGGAAATGCTTGCCCACGTGGTCGATCGGCCTGACCTTGTCCGGATCGGCCCACACGCCCGCCTCCTTGTCGGCCACCACGGCGTCGTCATCCCAGCTGTCCCACAGCTTGCCGGCTACGTCCAGGAACTCCGCCGCCCGTTCATAACGTGTGGCGTGCGCCGGCTGGTCGTCGATGCCGAAGTTTCGTGCTGCGTCGGGCCCTGCCGTAGTGACCACATTCCATCCGGCACGGCCGCCGCTGACGAAGTCGACGGAGGCGAAGCGCCTTGCGAGGTTGAACGGATCGTTATAGGTGGTGGACGCCGTGGCAATGAGGCCGATCTTCTCGGTCGCTGCGGCGATGGCGGTCAACAGCACCGTGGGCTCAAGCTTCCCGGCCGGCCGGCGGCCCACATTCCCGAAGATCACGGGCGAGTCTGCGAAGAAGATGGAATCGAAAGTGCCGCGCTCGGCAATCCGGGCGAGGTTGCGGTAGTGGTTGATGTCCAGGCTGGCCAGCGGATTGCTTGCGGGCAGCCGCCAGGAGGCCTCATGATGGCCGGTGCTCATGAGGAAGGCGTTGAGGTGCAGCGTGCGCTGAGGGGATGCCATGGGAGGGGTCCTGTCTGTCGGGGCGGTGTCGGTGGCCGGCGGCGGTGGTGCAAATCAACCACAGCCCGGCGGCGGTCGGCCAGCGCCGCCGACCACTGGAGCAACGCCCGGAAATACAGGGAAATACCCGGAAATACAGGGCCATGCGGGGCAACGCAGCGCAACGCCGCGAAACGGAGGGCAACCCAGGGCGATGCCGAGCCGCGAACGCGTAGTGATAGTTCAGTCACGGAAACGGACGTTTCGCGGGGACAGGCGTGTGCCCGCAACTACCATGGATAAGTGCATTCGCAGATCCTCATTCGCCCGGCCGTCCCGGCAGATTTCGACGCCGTGGCCCGCATTACGCGGGACGCCTACCTTGCCGCCGGCTACTTCGCGAGTGCGGACCACCCCTACATGCGTCAGATCCAGGACGTGGCCACACGGGCACGTCAGGCCACCATCTGGGTTGCCGAGCGTGCCGGTCGTATCGTTGGTTCGGTGACCCTCGCCGTCGCCGGTGAACCGTTTGCGGATATCGCGCTGCCCGACGAACTCGAATTCCGCATGCTCGTGGTTGACCCGGCCGTCCAGCGCAGCGGTGCCGGCAAGGCCATGGTCGAGGCGATCATCGAGCACGCGAAGTCGCTGGATGGAGTCAAGGCCGTGGCCCTGACCACCGGCCGCACCTGGGAAAGCGCCCACGGGCTGTACCGGAAAACAGGCTTCCAGCGCGTTCCCGGGCGGGACTGGTTCGTGCCGGACACCGACATAAAGCTGCTGGTTTACCGGCTCGACGTGTAGCCGCCCTAAAGTGGTGCCGACTCAAGGCACCATCGAAAGGCACACCCATGCGCAAGACATTCGGCTCCGGCTCCTCGTGGGAGCAGACCCTCGGCTATTCCCGTGCGGTGCAGGTGGACAACACCCTGTACATCTCCGCCACCGCGGCGAGCGGTGAGAACGGAATCGTGGGCGAGGATTTCTACAGCCAAACAAAGTTCATCCTCGAAAAGCTGGGCGCCGTCCTGGCCGAGGCCGGGTTCGCCTACGAGGACGTAGTGCAGTCGAAGCTGTACCTGACGGACATCAGCAAGTGGGAAGACGCCGGCCGGGCGCACGGTGAGGTGTTCGGCGAGATCCGCCCCACGCTGTCCCTGGTCCACGTGCTGCCGTTCCTCGACCCCAAGATGCTCGTGGAGATCGAACTGGTAGCCCAGAAGAGCGCCAGCTAGCTAGCCGGCAGGCCGTAGCGGTGTTCCGGGCGTCCGGTGGTGCCGTAGCGGAGCTGGATGTCGACGGCGCCGTCGTCCGCCAGCGAGGACAGGTACCGCTGGGCGGTGGCCCGTGATACCCCTACGCGTCCGGCCACTTCTGCTGCCGAGTACTGCTCTCCGGGTTCCAAGGACTCAAGAACGGCGGCCTCGGTCGCGGAGCGGGGCTTGGCTGACGCCGTGACGTCGCCCGGGATCAGCGAACGTTTGGCGCGCTCCACCGTGTCCTGGTCCAGCGCACCCGGCTGGGCCAGGATCCGGCGGTAGCGGGCGTAGGAGCGGAGCTGCTGCGACAGGGACTCGGCCGTGAACGGCTTCAACAGGTAGCCCAGGGCGCCGCGCCGGAACGCCACGCGCAGGGAGGCCGCGTCCGAGGCCGCACTCAGGATCATGGTGTCCACGTCCAGCTGGCCGAGCAGGTCAAGGCCCGACGCATCCGGCAGGTAAACATCCAGCAGCACCAGGTCCGGGCGCAGGCTGTGGATGGCCTGCAACGCCAGCGATGCCGAGCCCGCCGGCGGCAGCGCCATAAAACCCGCCACCGAATCCACATAGGCGGCGTGCAGCTTGGCGACGTGGAAGTCGTCATCCACAATCAGCACCCTGAGATCCTCAGCCATCGTTATCCTTTCCGATTACGTCGTTGTTTCCGGCAGTGCTCCCGGCAGTGGTTCCCGGCAGCGTCGCCATGAACACCGCGCCGGGCCCGCCGGGGGAGCCGGGCTCCAGGATCCGGACGTCGCCGCCGCGGCGCCGCGCCAGCTGCCTGGCGAGGGCCAGCCCCAAACCCTGTCCGCCGCCGGCACGCGCCGGCCGTGCCGCCGTCGTGAATCCCTCCGCGAAGACGGCTTCCGCTGCGTCCGCCACGGATCCGTCCGCACCTGTTTCGCCCGCCCCGTCCGCACCGGCGTCGGCAGGCGGGCCGGAAGCCAGACCGTCGCCTGAGTCCGCGACGACGATGTGCAGCGTGCCGCCGTCGGGCCCCGGCTCGTCCAGCAGCTCCACTTCCACCCAGCGGTCCGGCGCGGAGCCGGCGACGGCGGCGTTCACGGCGTTGTCGATCAGGTTCCCCAGCACCGTGGTGACATCCTGCGGCTCGGTGACCTGGCCGCGGACCAGGGTTTCCGGGCCGATCCGCAGCGTCACGCCGCGTTCGTCCGCTTCCACGCCCTTGGCGCCGACGAAGGCCTGCAGGTACGGGTCCTGGAGCAGCTCGGCCTGGTCCACCGGGAACTTCAGCGGACCGGTGGCGGCCAGCCGCGCCAGGTAATCGCGGGCCTGCTGGTGCTGCCCGATGCTCATGAAGCCGGCAATGGTGTGCAGCTGGTTGGCGAACTCGTGGCGCTGGGCGCGCAAGGCGGTGGACATGGTGCCCACGGCATCCAGCTGTCGGGTGAGGTGCTGCAGTTCGGTGCGGTCGCGGAGCATCACCACCCAGCCCAGGTCTTCCTGCCGGTGCAGCGCCTTGCGGGCACTGGCCACCAGCACGCGGGCACCCGCAATGATTTCGACGGCGTCCCCTTCAGACGCATCCGGCCGGGTCAGGGCCTTCAGCTGCTCCGGGACCGGGGCCCACTCCCACGGTGAACCGGCGAGATCCGGCCGGCCAAGCAGCCGCTGGGCGGCGGCATTGAAGACGCTGATCCTGCCGTCCGCCGCGACGCCGATCACGCCGTCGTCAACCCCCTGCAGGACGGCCACCTGGTCATGGACCAGCGTGCTGATCTCCTCCGGTTCCAGGCCCAGCGTCAGCCGCTGCAGGCGGCGGCGCAGCAGGAACGAGGCCAGGATCCCGGCCAGCAGCGAACCCGCCGCGGTCAGCGCGATCGGCGTGATGTCCCGGGCAAGGCTCTGGACAATGCTCTCGGTGGAATACCCCACGCTGACCTCGCCCACCACGGCCTCCGAACCGGGAGCGAAAACCGGCACCTTGGCACCGGCGGAGGGACCCAGCGTGCCGGTGTTCCGGGTGGTGACCTCCTTGCCGGCGAGGGCCTCGGAGGGATCCGTGCTGACTTTTTCGCCCAGCCGCTCGGCGTCGGGGTGGGCCAGCCGCAGGCCGGTTTCGTCCGTGATCACCACGAACAATGCTCCGGTGCGGGTCCGTGCACCTTCGGCCACGGCCATCAGCGGGCCGGCCAGCAGCACCGGAGCCGGGGGAGTGCCCGCCTCGCGGCTGATGGCCTGGACCTCCCGGCGGACCGCAGGGTCCGAGGCCACCGTCCGGGCCAGGGTGAGCGCCTGGTTCTCAGCTTCCCGGCCCAGCCGCTCGTAGGTCAGCCAGGCGTGCACGGCACCGCTGAGCAGCACCACGAGCACCACCACCCCGAGCTGGAGCAGCAGGGTCTGGGTGGAAAACCGCAGCGGCTGCCTGGGTGCCGGACGCTTCATTGCCCTCCTGACGGGGTGGCGGCTGCTGTGACGGTGTGCTGACGGGGTTGTTGAGCTAAATGAGCAAAATGCTCCCAATAAGCAGTATGCCAATCAATTGAGCCAAAGGCACGGCCGTGACGCGGGCCACTCTAACGTCTGTAGTGCGCATCACACCGGAGTGGTGCCACTGACTGACAAAGGAGCCGGCCGTGCTGGTATTACTTGGATTCGCCATGATCGCGGTATTCATGGTGCTGATCATGACGAAGAAGTTGACGCCAGTGCTGGCGCTGATCATCGTCCCCACCGTTTTCGGGCTGTTCGCCGGGGCAGGACTCGGCATTGGCGACATGGTGCTGGACTCCATGAAGTCCATGACCTCCACCGCAGCCCTGCTGATGTTCGCCATCATCTACTTCGGCCTGATGATCGACGTCGGACTGTTCGACCCGCTGGTGCGCTTCATCCTCCGCAAGCTGGGCAACGACCCCGCCAAGGTGGTGCTCGGCACCGCCCTGCTGGCTGCCGCCGTCTCCCTCGACGGCGACGGTTCCACCACGTTCATCCTCACCACCGCGGCCATGCTGCCCATCTACCTCCGGCTGAAGATGAGCCCCGTAGTCCTCACCTGCGTGGCCGGCCTGGCCAACGGCACCATGAACATCGTCCCGTGGGGCGGCCCCACGGCCCGTGCCGCCAGCGCCCTGAAGATCGACGTCAACGACGTCTTCGTCCCCATGATCCCCTCCCTGATCGCGGGCCTCGCCGTCGTCCTGGCCTTTGCCTGGGTGCTCGGCCTGCAGGAACGCAACCGCCTCCGCGCCACCCAGCCCGAAATCTGGGGCGTGCCCGATACCGCTGAAGCGTTCGACGGCGGCAGCGCCGCCGGCGGTTCGGGCTCCGGCCGCCGCGGTTCCGGCAGCTCAGCCGTTCCCGCAACGGGCGGCCCCGCAGGCATCTCACCTGAAGGCTCCTCCGTGGCCGTCCTGGAACGAACCGAACTGCTGGTGGACGACAGTGACACCGCCATGGCCGACACCGCACTGGACCCCAACCGTAAGACCCTGCGCCCCAAGCTGCAGTGGTTCAACCTGGGGCTGACCATCGCCGTCATGGGCATGCTCATCGCGGACCTCGTCCCCCTGCCGTACGTCTTCATGGTGGGCTCGGCCATCGCCCTGCTGGTCAACTTCCCCCACGTCAAGGACCAGGGCGCTCAGCTCGTGGCCCACGCTCCGTCAATCGTGGCCGTGGTCAGCATGGTCATGGCCGCTGCAGTGCTGACCGGCGTCCTCACCGGCACCGGCATGGTTGAAGCGATGTCCGCGTGGCTTGTGCAGATCATCCCCGCGGACATGGGGCCGCTGATGGCTGTCATCACCGGTGTCCTCAGCATCCCCATGACGTTCTTCATGAGCAACGATGCCTTCTACTTCGGCGTCCTCCCGGTCCTCAGCGAGACCGCTGCGCACTACGGCATCAGCGCGGCCGAGATGGCCCGCGCCTCCATCACCGGCCAGCCGTTCCACATGCAGAGCCCGCTGGTTCCTGCCATCCTGCTCCTGGTGTCCCTGGCCAAAGTGGACCTGGGCGACCACCACAAGAAGGTGCTGTGGCGCAGTGCCGTCGTCTCCCTCGTCATGCTGGGTGTCGGAATGCTGACGGGAGCCATCGGTATCGGTTAGGGTAAAGCTGCCTGCGGCTGGCTGCTTGCAGCCCGGCTGCGGGTCGGTGCTGCCCGTCTGACGCCCGCTGGGGGTCGTCAGGCGGGCACACTGTTGCAACGTAGACTATGGGGGAAACCAAAACTACATTGCAGGGGAGATCCATGGCTGCGATCAACCGCGACGACGTCGCGCATCTCGCGCGTCTCGCGCACATCGAGATGAGTGCTGAAGAGCTGGACCGGATGGCCGGCGAACTCGCCGTCATCGTCGATT
Organism: Arthrobacter oryzae; assembly: GCF_030718995.1. Taxonomy (NCBI): domain Bacteria; kingdom Bacillati; phylum Actinomycetota; class Actinomycetes; order Micrococcales; family Micrococcaceae; genus Arthrobacter; species Arthrobacter oryzae. Next base: position 3,155,230 of record NZ_CP132204.1, read on the forward strand.
CAGTGAAGTCCGTAAGTGAAGCCGCCGGTGATGACGTCCCGGCCACGTCCCACCCGATTCCGCTGACAAACGTGTTCCGCGAGGACGTTGTAGGCCACACCTTCACAGCCGAGCAGTCCCTGAGCGGTGCCCCCGACGCATACGAAGGCCGCTTCAAGGTTCCGGCCATCCTGGATGAGGACTGATACATGACTGACAACAACGTTCTGATCCGCCTCTCCGCCTCCGCGCTCGCCGAGAAGCTCGCGGCCGGCGAGGTCACCTCCGTCGAAGTTACCCAGGCCTACCTGGACCGCATCGCAGCGGTCGACGGCGGCCCCCGGGGAGTCCACGCCTTCCTGCACGTGAACACGGAGGAGGCGCTCGCCGTCGCCGCAGAGGTTGACGCCATCCGCGCCGCGGGCGGCGCCGGCGCTGCGGAACTCCACGAACTCGCCGGCGTCCCCATCGCCGTCAAGGACCTCATTGTCACCATCGGCCAGCCCACCACGGCCGGCTCCAAGATCCTCGAAGGCTGGTACAGCCCGTACGACGCCACGGTGGTCAAGCGCCTCCGCGACGCCAAAATGCCCATCCTGGGCAAGACCAACCTGGACGAATTCGCCATGGGTTCTTCCACGGAGCACTCCGCCTACGGACCCACCCGCAACCCGTGGGACCTGGACCGGATCCCGGGCGGCTCCGGCGGTGGCTCCGCTGCCGCCGTCGCCGCTTTCGAAGCGCCCCTTGCCCTCGGCACGGACACAGGCGGATCCATCCGCCAGCCCGGCGCCGTCACCGGCACCGTGGGCGTCAAGCCCACCTACGGCAGCGTTTCGCGCTACGGCGCTATCGCGATGGCGTCCTCGCTGGACCAGATCGGACCGGTCTCCCGCACCGTGCTGGACTCGGCGCTGCTCCACCAGGTCATCGGCGGCCACGATCCTCGTGATTCCACGTCACTGCCGGATCCGTTGGACGACCTCGTCGCTGCCGCCCGGACGGGCAATGTGGACGGCATGAAGATCGGCATCATCAAGGAACTCCACGGCGAGGGCTACCAGGCCGGCGTCGAGAACCGCTTCAACGAATCGCTGGAGCTGCTCAAGCAGGCCGGCGCGGAAATCGTTGAGGTGTCCTGCCCCAACTTCAAGTACGCCCTGGGTGCCTACTACCTGATCATGCCGTCGGAGGCCTCCTCCAACCTGGCCAAGTTCGACGGCGTCCGGTTCGGCCTGCGGGTCCTGCCCAAGGACGCGCCGCTCACCATCGAGCGCGTGATGGGTGCCACCCGCGCCGCCGGCTTCGGCGACGAAGTGAAGCGCCGCATCATCCTGGGCACCTACGCGCTCAGCGCCGGCTACTACGACGCCTACTACGGCTCGGCCCAGAAGGTCCGCACCCTGATCCAGCGTGACTTCGAGGCGGCGTTCGCGCAGGCCGACGTCCTGATCTCCCCGACGGCCCCCACCACGGCCTTCAAGCTGGGCGAGAAGCTGAACGACCCCCTGGCTATGTACCTGAACGACGTCGCCACGATTCCGGCGAACATGGCCGGCGTCCCGGGCCTGTCCCTGCCGGGCGGCCTGGCTGACGAGGACGGACTGCCCGTCGGTATCCAGCTTCTTGCCCCGGCCCGCCAGGATGCGCGCCTGTACCGCGTGGGCGCCGTGCTCGAATCGCTGCTCGAGGCACAGTGGGGCGGCCCGCTGCTGGACCGTGCTCCGGCCCTGACTGAAACTGTCCCGAGCCACGGAGGTTCACACTAATGACTGACGCAACCCTGAGCTTCGAAGAGGCCATGGAGAAGTACGATCCCGTCCTGGGCTTCGAGGTCCACGTGGAGCTCAACACCAAGACGAAGATGTTCTCCTCGGCACCGAACGTCTTCGGCGATGAGCCCAACACGAACGTCAACGAGGTGGACCTCGGCATGCCCGGCGTGCTGCCCGTGGTGAACAAGACCGCGATTGAGTCCTCCATCAAGATCGGCCTGGCGCTCAACTGCAAGATCGCCGAGACCTGCCGCTTCGCCCGGAAGAACTACTTCTACCCGGACACCCCGAAGAACTTCCAGACCTCGCAGTACGACGAACCCATCGCGTACGACGGCTACCTGGACATCGAACTGTCGGACGGCACCGTGTTCCGCGTCGAAATCGAGCGCGCCCACATGGAAGAGGACGCCGGCAAGCTGACGCACATGGGCGGATCCGCAGGACGCATCCAGGGTGCGGACTACTCGCTGGTGGACTACAACCGCTCCGGCGTTCCGCTCGTCGAGATTGTCACCAAGCCGATCCAGGGTGCAGGCAGCCGTGCCCCTGAGCTGGCCAAGGCCTATGTCGCCGCGGTCCGGGAGATCGTCAAGAACCTCGGCGTTTCGGACGCGAAGATGGAGCGCGGCAACGTGCGCTGTGACGCCAACGTGTCACTGCGCCCGCACGGCCGCGAACGCTTCGGCATCCGCTCGGAAACCAAGAACGTCAACTCGCTGCGCGCCGTCGAACACGCCGTCCGTTACGAGATCCAGAGGCACGCCGCCGTCCTGGACTCCGGTGAGCCGGTCGTCCAGGAAACACGCCACTGGCACGAGGACACCCGCTCGACGACGTCGGGCCGGGCCAAGTCCGACGCCGACGACTACCGCTACTTCCCGGAGCCGGACCTGGTTCCGATTGTTGCCTCCCGTGAATGGGTGGAGGAACTGCGTGCCACCCTGCCCGAGCCGCCCGCCGAGCGCCGCAAGCGCCTGCAGGCCGACTGGGGATACTCGGACCTGGAGTTCCGTGACGTGGTTAACGCCGGTGTCATGGACGAGATCGAGGAAACCATCGCCGCCGGCGCCACCGCCACCGTGGCCCGCAAGTGGTGGATGGGCGAGATCGTGGGCCGCGCCAAGAATGCGGACGTCGACCCCGGCCAGCTGGGGGTCAAGCCCGAAACCATCGTGGAACTGAACAGGATGGTGGAAGCCGGCAAGATCAACAACAAGATGGCCGCGGAAGTGCTCGACGGCGTGCTCGCCGGCGAAGGCACCCCGGCGGAGATCGTGGAGAAGCGCGGCCTGGCCGTGGTCTCCGACGACGGCCCTCTGCTGGAAGCCATCGACGCGGCACTTGCCGCGCAGCCCGGCGTCGCGGACAAGATCCGCGGCGGCAAGCTGCAGGCCATCGGTGCGATTGTGGGCGGCGTCATGAAGGCCACCCGCGGGCAGGCCGACGCCGGTCGCGTGCGCGAACTGATCCTGCAGCGCCTCGGCGTCGAAGGCTAAGCCACGCGATTTAACCCAACTGGGTCGCAGTTAATGTCGTTTAGAACGCTCATAACGACATCTACTGCGACCTAGTTGGGTTTAAGGGGAGACCAGGCCGGCCATGATGTCCTCCAGCGCCTCGCACACCATCATCACCGACGTGCGCTTGAGGTTTTCCGGCCGCGCCAGGATGTCGATCCGGCGCCGGGTGCTGATGCCCTGCAGCGGCCTCAGCACGATGTCCGGGTTCAGCACCGGCCGCGCGGTATGCCGCGGCAGCAGTCCGATCACGCTGCCCGTGGCCACCAATCCCGCAACCGTGGAGTAGTCGTTGATCCGGTGGACGATGTTCAGCTCCCTGCTGGACACGGCGGCGACGGCGGACAGCACGTCCGCGGGGGAGTAGCCGGCATGGCTGGTCACCCACGGTTCGCCCACGACGTCGTGCGCCGTCAGGGCCTCCTTGCCGGCCAGCCGGTGCCCGGCGGACAACGCCACGTCCAGCGGCTCGTGGGCCAGCGGGATGACCGCCACCCGTTCCTGCGGCCAGCGCGGGCTGTGGTCCATGCGGTGCGCCAGGACGACGTCGTAGCGGGCGGTCAGCGCGGGGAAGTCCTGCTGGGCCACATCTTCGTCGGACAGCAGGACGCGGGGCTTGTCTGGCGAGTCCAGCATTCGGGCCAGGGGCGCGAACAGCGCCTGCCCGGCGCTGTGGAAACCGCTCACCGTCACCGGCGCCACCGTGGAACCGTGGTACGCCCCGATCGCCATCCGGGCATCCGCCATGGCGCTGACGACGGCGGCACCGGCGTCTGCCAGTGCCTGGCCGGCCTCGGTCAGGACCAGGTTCCGGCCCTCCTTGCGGGTCAGCGGCACGTCCACGCTCCGCTGGAGTGCCGCCAGTTGCTGGGACACGGCGGAGGGTGTGACCAGAAGCGTTTCGGCCACCGCTTTGACGCTCCCGAGGGCGCCGAGTTCCCGGAGCATTTCCAGCTGATGGATTTCCATGCCTCACAGTCTATTGCTTAGCAAATCCTAAATCGTCGATTGAGAAGAATTCGGTTGTGCTAATGCTTCTTTGTGGTTCTAATGAAGGGAGTCAGCCCGATAACACCGCGGGCACCGCTAGACGCAATCCCGAGAGTTAGGAAGCCAATGAAGGCTCTGTACAAAGCCGGCGCACACGCCGGATTTGAGCTGGTGGACCGCCCCGAGCCGGAAACCGGCCCCGGGGACGTCAAGATCCGCGTGATGACCACCGGGATCTGCGGCACGGACCTTCATATCCAGTCCTGGGATGCCTGGGCCCAGGGCATGATCGAGGCACCCCTGATCGCCGGCCACGAGTTCTACGGCGAAGTAGTGGAAATCGGCGAGGACGTCCGCGACGTCAAGGTGGGCAACCGCGTCTCCGGCGAAGGGCACATTGTCTGCGGCATCTGCCGCAACTGCCGCGCCGGCCGCCGCCAGATGTGCATCCACACCGTCAGCGTGGGAGTGCAGCGGGACGGTGCCTTCGCCGAATTCGTGGTCATCCCCGAGACCAACGTCTGGGTCCACCAGGATCCGTCCGTCACTCCCGAACTCGGCGCCATCTTCGATCCCTTTGGCAACGCCGTCCACACCGCCCTGAGCTTCCCGCTCGTCGGCGAGGACGTGCTGATCACCGGCGCCGGGCCCATCGGGCTCATGGCCATCGCTGTGGCCCGCCACGCCGGCGCCCGGAAGATTGCCATTACCGACGTCTCCGCGCCGCGCCTGGAACTGGCCCGCCGGCTCGGCGTGGACCTCGCCATCGACGTCTCGAAGATGCGCGTCAGGGACGCCCAGCGCGAACTGGGCATGCGCGAGGGGTTCGACATCGGCATGGAAATGTCCGGGCACCCCACGGCCCTGCCCGAGATGATCGACAACATGAACCACGGCGGCCGGATCGCCATGCTGGGCCTGCCGAGCCAGTCCATCGACATCGACTGGGGCAAGGTGGTCACGCATATGCTGACCATGAAGGGCATCTACGGCCGGGAAATGTTCGAGACGTGGTACGCGATGAGTGCCATGCTGTCCTCCAACCCGGTGCTGCACGCCAACATCTCGGCGGTGGTCACGGACACCCTGCCCGCCTCGGACTGGGAGAAGGGCTTCGAGGTTGCCCGCGCCGGCGTAGGCGGCAAGGTTGTCCTTGACTGGACCGTCTTCTAGCCCTTTTCCCGTACTGACCGGCACCAGAACAAAGAATTCACCCCAGCTGAGGAGCGCACCCCATGTATTCAGCCATCAAGGACCAGCTGCAGAACGAGCTGGATGAGATCCGCACCGCGGGCCTGTTCAAGACAGAGCGCCACATCGATTCGCCGCAGGCCAGCCACATCAGGGCGGGCCAGATCGGCGAGCAGGGGGCAGACGTGCTGAACTTCTGCGCCAACAACTACCTGGGACTTGCGGACCACCCGGACATCATCGCGGCCGCGAAGGCCGCCATGGACGAGCGCGGCTTCGGCATGGCCAGCGTGCGCTTCATCTGCGGTACTCAGGACCTGCACCTGGCACTGGAGGCCCGGGTCTCCAAGTTCCTGGGCACTGAGGACACCATCCTCTTCTCCAGCTGCTTCGACGCCAACGGCGGTGTGTTCGAGTCCCTCTTCGGACCCGAGGACGCCATCATCTCCGACGCCCTGAACCACGCGTCCATCATCGACGGCATCCGGCTCTGCAAGGCCCAGCGGTTCCGCTACGCCAACCGTGACATGGCGGACCTGGAAGCCAAACTGATTGAGGCCACCACGCAGGAGAAACCGGCCCGCCGCAAGATCATCGTGACGGACGGCGTCTTCTCCATGGACGGCTACCTGGCCCCGCTCGAGGCCATCTGCAACCTGGCCGAAAAATACGACGCCCTGGTGATGGTGGACGACTCGCACGCCGTAGGCTTCATGGGCTCCACCGGCGCGGGCACGCCCGAGCACGCCGGTGTCAGCCACCGTGTGGATATCTACACCGGCACGTTCGGCAAGGCGCTGGGCGGCGCCTCCGGCGGCTACGTCTCCGGCCGCGCCGAAGTGGTGGCCATGCTCCGCCAGAAAGCCCGTCCCTACCTGTTCTCCAACTCACTCGCGCCGGCCATCGTGGCAGCCACGCTCAAGGCCCTGGACCTCGTGGAAAATTCCGCGGAGCTGCGCTCCACGCTGTTTGCCAACGCCGCGCTGTTCCGGACCCGGATGGCGGCCGAAGGATTCGAGCTCCTCGACGGCGAGCACGCGATCGTCCCGGTGATGTTCGGGGACGCCGTGATGGCCGCCAAGGTGGCCGACCGGATGCTCCGGCACGGCGTGTTCGTCACCGCGTTCAGCTACCCCGTGGTGCCCAAGGGAGCCGCCCGGATCCGGGTGCAGCTCTCCGCGGCGCACAGCAGCGAGGATGTCGAGGCGTGCGTCCGGGCCTTCGTCGAGAGCCGCGACGCGGTGGGCGCCTGAGGTACTGACGTGACGTCCTGACGGGTGCAAGGATGTAGTCATGTCAGCAAATTACGATGTGGTGATTGTGGGCGGCGGCATTGCCGGACTGTCCCTTGCCTCGGCCCTGGCCGGTAAATGTAGTGTGGCCCTCGTCGAGGCCGAACAGTCCCTGGCGTACCACACGTCAGCGCGTTCGGCCCGGCAACTGATCCCCAGCTACGGACCGGTGGTGGTCCAGGAGCTCACGCTCCGGACGCTCGGGCTGATCGCGGCCCGGGATGCGGAGTTGCCCGAGCCCGTCCTGTCTCCGCGCAGCTTCATGCTGATCGGCGACGAAGACACCGTCCGGGAGGAAGCCAGCGGGCACATGCACCGGATCTCCCATGCCGAGGCCCTGGAGCTGTGCCCCGCGCTGGATCCCGGCTTCTTCACCGCGGCCGGCCTGGACACCGGCTCGTTCGCCTGCAATGCGCCCGTGCTGCTGGAGGACCACCGGCAGCGGGCCGAGGCGGGCGGCGTGGACATCATCACCGGCGCCAAGGTCCATTCAGCCCAGCGGCTGGGGTCCAGCTGGGAGCTCGGGGCCGGCCAGGAAGGGTTCCAGGCCGGCGTCGTGGTCAACGCGGCCGGGGCCTGGGCAGATGAACTTGCCGTGATCAGCGGCGTGGAGAAGCTCGGCCTCCAGCCGTACCGCCGCACTGCGGCGATTGTCGACGTCGAGCATCCCCTGCCGGAGTCCTGCCCCATGGTTGCGGCGGCGGACGAATCGTTCTACTTCCGCAGGGAGGGCAACGACGTACTGATTTCGCCGTCGGAATCGGTGCCGAGCGGCCCCGAGGACGCGAAACCCTACCCGGGTGACGTCGAGGCGCTGGTGGCGCGGCTGAATGCGGTGACCACCCTGGGGATTCGGAGCGTCAAGTCCGCGTGGACCGGCCTGCGCACGGAAGCTGCCGACGGCGTCCCCGTGGTGGGGTTCGACGCCGAAGCCACCGGATTCTTCTGGCTCGCCGGACAGGGCGGTTACGGCTTCCAGACGTCCTCCGGCATTGCGGAACTGGCTGCGGAGCTGATCCTGGCCGGGCCGTCCACCGGGCAGAGTGCCTGGGACGGGGAGGCCGGGCTCAGTCCGGAATCCCGGACAGCGGCGGCCCTGGCTGCCACCCGCTGGTCCATCCGGCACTGAAGAATGGACCCATGAGCACCCTGATCACCAATATTGCCGAGCTGATGACCCAGGACGCGGAGCACCGCGTCCTCAAGGATGCCGCCGTGGTGATCGAAGGGGAGCGCATCTCCTGGATCGGTCCGGCCACGGCCGCTCCGGCCGCTGACGACGCCGTGGATGCCGGCGGCCGGGCGCTGCTCCCGGGCTGGGTGGATTCGCACACCCACCTGATCTTCGCCGGCGACAGGACCGCGGAGTTCGAGGCCCGGATGGCGGGCGAGAGCTACAGCGCCGGCGGCATCGCAGTGACCACGGGCGCCACGCGGGGGACGAGCGACTTCGACCTCACCCGGCTTGCCCTGGGCCGCGTGGCCGAGGCGGTCTCCCAGGGAACCACCTACCTGGAAACCAAGACCGGTTACGGCCTGGATGTCGAGAATGAGGCGCGCAGCGCGCGCATCGCCTCCACCGTCGCTGACGAAGTGACCTACCTCGGCGCCCATCTGGTCCCGGCGGGCGCGGATGCCGGGGAATACACGGACCTGGTGTGCGGACCCATGCTGGCGGCCGTCCGCCCCTACGTCAGCTGGGCGGACGTGTTCTGCGAGCAGGGGGCGTTCAACGAGGAGCAGTCGCGCCGCGTGCTGCGGGCCTGCCGGGACGCAGGACTTGGACTGCGCGTCCACGGCAACCAGCTCGGCGAAGGGCCCGGCGTGCAGCTGGCCGTGGAGTTCGGTGCGGCGAGCGTGGACCACGTCAATTACCTGTCCGCCGCGGACGTGGACGCACTGGCAGGCAGCTGGTCCGGGTGGCAGGGCTCCGGAACGCGCGGCACCGTGGCCACGTGCCTGCCCGCCTGCGACCTGTCCACCCGCCAGCCGTTGGCACCGGGCCGCGGGCTGCTCGACGCCGGCGTGCCGGTAGCCCTGGCCTCCAACTGCAACCCCGGCACGTCCTACACGAGCTCCATGGCGTTCTGCGTCACCACCGCCGTGTTGCAGATGCGGCTCAGCGTCCACGAAGCCGTCCGTGCCGCTACCTACGGCGGCGCGCTTGCGCTGCACCGGGAGTCGGGGAACGACGTCGACGGCGAACGGGCGGTGGGTTCCATCGCCGTCGGCCACCGCGCGGACCTGCACCTGCTCAATGCCCCTTCCGCCACCCACCTGGCCTACCGGCCGGGCATCCCGCTGACCCACGCCGTCTGGCGGGCGGGAGTCCGCGCCCGCTGACCTCCCTGGAGCAGGGGAGGGCTAGAACACCATGGGCGGTGCATCCAGCACCGTCTCGTCCACGCGGCGGTCCTCCCACTGGCTGAACGGCTTGTCCAGTTCATACTTGCCCACGTGCGTGCGCACCAGGGTCCGCACTTCGGCATTGTCAGGGTTGTTGAGGGACTCGAAATACTCCACGGACCAGTGGAACCAGCGCATGCAGAACAGGCGCATCGTGAGTCCGTGCGTCACGAAGAGCGCGTTGGGCGCGTAGTCCGGCCGTGCCCAGTGCCGGTGAAGCGTCTCCATGAAGGAGGAGATCCGGTCGTAGACGTCCGAGCCGGATTCGCCTTCCCGGAAGCGGTAGAAGAAGTGGCCGTACGCGTTCCGGAGTTCCTTCTGGTCCTCGATGTCCCCGGCGATCTGGAAGTTGGCCCAGTCCTGTTCACGGAGGCGGGGTTCCTCGATCACACGTTCAGTGAGCGGGCCCAGGTTGAGCGCCTCGAGGGTCTGGTACGCCCTGAGGTAGGGCGAGACGTAAACACACACCTGCTGCCCGTCCAGCTGCCGGCGGATCCGCTCGCCGGCTGCCTGGGCCTGCGCCACGCCGAGCTCCGTCAGCGGTATCCGGTAATCCGGCACCCGGTTGTAGATGGAGGTGTCGAAATTGGCGGCGGACTGGCCGTGCCGGATCATGATGATTTTGTCGGGCGCACTCATAAATTCCTAGCATAGGCCCCGGCCCGCCCGGCTGGCGGGAAGCGTCGTTCCATCACCAGGGGCGGGCGTCCGGCGGCGGCGGACAGGAAAGAACCAGCAAGTGAAGGCAAGATAGGAACATGCTGGTTCCCTCCCGCCGTCGTCTGCGGATCGAAGTCTGGATTGTCCTGGGTCTGTCGCTAGGGCAGTCCGCCGTGTATTCCGTGGTGCAGCTGCTGGACAAGATGACGCGCGCACCCCTGGCGGAGGGCACCTCCACCCTCAACCGCTCGCAGAGCAGCCGTGAATACTTCGACCTGACCTACCAACTCCTGGACATTGTGTTCGCACTGGTGCCGGTGGTCCTGGTGATCTACTTCCTGACCGAGCACCGTCCGGCGGGGGAGTCCGGCGCCTCTGCCTTCCGTAAGCTGGGGTTCAACTTTGCCCGTCCCGGCAAGGACCTGCTGCAGGGGCTGGGCCTCGCGGCGCTGATCGGTATTCCGTCCCTGGGGCTTTATGCCGCCGGCCGGGCCCTTGGCGTCACCACCGCCATCATCCCCAGCGCGCTGGACGCCTACTGGTGGACCATTCCCGTACTGATCCTGTCTGCCGTGCGGCACGGGATCGTCGAGGAAGTCATTGTGGTGGGGTACCTGCTGGACCGGCTCGGAAAATTCGGGTGGAGCGTGCCGCTGGCTATTTTCGCCAGTTCCATGCTCCGCGGCAGCTACCACCTCTACCAGGGCTTCGGCCCTTTCCTGGGCAACGCCGTCATGGGGGTGGTCTTCGCCTGGATCTACACCAGGACCCGCCGCGTGATGCCGCTGGTGATCGCCCACGCGCTGCTGGACATCGTGGCCTTCGTCGGGTTCAGCCTCTTCGGCAAGGCCATCGGGCTGGGTTGAGACGGGCTGGGTTGAGACGGGCTGGGTTGAGCCGGGTTAAAAGGATTCGGCCGCTATCGGTGGGTGACGTCGTTGGCACCCGCTGATAGCGGCCGAAGTTCAGGGGCAGCACGCAGCCCGTGGTCCGGAGCGGACCACACGGTGGAACAGGATCAGATGATTACTGCCCCGGAGGCGGTTTCGAAGGTGACGGAGAGGATTCCCGGCGTCCCCTTCGGGGCGACCCATTCAACCGCGACATCCTCCAAGGGCTTCTCGACCGGCTGACCGAGCCATTCCGTGACGCGTTCGGCCGAGCCCGCGATGGTGAGGCTGGACATCTTGACGTTGCTTGGGTAGGCGTTGGACGGGTGAAGCTCCGGGTCGCCTTCCCACTTGAGCATGTAAGGCACCTGCGGGTCTGCGATGAGGCCCAGGATGCCGATCTGCTTCCAGACGAGCTCGCGGCCGTCGGGGAACTTGCGGTTCCCGTTGACAGCCGAACGGCCAAGGCGTTCTTCGAAGGGAGCCAGGTCGTCCACTTCGACGCACCAGCCCATCCAGCCGCCCCCCGCCGCGGAGCGGGCACGTACGGCCTGCCCGAACGGCGCCTTGTCGGATGCCGGGTGGTCCAGGACCTCCACGACCTCCAGGTACTTGTGCCCGGCGAGCGGGATAATCATGTTGCGGGTGCCAAAACGGGGGTGTACCCCGCCCTTCACGGCTTCGACGCCGAGGGCGGTTGCAATACGTTCGGTGGTGGCAGCCAGGCCATCCTGTTCACAGGCGTAAGAGACGTGATCCATGCGCATGCCATCATCTTGGCACTTTGTGATGGAGCTCTCAGCTAAGGGTGCCCTAACCGTGGTGGGATGTCATTGCGGTCCCGCCTGAGGGCCCGAAATAACGCGGCCGACGTCCTTCGTCACAAACCTGTTCACACGCTATCAGCCGTTCCTACACTGATTCCGGGCCAGGACCGCCTGGCGGCACCGGCCCTGCCAAGGCAGGTCCTGCCCCGGCACAGGTGCCCTCCACAGAAGGAGCTTCCCGTTGTCCAACGCATGGTCATTCGAAACCCGTCAGATCCACGCCGGCCAGGAGCCGGACAGCGCCACCGGTGCCAGGGCACTGCCCATCTACCAGACGACGTCGTTTGTGTTCCCGAGTGCTGAAAGCGCCGCCAACCGTTTCGCGCTGGCTGAACTGGCACCCATCTATACGCGTATCGGCAACCCCACCCAGGACGCCGTGGAACAGCGCGTCGCCAGCCTGGAAGGTGGACTGGCAGCGCTCCTGCTCAGCTCGGGCCAGGCCGCGGAAACGTTTGCCATCCTCAACGTGGCCGAAGCCGGCGACCATGTGGTGGCCAGTCCCAGCCTTTACGGCGGCACCTACAACCTGCTGGCCCACACCCTGAAGAAGTTCGGCATCACCGTGACGTTCGTCGAGGATCCGGACAACCTGCAGCAGTGGGAGGACGCCGTCCGGCCCAACACCAAGCTCTTCTTCGCCGAGGTGGTGTCCAACCCGCGCCAGGATGTCCTGGATATCGAAGGCGTGTCCGGCGTTGCCCACGCGGCAGGTGTCCCGCTGATCGTGGACAACACCTTGTCCACTCCCTACCTCATCCGGCCGCTGGAATGGGGCGCCGACATTGTGGTGCACTCGGCCACGAAGTACCTTGGCGGGCACGGCAGCGCCATCGCCGGCGTGATTGTGGACTCGGGGAACTTCGACTTCGGCAAGGACCCGGCGAAGTTCCCCGGCTTCAACACCCCGGACCCCACCTACAACGGCCTTGTCTACGCGCGGGATCTCGGGGCGGAGGGTGCCTTGGGCGCGAACTTGTCCTACATCCTCAAGGCCCGCGTCCAGCTGCTGCGCGATCTGGGGTCCGCGGTTTCCCCGTTCAATGCCTTCCTCATCGCCCAGGGCCTGGAAACCCTGAGCCTGCGCGTTGAGCGGCACGTCGCCAATGCGGTGGGCGTCGCCGAGTGGCTGGAGTCCAGGGACGACGTCGAATCCGTCGCCTACGCGGGCCTGCCGTCCAGCCCCTGGTATGAGCGCGGCCGCAAGTACGGGCCCAAGGGCACCGGCGCCATCGTCTCGTTCACCATCGCCGGCGGGGCGGAGGCCGGCAAGCGGTTCGTGGACGCCCTGGAGCTCCACTCCCACGTGGCAAACATCGGCGACGTGCGCTCCCTGGTCATCCACCCGGCGTCGACCACGCACAGCCAGCTGACGGCGGAACAGCAGGCCGTGGCGGGCGTGACCCCCGGCCTGGTCCGCCTCTCGGTGGGGCTCGAACACATCGATGACATCATCGCCGACCTCGACGCCGGTTTCCGCGCCGCCAAGGGCGACTGACCGCCCTGACTCCCGGCGTCGTCGACGCCGGGAGTCACATTGCTGTCACAATCTTCGCCATTGCGGCGACGCATTTCGTAGACTCTCTACAGGTCATGAGTGCCAGCGACAGCCCCGGCTTGCTGGCCGGCAACCCTCCTTCCGCGGCGGGGTGCCCCGGGTGAAGACCTGGCCTGCCGGCCAGTTGGCGGCAGGCAAGCGCGAAGAAGAGGTCCTCACATGACGATTGCCGTCACCCGCAGCGGTGTACCCGGAACCAGCAGCCCCAACGAGCCGTTCACCGCCCCCGTCCCGGACGGTACCGTCAAGTTCCTGAGCGTCGGCGGACTCGACCTGGAAGCCGGCGGCCACCTCCCGGACGTCACGCTCGCCTACGAAACGTGGGGAACGCTGAACCCGGACCGTTCCAACGCCGTGCTGGTGCAGCACGCCCTGACCGGCAGCACGCATGTCACGAGGGGTGCCAGCGACGAGGAAGGCTGGTGGGAGCAGCTGGCCGGTCCAGGCGCCCCGGTTGATACGGACAAGTACTTCGTGGTCTCCATCAACATTCTGGGCGGATGTTATGGCTCCACCGGCCCGTCGACCCCGGCACCGGACGGGAAGCCGTGGGGTTCTCGCTTTCCCCTGGTGACCCTGCGCGACACCACGGCGGCCGAAGCCCGGCTGGCAGACGCACTGGGCATCGGAAGCTGGTACGCGGTACTGGGCGGCTCCCTCGGCGGAGCCCGCGCACTGGAATGGGCCGTGACCTACCCTGACCGCGTCCGGCGCTGCGGCGTGATAGCCAGCGGCGCCAGCAGCACCGCCGAGCAGATCGCGTTCGCGCAGGCGCAGACCCTCGCCATCCGCCAGGACGCCAACTTCAACGACGGAGACTACTACGGCAGCCCGGAACCGGAGGCCGGCCTGGCCCTGGCGCGCAGGATTGCGCACATCACCTACCGCTCCGCCGACGAACTCGCAGCCCGGTTCGGCCGCAGCCCGCAAGGCGGCGAAGCCCCGCTCCAGGCCGTGTCGCTCGGGGAGCGCGGCCGCTACCAGGTGGAGAGCTACCTCGATTACCAGGGCACCAAGCTGGTGCGCCGCTTCGACGCCAACAGCTACATCGCCATCACCGAGGCGCTCATGAGCCACGATGTTGGCCGGGGGCGCGGTCCGCTCACGGAAGCACTGGCGGAGGCCAAAGCTGAGTTCTTCATCGCCGCAGTGAACACGGACCGGCTCTACTTTCCTGCGCAGTCCCACGAACTCGCGGCAGCCCTCCCCGGTGATGTCCCCGTGCACGTCATCGATGCACCCATTGGCCACGACGGCTTCCTCACCGAGATCGGCCAGCTTAGCGCGCAGCTGAGGCAGAACTTCTTCGCATAGTCCGCCGGCGAAATGTGCGTTTTTGCAGAGCCGTTCTGCAGAAAATGGCGTTGAGCCTGCGGCAATGTGAGTCCATACTCTAGGGGACCGGCGCGCGTTGGTGGTGCACATCACACGCGGCCGCTACGGAATGGTCCACATGGTGTCGACGGAGACGCCGAAGGAGTTCACAATGAGCACGCACGACTCCGCCGCAAGGCGAGTAGATGAGACTGATGTCAAGGCTTCCGGGCTGAGGAAAGTGGTGACGGCCTCCATGGCCGGCACCGTCGTTGAATGGTATGAATTCTTCCTCTACGCTTCCGCGGCCACCCTGGTTTTCGGCAAGTTGTTTTTCCCCAATTCCGGTACGGAGCTGGACGGGATCATTGCCGCCTTCGTTACCTACGCTGTGGGCTTCGTGGCCCGTCCCATCGGTGGCATCGTGTTCGGCCACTTCGGCGACAAGTTCGGCCGCAAGCAGCTGCTTCAGCTCAGCATCATCCTGGTGGGTGTCTCCACGTTCCTGATGGGCTGCCTCCCCACCTTCCAGCAGATCGGCTACTGGGCCCCGGCATTGCTGGTGTTCCTGCGGTTCGTGCAGGGCTTCGCCGTCGGCGGTGAATGGGGCGGCGCCGTGCTGCTCGTGGCCGAGCACAGCCCCAGCAAGTCCCGCGGGTTCTGGTCCAGCTGGCCGCAGTCAGCGGTGCCCATGGGCAACCTGCTCGCCACCGGCGTACTGTTCACGCTGTCCTCGACGCTGTCCTCGGCCGACTTCCTCAGCTGGGGCTGGCGCGTCGCATTCTGGCTGTCCGCGGTGATCGTGATCGTGGGTTACTACATCCGCACCAAGGTCCAGGACGCGCCGATCTTCCTCGAGGCACGCAAGGAGGTTGTGGTTGAGAACAAGGGCTACGGCGTTGCCGAGGTCTTCCGCCGCTACCCGCGCGGCGTCTTCACGGCCATGGGCCTGCGGTTCGCTGAGAACATCCTCTACTACCTCGTGGTCACGTTCTCCATCACCTACCTGAAGGTGGTAGTCCAGACGGACACGTCCAGGATCCTCCTGCTGCTCCTGGTGGCGCACTTCATCCACTTCTGCGCCGTTCCGATGGTCGGCAAGCTCTCGGACGCTTTCGGACGCAAGCCCGTTTACATGGCCGGCGCAGTCCTCGGCGGCACGTGGGGCTTCTTCGCCTTCCCGATGATGGACACCAAGAACGATCTGGTCATCCTGGCCGCCATCACCATCGGCCTCCTGTTCCACGCGCTGATGTATGCCGGCCAGCCCGCGATCATGGCTGAGATGTTCCCGACGCGGATGCGCTACTCCGGTGTGTCACTCGGATACCAGGTCACCTCGATCGTCGCCGGCTCACTGGCCCCGATCATCGCCACGGCGCTGCTGAGCAACTTCAAGTCCTCCGTTCCGGTGGCGATCTACCTGCTTGGTGCGTGCCTTGTCACCCTGTTCGCTGTCTTCATGCTCAAGGAAACCCGCGGGATTTCGCTGCACGACGTGGATGCCGCGGATGCGCAGGGCACGGCGGACCTGCTGGCCGCTTCCAAGGCAAACAGCCAAGAGATGCCGGCCAAGAAGTAGCGGCAAGGAAGGTGTCCATGCGAGCAGCAGTCCTCTATTCCACCGTCCCCGCGGGAACCAGCTACGCCGAAGCCCGCCCGCTTGTGGTCCAGGAACTCGACCGGCCCGAACCCCGCGCCGGCGAGCTGGGAGTGGCCATCACTTACTCCAGCCTGTGCCACTCGGATCTTTCGGTGGTGGACGGCTCCCGGGTCCGGCCGCTGCCCATGGCGCTGGGACACGAGGCCGTGGGACGGGTCGTGGCAGTGGGCGAGGGCGTCCGGGACGTCTCGGCGGGGGACCATGTGGTGCTCGTCTTCGTTCCCAGCTGCGGCGACTGCCGGGCGTGCCGCTCCGGCCGCCCGGCCCTATGCCACCGCGCCGCCGAAGTCAACGGCTCGGGTGACCTGCTGCACGGGGAAGCGCTGCTGCGGACGCCGTCGGGCGAGCGGATCAACCACCACCTCGGCGTCTCGGCCTTTGCCGACTACGCCGTGGTGGCGCGCGAGTCCGTGGTGGTGATCGGCGACGACGTCCCGGACACCGTCGCGGCCATGTTCGGTTGCGCCGTGCTCACCGGAATGGGCGCCGTGCTGAACACGGCGGCGGCCACCTCAGGGCAGTCCGTGGCAGTCTTCGGGCTCGGCGCCGTCGGACTGTCTGCGGTGATGGCGGCGTCACTCGCGGGCGCTGCCGCCGTCATTGCCATCGACCCCAACGAAGACAAGCACCGGCTCGCCCTGGACTGCGGCGCCACGGCAGTGGGAACTCCCGACGACGCCGCCCGGCTGGTCGCCGAGGCAACCGGCGACGGCGTGGACGTTGCCGTCGAAGCAGTGGGATCCGCGGGGGTGATCGCCTCGTGCCTGGACCTCGTGACGCGGGGCGGCGCCGTCGTCTCCGTCGGTCTGCCCAAACCTTCAGCGGAACTGACGGTAAAGGCACTGCAATTCGCCGGAGCAGGGAAGCGGCTCCTCGGGTCCTACATGGGGGATGCCGTTCCGGAGCGGGACATTCCGCTGTACCTTGACCACTGGCGGGCCGGGCGGCTTCCGGTGGAGCTGCTGCACACGGACACCCGGCCTCTGGCGGAAATCAATGAGGGCCTCGATGCCCTCGCCGCGGGCCGGGTGGTCCGGCGGCTGTTCCAGGCCTAGGATCAGGCCAGTGTCAGGCCGCCAGGAGTTCCCGGCGGCCTGACACTTCCGCTTTAAGCGCCTCCACGACGGCCAGGACCGACGCCGAGCGCAGCGACTCGGGACGCGCCACCGCCCAGATGGGAAGCTGGCGCTGGAACAACTCGGGAAGCACGGGCACGAAGTCCGGATTAAAGGCCACCATGAAGTTCGGCAACAGTCCGATGCCCGCGCCGAGCCGGACCGCCTCCACCTGGGCGAAGATGCTGGTGGCCTGGAAGCTGAATTTCGGCGCGGGCAGCTGCGATGACCGGTGCCCGAGCTCCGCCACCTGCAGCGCTGACTCAACGTAGGAGACAAAGCCGTGCTCCCGGACGTCGTCCAGGGCGGCGGGAAGTCCGCGGGTCCGGACATAGTCCGGGCTGGCGTAAAGCCGCAGGAAGTAGTTCGTGAGGAAGATGGGCTGGGCGTTGGTGACCTCCATCCGGCCAACCACGACTTCCAGGTCCACGCCGGACCGGTTCTGGCTGGCCTTGCGGGTGGCACTGAGCATCTCGACGTTCAACAGCGGATTCTCCTGTTGCAGTCGGACCAGCGCCGGAGTCACGAATTCCGCCCCGAATCCGTCGGATGTGCTGATCCGGACCAGTCCGGACAGGGAGTGTCCGCCGTTGCTGATGGTGCCGGCCAGGGAGCCGAGCGTCGACTCAATCGCCTCGGCGGCGGCAACGGCCTGGCTGCCCAGTTCGGTCAGTTCCCAACCGTGCGGGCTGCGCTCCAGCGTCCTTCCGCCGAGCTGCTTGTCCAGTGCCAGGATCCGGCGCGAGATGGTGGTGTGCGTGGTGCCCAGCGTCTCGGCCACGGCGTTGAACCGGCCCAGCCTGGCCACTGTCAGCAGGATCAGCAGGTCATCGGGACTCGGCAGCCGGTTCAAATCCACTGGTTCTTGTCCATCGTTCAGCCTCCCGGTCAATGTGCATCCATGCACATGCACTCTGTAATTTTTTCCCTTGATTGCACTGTAACAGGGTGTGATCGTTGACACGGAACATCCAGCAATATCGGCTGGTACACGAAGCAAAGGAGCTTTTGCCATGGCAGTAGTCGCTTGGATCGGTCTCGGAAACATGGGTGGGTCCATGTCGGCAAACCTGGCAAAGGCCGGCCATGACGTCCGCGGATTCGACCTCAACCCCGAGGCCGTGGCTGCTGCCGAAGCCGGCGGCGTCAAGCCGGTGGCGAGCATTGCCGCCGCGGTGGACGGCGCCGACGTCGTCTTCACCATGCTGCCGAAGGGCGAACACGCCCGGGCCGTGTACCTGGGCGAGGACGGTGTTTTGGCCCATGCCGATACCCGCACGCTGCTGGTGGATTCCTCCACCATCGACATCGCGTCCGCGCAGGCACTGCACGACGCCGCCGCTGCCGCCGGCTTCCGCTTCGTGGACGCCCCGGTTTCGGGCGGTATGAGCGGGGCGAAGGCCGGGACGCTCACCTTCATGATCGGCGGTGAGGCGGGCGCCGTTGCCGACGCCACCGAATACATCCGTCCCATGGCCTCCAACATCATCCCCACCGGCGGCGCCACTACCGGCCAGGCCGCGAAGATCTGCAACAACCTCATGCTCTTCATCAACCTGGCCTCCACTGCCGAAGGCGCAGTGCTCGCCGAGCGCCTGGGCCTGGACAAGCAGGTCTTCTGGGACATCGCCTCGGTGTCTTCCGGCGACAGCTGGGCGCTGCGGACCTGGTACCCGGTGGCCGGCGTCGTGCCCACCGCTGCCTCCAACAACGACTTCGCGCCGACGTTCACCACCGAACTGGCCAACAAGGACATCGGCCTGGCCATCAGTGCCGCCCGCGACACCGGCACTCCGCTGGAAATCGGCGAGCACGTGCAGACCCTCTTCCAGCGACTCATCGACTCCGGGCAGTCCGGGAAGGACTGCTCGATGATCATCAAGCTCGTCGACGGCTCGCTCGAAGCCTCCAACTAACCGCAGCCGTTTTCACGAAAAGGACTTTCCCATGGAACGCATTCCGCACTTCATCAACGGCGCCCGGATCAGCGACGCCGACCGTTTCGGCCCCGTCTTCAACCCCGCCACCGGCGCGCAGGACAAAGAGGTGGCGCTTGCCTCGGCCTCGCGCGTGGAGGAAGCCATCGCCGCAGCCCAGGCCGCCCTGCCGGGCTGGCGGGCCACCAGCCTGGCCAAGCGCACCAACATCTTCTTCCGCGTGCGGGAACTCCTGACCCAGCGCAAGTCCGAGCTGGCGGCCATCCTGACCAGCGAGCACGGCAAGGTGCTTTCCGACGCGGAAGGCGAGATCTCCCGGGGCCTTGAAAACATCGAGTTCGCCACCGGGCTCGCGCACATGCTCAAGGGTGAACGGTCGGAGCAGGTTTCCAGCGGCGTGGACGTGCACTCGGTGCGCCAGCCGGTGGGCGTGGTTGCGTGCATCACACCGTTCAACTTCCCGGCCATGGTGCCGCTGTGGATGATCGGCAGCGCACTGGCCTGCGGCAACACTGTCCTCCTCAAGCCCAGCGAGAAGGACCCGTCGTCGGCCGTCTTCATCGCTGAAGTCTTCGCGGAGGCGGGCCTGCCGGCGGGCGTTCTCAACGTGGTCCACGGCGACAAGGAGGCTGTGGACGTCCTGCTGGAACACCCCGGGGTCAAGGCTGTCAGCTTCGTGGGCTCCACCCCGATCGCGCAGTCCATCTACAAGCGGGCGGCCGACCACGGCAAGCGCGTCCAGGCGCTGGGCGGTGCCAAGAACCACATGGTGGTCCTGCCGGACGCGGACCTGGACATGGCGGCCGATGCTGCCGTGTCAGCCGCCTACGGCTCTGCCGGGGAACGCTGCATGGCCGTCTCCGTGCTGGTGGCGGTGGGCAATATTGCGGACGACCTGGTCAAGGCCATTTCCACGCGCATGGCGGACCTCAAGATCGGTCCGGGTATGGACCCTGCTTCGCAGATGGGACCCCTGATCACCAAGGAGCACCGGGACAGGGTTGCCTCCTACGTGGCCGGTGCAGCGGACGAGGGCGCCACGGTTGTGGTGGACGGCCGCGAGCACGAATTCGACTCGGATGGCTTCTTCATCGGGGTCAGCCTGGTGGACCACGTGAAGCCTGGCATGAAGGTGTACGACGACGAAATCTTCGGTCCCGTGCTGTCGGTGGTACGGGCGGACAGCTACAGCGACGCCGTCAAGCTGGTGAACGACAATGAGTTCGGTAACGGCGTGGCCATCTTCACTCGCGACGGCGGCGCAGCGCGCCAGTTCGAGTTCGACGTCGAGGCCGGCATGGTGGGCGTCAACGTGCCCATCCCGGTTCCGGTGGGGACGTTCTCGTTCGGCGGCTGGAAGAACTCGTTGTTCGGGGACACCCACATGTACGGCCCGGACAGCATCCGCTTCTACACCCGCGGCAAGGTGGTCACCACCCGCTGGCCGGACCCGTCCACCTCGGTGATCGACCTCGGCTTCCCGCAGGTGGACTAGCGCGGGTCGCTTAAATCAGGTGTTGGCTGGATGGAGCCGTGGCTGCCCATCGAAGTAACAACCGCGGCTACCGCGGCGGCCATGGCTGGGACGTAGAACCAGCCGATGCTTGCGGAGCCGATGACTACGAAGACAACAAGAGCGACAGTCGTCGCGACCGATACTGGAGTCCGCGTGCGTCCTCTTGTCAGGAGAGGTAGCGCGGTCAGGGCTACGGGGGTGAGCAACGGCACCAAGATGGATGGCCCTACTGTTTCAACCAGGGTCGGATGGCTAACCTGCTCTGGCCCGCCAGACGTTAGTTTTACCTGGGTGTACATGGGAACCAGTAAGAGAACCAAGGAAGCCATTATCGCGAGTGAGAGAGCAAGAACCTGGCAAACATTCTTAGAATCCAGATGACGTTTCATATGACTCTCCAGCTGTAGCTGTATAGGTCAACGAAAGCACCGTTGGGGTGATTCCACTAGAGGACAGTACGCCAATAAGGAGACATGCCCTGGCTGGTCAGCCAAGGACCGACGCAGGGCAGACTTCCCCGGGGCACTAAATTGTCGGTGGTCACTGCCAGACTTCTGTCATGGAAGGCAACTGGGGGCCGGGACTGGCTCCGGACGAGACCGGCCGCGGGGTCACGGTCAGGGACCTCATCGGTCTCTTGGCCGTGATCCGCCCCTCCAACGACAGTGCCGCCCTGGTTGACCAGCTTCGGGATCTGGAAGAGCTGAAGTCGGCCGCTGCCGCAATGCAGGCCCGCGACTCGGTCGCGTTCGATGTCCAGCAGCGCTGCGCCCAGACTGAGGCCGGGCTTCCGGCAGATGAACTCGGCAAAGGCGTCGCCGCCCAGATCGCTTTGGCCCGTGGTGAATCGCCCGCCCGCGGCGGACGCTTGCTCGGCATGGCGAAAGCCCTTGTAACGGAGATGCCCCACACCTTGGCGGCCCTCCGGACCGGGCAGCTAAATGAGTGGCGCGCCACCCTGCTGGTGAAGGAAACCGCCTGTCTGTCTGCGGCGGACCGGTGCGCCGTTGATGAACGGCTCGCCGCGGACACATGTACCCTGGCCGGCGCTGGCGACCGGACGATTATCGCGGCAGCACGGACAGCGGCCTATCGGCTGGACCTTCACTCCGTGGTCAACCGTGCCCGCAACGCCGTTGCAGACCGGCACGTGAGCCTTCGTCCGGCTCCGGACACCGTGTGCTGTTTGACCGCACTGCTCCCGGTTATTGCCGGCGTAGCCGTCCACGCAGCCCTCACCAGACACGCCGACACGTTACGCTCCGACGGCGACACACGCTCCCGCGGCCAGCTCATGGCCGATGACCTCGTCGACCGGATCACGGGCACCTCCGGGGGGATTGGCGGCATCGAGATCCAGCTCGTGATGACCGACCGCACTCTCTTCCAAGGGGACAGCGAACCTGCGCGCGTGGCCGGGTACGGAGTCGTCCCTGCAGGATGGGCCAGAGCGGCGGTTGCAGGGTTGCCGCAAGGTGGGGGCGGCCAGTGCGCGATCCGCCACCACGACCACATTGTTGCGTGGCACCACGGAGGACCCACCAGCCACAGCAACGGCAGCGGCCTCTGCGAATCCTGTAACTACGCCAAAGAATCTCCCGGTTGGCATTCCGAACCAGGGCCTGGGCCACGGCACACCCTGCAGGTCCAGACTCCGACGGGGCATTCGTACCGGTCGACCGCCCCGCCGCTGCCCGGGGCATCATCACCCGGCACGCCAGTGCCGCTGAGCCGTCGCCAGAGACGCGAACTTCTGCACCGCGCGAAGATCCTGAAACGCACTCGTCTCAGCCCACTGGCAGCCTGAAAAAACAGGCCAGCCTGAAGCATCGGGCCGGCCGCCGGAAACGGCCCAGCATCCCGAAACGGCCCAGCATGAGGAGTCGGTGCGACGGCTGCTATGCGACGGCGACTAACCGTTCATGATCTCGTCACGCCGGGCCATGTATTCCTCCATGGCGATTTCGCCGTTGCTGTACTGCTGGTCGAGCTCGGCCAGTTTCCGCGCGCGGAAACCCTGGGGGGCCGACGGCGGCGGGGGAGTTGCCGGGGCGGACGGCTGCTGCGGTTCCTGGCGTGACTGGTTGGCCGGATACTCAGGGCTGTCCTCGTAAGGGACCTGCCCGGGGCCGCCCGGAGCCGGGTAGCCCGGGTTCTGGTAGCCCGGATTCTGGTAGCCCGGGTTCTGGTAGCCGGGGGCCGGGAAGCGGGGGTCCTGATACGGCTGGTCGAGCGGAGGCTGCTGCCGGCCGCCGAGCTGCCGGAAGCCGCCGCCGAAGTAATCCTGCTGGGTGTAACCGTCACGCGGCTGGTTATTCGGGCGCCCCGGCTGCTGCCCGGGAAACTGACCCGGGAACTGGCCGGGATACTGGCCGTTGAAGTCCTGGTTCTGGTTCCTGCCCACGCGCTTCCGGTACATGCGCATGGCGAAGGGAATCAGGAACGACAGGACGATGATCCAGAAGAACACGTTGTTCACGGGGGAGGGCCTCTCAGAAGTGTCCTTTCAGTTTAACCCCCGCCCCCGCCGCAGGCACTCCCAGGAACGTCCCGTACTCGGCCACTGCCGCATCAATCGCGCTGTTGCCGGCAGGCCCGGGCTCCCGATCGGTGCGGATATCCAGCTCACAGCGTCCGGGACGCAGGACATGGCGCCACGAGCCGATCATCCTGCCCTCCCTAAGCACTACATGCATCGGCGTGCTGCCGTCAGGACGGGCCGGGGCACGGCCGCCCAGGAAATACCGTGACTGTGAATAGCCCATGATGTATTCGTCGTAGCACTGAACCAGGTCGATCCGGGGGTGCCCGCCCTGCCCTGTACCGGGCCCGGGAGGCACCTCGGCCCAGCTGAAGTAGAACTCCAGACCGTCAAGGACGGTTGTTTCGAGCTCGCCGGGATCGGCTTCCAGCGCCAGGCCGAGGCCCAGCCGGATGTCGGTGACGGTGAGCCCGGACCAGTCGGCACAGTCCTTCACGGTTGCTGGTCCGCGGCTGCGGAAATAGCGGCGGACCAGTTCGGCCAGCGCGGCAGGACGGTCGACGGGCCCTCCCGTTGACGGCGGGACGCGTTCCTCGAAAAGCGCGTAGGTCTGCTTCAACGCGCCGCTGGTACTGCGCACGGGTGTTCCGCTCGTCAGGACGCCACTGACCTCGGCGTGCATGACCAGGTACGCGAGCTCCAGGCCTTTGCCGGCAAATCCGTGCCGCTGCAGTTCCGCGGCGAGCTGCTCCCGGGTTTTATGGGAGCCGCCGGTCACCGCGGCACCCAGGACGCGCGCGCTCCGGGACGCCGAGTCCGCATCAATGCCCGTCTCGCGGTAGATGGCCCCGTTTCCCCGGTGCAGCCGGGGCGCGGAGAGCGTCAGCAGCCAGCGAAGGTCATCCCGGTGCACGAAATGCCAGGTGGGCCGCAGGATATGCGTTCGGAGGATCCGGCCGTCGGCCACTGCCTGTTCGACGTCGGCGGCGGTGGCTCCCGCCGTGCGCTGCGCCAGCGACCACCGGGCATAGGCAAATTCCTGCGACTGGACGGCGAGCAGGTTCTTCAGGGCGGCTTCGGCGGAAAGCGCGCAGGGAGGACGGAGCTGCTGCTGTCGCAGCCGCAGCCGAACGACGTCGTCGGCGTCCACCCGCGCACTACCCCCGTTCGGACTCGAATCCCGGCGCTTCGCCCGAGCCCAGCGGCATCGCGGGACCGAACACCGGACCGGGCGTCGGCCGCTTGGCCGTGACGCCGTCGCCGGACGATTGATGGCGCAGCCGGCGGACAACCCAGGGAACGAAGTATTCGCGCGCCCACACCAGGTCTCCGGACCGCGCCTGCCGCCAGCTTCGCTGGGGCAGCGGCTTGGGGGAGAGCGGCTCCAACGTGTGGTTGATGTTGAGCGAATCAAGCACCATCGCCGCGATCGTGTGGTGGCCCAACGGGGAGAAATGCAGCCGGTCCTGGTCCCACATCTGCGGATTGCCGAGCTGGCGAAGCGACCACATGTCTGCAATGACGGCGTCGTGCCGGGCGGCCACGGTCCGGAGGTTCTCGTTATAGATCGCGATCTTGCTGCGGACCCGGCCCAGGACGGATGACCCGGTGTCCGGTCCGTTGAACAGCACCACCGTGGCGCCGCCCAGGCTGAGGATGTGCACCACCGAATCCAGCTTTTCGGCCAGCGCGTCAGGGTCTCCGCCGGGCCGGATGAGGTCGTTGCCTCCGGCCGAAAGCGTCACCAGGTCCGGCCTGAGGGCAAGGCAGGGGGCCAGTTGCTGGTCAACGATCTGTTCAAGCAGCCGGCCGCGCACCGCCAGGTTTGCGTAGGCAAAATCTGTGTGGCCCCGGCTCAGTTCCTCGGCCACGCGGTCCGCCCAGCCGCGGTGCCCGCCGGGGCTTTCGGGTTCCGGGTCGCCGATGCCCTCGGTGAAGGAGTCTCCCATGGCAACGTAGCGGCCCCAGGGGTGGGCATCAACGGTGTCCTGCGGGTTCGGAATGGCTTCAGTTTCGCTCACGTTTCCATCCTGCCTCGTGAAGCCAAAGCTACGCCACCGTAGGTTGTTACCGGGCGGTAACTGCAAGAATGGTTCCATGACTGAAGCCGAAGTTTCCACTGCCCCTGTTGTCCTGTGGTCCACTCCTGACGAAGAGCGCTCGGGGAAGCCCCTGCTGGTCCTGCTGCACGGCTACGGTGCGAATGAGGAGGACCTGCTCAGCCTGTCCGAGCTGCTGCCCGGGGAATTCGCCGTGGTATCCGTCCGGGCCCCCATTGCCATGGGTCCGGGCTTCACGTGGTTCCCGCTGACGGACTCCGCTGAGTATTCGCTGGATGCGGTCAAAGACGCCGCCGCCTTTGTGCTGGACTGGCTCGACGGCGTCAAAGGCGACCACCCGTCCGTCACGTTGCTCGGGTTCTCGATGGGGATGGCGATGGCCACCACGCTGCTACGGCAGCGCCCAACGGACTTTGCCGCCGTCGTCGGGCTTTCCGGCTTTGCGGTGAACGCCGGAGGGGACCCGACTTTCCGCGACGACGAACTGGACGGCAGCGTCCCGCTGTTCTGGGGCCGCGACCAGCAGGACCCCGTCATCACCCAGGACAAGATCGAATACACCATGGGCTGGGTGCGGAAGCACGTGAAGCTGACGAAGGTCCTCTACACAGGGATGTGGCACGGGATCAACCAGCAGGAGATCGGCCACGTTTCCGAGTTCCTCACCCACGAGGTGCTGAAGAAGTAGCTCAGGAGCCTGCGGGTGTCAGGATCCGCACGGTCCGGCCGTTGACGGTGACAGTGTCGCCGTGGTGCAGCTGCCGTCCGCGGCGGTCATCGATCTCGCCGTTGACTTTGACCAACCCGTTCTTGATCAGCTCCGTGGCCTCAACGCCGTCCTCCACGAGGTTGGCGAGCTTCAGCAGCTGGCCCAGGCGGATCATGTCGTCGCGGATGGGGATCTCTTCGATTTCCGGGGTGCTCATACAGCAATGATGCCTGACGTAAGGTGAATCCAGTGACCCATTCACCCCGTCTCCCTCTCATTGCAGGACTGCCGATGGCCGTGGCCGCCGGACTCGCCATCCCCGTCCAGGGCCGGATCAACGGCGCGCTGGGCGCCCGGTTGAACGACGGCATAGCCGCCGCTGTGGTGAGTTTCACCACTGGCCTGGTGGTGATGATTGTGGTCTCGCTGGTCCTGCCGCGGGGACGCCGCGGACTGGCGCAGATCCTGCCGGCGCTCCGCGAACGCCGTTTTCCACCGGTCTACGCAATGGCCGGCGGCATCGGCGCCTTCTTTGTTTTTGCCCAGTCCTTCACTGTGGGCCTGCTCGGGGTGGCGCTGTTTACCGTGGCCACGGTCACCGGGCAGACGCTGAGCGGGCTGCTGGTGGACCGGCTCGGCATCGGCCCTGCCGGCAAGAAGTCCGTCACCGGAATCCGGGTCCTCGGCACCGTGCTGACCATCGCCGCCGTCGCGTGGGCGGTGTCCCCGCGGTTTGGCGGCGCGGGCGACGGCGGTGCGGACCCGGGCCGGCTGCTCCTACCGGTGATCCTGCCCGTCCTGGCCGGTTTCCTGATGAGTTTCCAGCAGGCCATGAACGGGACCGCCACCGTGCACTACGGCACGCCCATTGCGGCCACCCTGGTGAACTTCGTCTCCGGCGCCACGGTGCTGTGGCTGGCCTGGCTGATCAAGGTGGCCGTTGCCGGGCCCGGCAACGGCCTGCCCCCGGAGTGGTGGTACTACCTCGGCGGCCCGATGGGCTGCGCCTTCATCGGGCTTGGCGCGCTGCTGGTCAGGAGCCTGGGGGTCCTGGTCACCGGACTGGGCATGATTGCCGGCCAGCTGCTGGGTTCGCTGGGCCTGGACCTGGCCTTTCCCGCACCCGGCACGGTGGTTGCCCTGCCCACCGTCCTCGGCACGATCCTGACCCTCGGCGCCATTGTGCTGGCCACGCTTCCGTGGCCGCGCGGCGCCCTCAAGCGGCAGCCGGGCCGGTAGGCTAGGACACGCAGCTTCCTGCACATCTTTCCTTCGTACCGCCCCGCCCGGCAACCAGCCGGGGACTGGGGCCTAGAAACCGCGCGGACCGCACCCAGCGGCCCTGTAGAAATTGGAGTTCCCCATGGCAGCAAAATCCGTTCTCGACCAGGTCATCTCCCTCTCCAAGAGGAGGGGCTTCGTTTTCCAGGCCGGTGAAATCTATGGTGGCTCCCGTTCTGCCTGGGACTACGGGCCCCTCGGCGCCGAGCTGAAGGAAAACATCAAGCGCCAGTGGTGGCAGTCCGTGGTTCGCGGCCGCGAGGACGTGGTGGGCCTGGATTCCTCCGTGATCCTGCCCCGCCAGGTCTGGGAAGCGTCCGGCCACGTGGAGGTCTTTTCCGATCCGTTGGTGGAGTGCCTCTCCTGCCACAAGCGCTACCGTGCCGACCACCTCGAGGAAGAGTATGAGGAAAAGAAGGGCCGTCCGGCCGAGAACGGCCTGAAGGACATCGCCTGCGCCAACTGCGGCACCCGCGGCGAATGGACCGAGCCCCAGGAGTTCTCCGGCCTGCTCAAGACCTTCCTCGGCCCGGTGGCCAACGAGGAAGGCATGCACTACCTGCGCCCGGAAACCGCGCAGGGCATCTTTGTGAACTTCAACAACGTGCTCACCACGTCCCGGAAGAAGCCGCCGTTCGGCATCGGCCAGATCGGCAAGTCCTTCCGCAACGAGATCACACCCGGAAACTTCATCTTCCGCACGCGTGAATTCGAGCAGATGGAGATGGAATTCTTCGTCGAGCCGGGCACGGACGAGCAGTGGCACCAGTACTGGATGAAGGAACGCATGGACTGGTACACGGGCCTGGGCCTCAAGGCCGAGAACCTCCGCTTCTTCGAGCACCCGCTGGAGAAGCTGAGCCACTACTCCAAGGGCACCACGGACATCGAATACCGCTTCGGCTTCCAGGGCTCGGAGTGGGGCGAACTCGAAGGCATCGCCAACCGCACGGACTTCGACCTCTCCACGCACTCGAAGGCGTCCGGCCATGACCTGAGCTACTTCAACCAGGCCACCAACGAGCGCTACACGCCGTACGTGATCGAGCCCGCGGCCGGCCTGACCCGGTCCTTCATGGCGTTCCTCATTGACGCCTACACCGAGGACGAGGCCCCCAACGCCAAGGGCGGCGTGGACGTCCGCACCGTGCTGAAGCTGGACCCGCGCCTGGCTCCCGTCAAGGCCGCCGTGCTGCCGCTGAGCCGCAACGAGGACCTGTCGCCGAAGGCCAAGGCCCTGGGCGCCCAGCTGCGCAAGAACTGGAACATCGACTTCGACGACGCCGGCGCCATCGGCCGCCGCTACCGTCGCCAGGACGAGATCGGCACCCCGTTCTGCATCACCGTGGACTTCGACACCCTCGAGGACCAGGCCGTCACCATCCGTGAACGCGACACCATGAGCCAGGAGCGCGTCTCCCTGGACAAGGTGGAAGGCTACCTGGCCGCGCGGCTGATCGGCGCCTGAGCATGGCCATCGAATACCGTGAATGGCGCGAGGGCGATGACCTGGCGCTGCTCGAACTCTGGGGAGGCCCGGAGACCGAGCAGGCCCGGCAGTTCCGCGGCACCCTGGCGCCTTCGGGCAACTCGCCGTGGCGCCGGTGCATCGTGGCCGAGGACGTCGTCGACGGCGTGGCCATCCCGGTCGCCGCTGCTGTGGTCCACGAGGCATCCCTGCACCCCGAGCGGCTCTGGGCCTACATCGAGGTTGCGAAGGACCACCGCCGCGCCGGCGTCGGTTCCACCCTGCTGACCATGCTCCGGCACGAAGCCGGCCAGGCGCCGTCGGGCGTTTCCCGGCTCCGGACCAAAGTGGAACCGGGCACGCCCGGAGCCGCTTTCGCCGAGGCCGCCGGCCTGGCCCCGATCCAGCGCTCACGGCTCGTGGTGGTGGAGCCGGGGGCACTCAAGCTGCCGGTGTTCGGCGACGGGTCCGAGGCCGCGGCGTCCGAACAGATCGAGGACCTGGCCACCGGCTCCGTGGAGCTCAGCGACGTCGTGGGCCGGTACTACACCGCCGTCCACGGCTGGGACAGCCCGGGCGAACTCAGCGTCGGCACGGTGCAGCGCCTGTTCCTGGACGAACTCAGCGGAGCGCACGGCGCCATTGTGCTGCGGGCGCCGAAGGCCAGCGCTTTCGGCCAGGGCGTTCCCGCCAGCAGGAAGGGCAGGCTCGAAGCGTTCGCCATCAGCTATGCGGAGTTCGTACCAGGCGGGGAGAACCCGGCAGCGGGCGGCGAAGGTTCCGCAGCGGGCCAGCCCACGGACGTGTTCGTCGGCCATGAGCCGAAGCTGTCGGACGAGGAAGCCCGCGCCGCAGTGCGCGACCTGCTGGCACTCATTGCGTTCCAGCACCCGGTGGTGCTGGAACTGGACGACTCGATGACCGCGCTGCGCGCCGTCGTCGACCCTTTGCTGGAGAGCGGCAAGGCCACCCTCCGGGGTACCGAAACCCTGGTAGTTTCCGACCCCGCCTAGGCACCGGGGAATACCGGCCCGCAGTAGTCCGCTACTGCGGGCCGGCCTGCTTAACCCGCCTGCCGCCCGCCCGGCGCGGCCCCTCGGCCCGGTCCAGCTGCCGGCGTTCCGCTTCCGTGGGGGCGCCGCCGCCCAGGTGCGCGGGCATCCACCAGGCCCCGCGCGGCGGTGTGAGCGGGAAGTCCGCGATGGCCGTGTCGATCCCGGCCTGCAGCACCCTCCGGAGTTCTTCGGTGGCAGGCTGGGCGTCCTGGGCGGGGCCGGGCAGGTGGGCGGGCAGCAGCGGCCGGCCCACATGGATCCGCACCGGCGCCCGCCAGGCGCGGCGCGGTGAGAAGCCGTGACGGCGGGTCATCAGCCGGTGCGCTCCCCACACCGAGACGGGGATCAACGGCACGCCGGCTTCAGCCGCCATCCGGACCGCTCCGGTCTTGCAGTCGCGGACCGTGAAGCTGCGGCTCACGCCCGCTTCGGGAAGGACCGCGATGATTTCCCCTTCGCGGAGTTTCGCGACGGCGGCGTCGTAGGCGCCGCTGCCCGGGCCGTAGGGCACCACCACGTGCCCGGCGGCGCTGATGGCGGGACCTGCGAACCAGTGGTCGGCTGCGCCCTGCGTGACCAGGTAGCGCATCTCGGCCCGGCTGTTCCACCACAGCGCCAGTTCGGCAAAGGCAAAATCGAGGTACCCGAAGTGGGTGATGGCGACGACGGCTCCCTGGCCCGGAACCACCCTGCGGGATGGTCCGTTGAGCGCTCCCGGCGGCGGCAGGTGTTCCCGGCCCGTAATGATCACACGAATCCCGAAGAGCCGGTGCAGCGCCAGGCCGGTGCGGACTATGAAGCGGTAGAAGCGGTCATTGGGCTGCGGCCGCCACGGCATGTCAGCGTCCGCCCGGCTGACCGCCAGCCGGACGGCGAGGCGGCCATGGGATAAAGCCCGACGTCGATTCGACGTATTCCTTGTAGCCCGGCCGCGCGGACATCGCCTTCTCCGTGAGCGGCTTCCCCGTCTTGCCTGCCAGTGCCCACACCATCAGGGCCGGGGACAGGATTGTCAGCACTCCGGGCCAGGAGTCGGCGGCAATAAGGAACAGGCCGGTCCAGACGGCGGCGTCGCCGAAGTAGTTGGGGTGGCGGGTGTAGCGCCACAGCCCCGTGTTCAGCACGGTTCCCTTGTTGGCCGGGTCCTTCTTGAACTGCGCAAGCTGCCAGTCACCCACGGTCTCGAACACAAAACCCACGACCCACAGCACCACGCCCAGGAGGGCAAGCCAGCCCAGGGCGCCGGTGGCAAACATCCCTACCTGCACCGTGAGGGAGACGAAGAACATTACGACGCCCTGGGGCAGGTAGACGCGGCGCAGGGCGTACACATTGCGGGAACCGGGGGCGTCGCTGAGCATGGCCTCGTAGCGCGGGTCTTCATGGCCGCCGCGGGCGCGCCAGCCGATGTGCGTTCCGAGGCGGAGCCCCCACAGCCCCGTCAGCAGGACGAGGAGGAGGCGCCGGCCGTCGTCGCCCGTTCCGGCGGACAGCAGCCACGAGACCGCAGCCACGGCAACGAAGCCGGGTCCCCAGGCCACGTCCATCACCGAGTGCCTCTGCTGGGCCACGGCCACGGCGAAGGTGACCGCCAGGACCCCTGCCACGGCCAGGGCAGTCCAGGGCAGGCTGGCCAGGAAGTCGTTCACCGGAAAATCGGCCATGGTCAGAGCACCACCGGAATGCCGGGGGAGGTGGCGGGCAGCAGCGCATCAAAGCGTGCCGCGCCGCCCGGTTCCGCGCCGGTGGTTTCGGCGAAGGCCTTGAGGACGAAGCCGGTGGCCAGTGCGTGCCACAGCCGGACCTTGCGGAACATGAAATGCCCTGCACCGGCCAGCGAGACGTACTGCAGCTCGTCAGCCCGGTCCGCGGCACGCCGGGCAAACTTGAGTGATTGGGCGGGGCTTGTCCAACGGTCCCTGGAGCCGTGGACAATCAGCACCTTGCGACCGGCCAGGTTCCCGGCCGGCGTCTCAGCGTTCAGCCAGGGGGCCAGGGCCACAACGGCGTCCACCTGGGGATCGTCGGCAGCGCAAATTGCAGTAAGGCCGCCCATTGAGTGCCCCAGCAGGTACACAGGAACTCCGGGGTGCTCCTCATGGATCCGGGCGAGCGCCCACCGGGCATCCTGTAGCGGCGACATGTCCGGTCCGTTCCAGCCGCGTACGCTGTTCCGCAGCGTCCAGACTGCAAGCCCGTGTTTCGCGCCGGCCCGGTGCAGTTGCTTTGCGAAAGGCACCATCCGGGCGGGGCTGAGGTGGCGGGCCTCCACTGGCTCGTAGCTGTGCGAGCGACCGCCGTGCAGGACCAGGGCCACGCCACGCGTGGCGCCCGCAGCCTCCTGCACGGTGAGTACAGGCTTGGTACTTCCTTCGACATTCCTGCGATTACCCATGCGGGCCTCCAGACTCCTCGTCCTACAGTTATAAACCCACGGGTCCGGGTGTTTAGTTCCCCGCCCGGCATTCCGGCTTACACAGGGCATTCGAAGCCGCCGGGCGGGAAGATGGGCGATCGGCCGCAACCAGCAATTTGCCCTTGACGGCGCCTGCCGAGAGGAGTAGGCCGGACGCGTAAGCTCCGGTCTCCGAACCCGGATGGGAGGCGACGTGGGCGGCCGGATCCACAATCGACGAGGATCGGCGGTACTGGAAAATGAACGCACAATCGCTCGATGCGCTGCGGGAACAGGTGCGGGGGCAAGTGATCACGCCGGACGACCCGGACTACGACTCTGCCCGCGCGGTCCACAACGGAATGATCGACAAGCGGCCCGCTGCCGTGGTGCGGGTATCCCAGGTGGCGGACGTCATCGCTGCCGTCAACTACGCCAGGGACAACGGCATGCCCGTCGCCATCCGGGGCGGCGGCCACAGCGGACCCGGATTTGGTACAGCGGACGATGCGGTGGTCGTCGACTTTTCCGCCACCAGGGGCGTCCGGGTCGATCCGGCCGGCAAAACGGCAAGGACGGAGGCCGGCGCAACGTGGGCCGACTTCAATCACGCCACGCATGCCTTCGGGCTGGCCACCACCGGCGGCATCGTCGGTTCAACCGGCGTATCGGGGCTGACCCTCGGCGGAGGCATTGGGTACCTGGACCGGAAATACGGCCTCAGCTGCGACAACCTCCTCTCCGCCGACGTCGTCACCGCAGAGGGGAAGTTCCTCACGGCCAGTGAAACCGAGAACGAGGATCTTTTCTGGGCGCTGCGCGGTGGCAGCGGCAACTTCGGCGTCGTGACTTCGCTGGAATTCCGCCTGCATCCCGTGGATATGGTTCACGCCGGCATCATCATCTACCCGCTGGAGCACGCCGAAACCGTCGCGAAGTTCTACCGCGAGTACATTGCTGCGGCCCCACGGGAGTTCGGCGCTTTCCTCGCTTTCCACCAGGGGCCGCCTGTTCCGTTCCTTCCCGAGGAGTGGCACGGGAAGCCGGTCTGCATTGTCGTCGGTATGTGGACAGGCGACCCGGCCGAAGGACCGGCCCGCTGGCAGCCGTTCCTCGACGCCGCGCCGGTGGCGGGGTCGATGGTGGGGCCGATGCCCTACCCTGCCCTGAATTCGGCCTTCGACGGGATGTACCCCAAGGGGCTGCTCGCCTACTGGAAGGCGGCCTTCCTGACGGAACTCAACGACGGCGCCATCAACGCCCATGCGGAGTTCGGAAAGCGGGTGCCCAGCGTACAGACCGCGGTGCACATCTACCCGATCGACGGCGCCGTGCACGATGTGGGAATTGCGGACACGGCCTTCCCCAACCGGAACGCCAGGTTCTCCCCGGTCATTGCATGCCATTGGGCGGATCCCGCGGAAAGCGCGGCGAACATCGCCTGGGTGCGGGACTTCGCGGCGGCGCTGCAACCCTACTCAGAGACGGCGGGCTACATCAATTTCATGGACGGCGATGACTTGTCGAAGGTCGCGGAAAACTATGGACCCAATTACGGCCGCTTGCAGGAGATCAAGGGCAAGTACGATCCGGGCAACCTGTTCCGTGTCAACCAGAACATCAAGCCCCAGTAGAGTGCAGGGATGAGGTTTTACTGCTGATGGGTGCCGGACACTCGCACGGTCACACAGATCATTCGGAGCCGACACCCCGGGCCCTGGCGGCGCGCAAACGGGCCAACTGGCTTTTGGCGGCGGTGCTGATTCCGCTGACGCTCCTGACCCTGGCGGCCATGGCCATGATGTGGCCGTCCGGGAACAAGGAGGACCTGAAGCTGGCCAGCCCGTACGCGGCGGCGCCGGGGGTGACGTTCGACACCGGCACGATCCAGCGGGTGGTGGTGGAAAGCTGCACGCAGGGCAGCGCCCAGGGCGGCGCTGCCCAGCCCGGAACGGGACAGGACAGCACGGGACAGGACAGCACGGGACAGGACAGCACGGGACAGGGCACGGCCCAGCAGGGGAGCGAGTGCACCTTCGCCTTCACCGAACCGGACAAAGGGGGCAACCCGGTCAAGGTGGTGATCAACCCGGACGTGGTGAAATCGCACGGCGTCAAAGTGGGGGACGACATCCGCTACCTGAACCTTTCCAACGCCCAGGGTGCGTCGGCGGGGCAGGGTGCGCCCGCCTATATCTTTGTGGACTTTGTCCGCACCTTGCCCATCATCCTGCTGGCCGTTCTTTACGCCGCCGTGGTGATCGCCGTGGCGCGCTGGCGCGGGCTGCGGGCGCTGATCGGCCTCGTGGGAGCCTACGCCGTGCTGGTGACGTTCATGCTGCCCGGCCTGGTGGAAGGGAAGCCGCCGCTGTTGCTTGCCCTGGTGGGTTCCACCGTAATCATGATCGGGGTCCTCTACTTTGCCCACGGCTTCTCGGCACGGACCTCCACAGCTTTGCTGGGCACCATGTTCGGACTGGGCATCACGGCGCTCCTGGCTGCCTGGGCTACCGACGCGGCAAACCTGGCCGGCGTCGGCAGCCATGACGCCGCCACGCTGGCGAACATTTCGGACAACATCTCCATCTCCGGCATCATCCTGTGCGGGCTGATCATTTCCGGACTCGGTGTGCTCAACGATGTCACCATCACCCAGTCCTCCGCGGTGTGGGAACTCTACGAACTGGCGCCGGAGACAAGCGCCCGCCAGCTCTTCTCCTCCGCCATGCGGATCGGCCGCGACCACATTGCGTCCACCGTCTACACCATCGCCTTTGCCTACGCGGGTGCGGCGCTGCCCATCCTCATCATCGTGATGCTGTACGACCGCCCCCTGGGCGAGGCGCTGACCAGTGCGGAACTGTCCGAGGAAGTCATCAGGACGCTCGTCGGTTCCGTGGGGCTGGTGCTGGCCATCCCCGTCACCACGCTGATCGCGGTGCTGGTGGTCAAGGCCACGGGGATCAGGCAGCCTGCCGTTGCCGAAGGGGGCGGCACCGCCTCCGGGCGGGCGCCTGTAACGCCCGACGACGTCGGGGACACCGGCGCGCTCGCAGCGGCGGTGTCGGTCTCGCGCGGCCAGCGGACGCGCGCCGCCGGTGTGCCCGCCCCGCGTGACGCCGGGCGGGAACCCGGCGGAGCGCCCCCGCCCGGCAGCCGGCGCGCCCGGCGCGCCGCGGAAGGGGAATAGCCGGCACCCGCCGCCGTCGGACGGGCGTTTCGACGGGCGGCTCGCCGATTTGCCCGGCTTTGCGACAATGGACAGGTGACTGTCGTAGCAACGCCCCCCGCCCCCAAGCTGGAACTCCCGCCCCTGAAGCTGGGACCCCTCACGGTGGACACCCCCGTGATCCTGGCCCCCATGGCGGGCATCACCAACTCCGCTTTCCGCAGGCTCTGCCGTGAATACGGCGGGGGAATGTATGTGGCGGAGATGGTCACCTCCCGCGCCCTCGTCGAACGCACGCCCGAGTCGCTGCGCATCATCTCGCATGACGACGATGAAAAAGTCCGGTCCGTCCAGCTCTACGGCGTGGACCCCGTGACTGTCGGCGCCGCAGTGCGGATGCTCGTGGAGGAAGACCGCGCCGACCATATCGACCTGAACTTCGGCTGCCCGGTCCCCAAGGTGACCCGGCGCGGCGGCGGTTCCGCACTGCCGTGGAAGATCGACCTGTTCACCTCGATCGTGCAGACGGCCGTCAAAGAGGCGTCCAAGGGAAACGTCCCGCTCACCATCAAGATGCGCAAGGGCATCGACGAGGACCACCTGACGTACCTCGACGCCGGCCGGATCGCGCGCGATGCCGGCGTCGCCGCCGTCGCCCTCCACGGCCGCACCGCGGCGCAGTTCTATTCCGGCCAGGCGGACTGGTCCGCCATCGCACGCCTGCGCGAGGCGCTGCCGGACATCCCGGTGCTGGGCAACGGCGATATCTGGTCCGCGGAGGACGCCGTCCGCATGGTCCGCGAGACCGGCGTCGACGGCGTGGTGGTGGGCCGCGGCTGCCAGGGCAGGCCTTGGCTCTTCGGGGACCTCCAGGCGGCCTTCGAGGGCAGCGACACCCGCCACAAACCGAACCTGCAGCAGGTGGCGGAAGGCGTCTACCGGCACGCGGAACTCATGGTGGAGACCTTCGGCGACGAAGGCAAGGCCCTGCGTGAAATCCGGAAGCACATGGCGTGGTACTTCAAAGGCTATGTGGTGGGCGGGGAACTGCGCACCAGGCTGGCCCTGGTCACCAGCCTGGAAGTCCTGCGCGACACGCTGGCCGAGCTGGACCAGGATTCCCCCTACCCCGGAGTGGACGCCGAGGGCCCCCGCGGCCGTGCCGGTTCCCCCAAGAAGCCGGCGCTGCCCAAGGACTGGCTGGAATCCCGGGCGCTCAACGCCGAACAGTCCCAGGACATCGCCGCCGCGGAACTGGACGTGTCAGGTGGCTGAAACACGGACCACAGCACCCGTGCTGCCGGGTTACGAGGCCCATGACTCCGCCCGGTGGGTGGAGGAACCGCCCAAAACTACGTACCGCTCCGACTTCGAACGGGACCGGGCGAGGGTCCTGCACTCGTCCGCGCTGCGCCGGCTCGGCGCCAAGACCCAGGTGGTTGCCCCGGACACCGACGACTTCGTCCGCACCCGGCTCACGCACAGCCTTGAAGTGGCCCAGGTGGGCCGCGAACTGGGCCGGGCGCTGGGCTGCGATCCCGACGTCGTGGACACCGCCTGCCTCAGCCATGACCTCGGGCACCCGCCGTTCGGGCACAACGGGGAGTCCGCGCTGAACGAGATGGCGCACGCCATTGGCGGGTTCGAAGGCAATGCACAGACGCTCCGGCTGCTGACCCGGCTGGAACCCAAAGTGCTGGCCGCGGACGGAACACCGGCAGGGCTGAACCTCACCCGCGCCAGCCTGGACGCGGCCGCCAAATACCCGTGGTCGGCACTGAACGCCCCGGTGATCCACGGGCAGCGGACCAGCAAGTTCGGCGCCTACGAGGACGACCTTCCCATCTTCGACTGGATCCGCGAGGGTGCACCCGAGCGCCGGTCCTGCCTGGAAGCACAGGTCATGGACCTCGCGGACGACATCTCGTACTCCGTGCACGACGTCGAGGACGCGATCGTGGCAGGGCACTTCCAGCTGCGCTGGATGGACAACCCGGACCACCGCGCCCGCGTGGTGGGGTACGCCAAGCAGTGGTACCTGCCGCACAACGATCCCGCAGCCATCGACGCCGCCCTGGCCCGGCTCGAGGCCACGGACGTCTGGGTGCGCGAAGCGGACGGCAGCCGCAAGGCGATGGCCGCCCTCAAGAACATGACCAGCCAGCTGATCGGGAGGTTCTGCCAGAGCGCGCTGGAAACCACGCGGGCGGTCTACGGTCCCGAAGACCTCACCCGGTACAACGCCGAGCTGATGGTGCCGGATGAAACCGTGATGGAAATCGCCGTCATGAAGGGCCTGGCCACCACCTTCGTGATGACCACCGAGCACCGCCAGCCCATCTATGAGCGCCAGCGCGAGGTCCTGCACGCCCTGGTGACCGCGCTGAACGCCACCGGAGACCGCCACCTGGAGCCGATGTTCGCCGCTGACTGGCGGGACGCGGCCGACGACGGCGCCCGCCTGCGCGTAGTCATCGACCAGGTCGCCTCGCTCACCGACGGGTCGGCGCTGGCCATGTACGAACGGCTGGTCGGCAGCCTGCCGTCGCTTTGGTAAGGACTAGGATGGCTCTGTGGCCGGGCTGATCAAACGCGAAGATATTGACGAAGTACGCCAGCGCACGGACATCAAGGAAGTCGTCGACGGCTACGTGACGCTCAAGGGCGCCGGGCTGGGATCATTCAAAGGCCTGTGCCCCTTCCACGACGAGCGTTCGCCGTCGTTCACCGTCCGTCCCCAGGTGGGCAGGTACCACTGCTTCGGCTGCGGCGAGGACGGCGACGTCATCTCCTTCGTCCAGAAGCTGGACCACACGTCCTTCCATGAGGCCGTGGAGAAGCTGGCCGCCAGGATCGGCTTCGAACTGCGCTACGAGGACGGCGGCACCGGCCCGAACCGCGAAGAAGTGGGGAAGCGCCAGCGCCTTTTGGACGCCCACAAAGTGGCTGATGAGTTCTTCCGGGCCCAGCTACTGACTCCAGGTGCAGCCGAGGGCCGCAACTTCCTGCACGGCCGCGGCTTCGACCGCGCAGCCGCCGAGCAGTTCGGCGTCGGCTACGCCCCGCAGGGCTGGGACGTGCTGCTCAAGCACCTCCGCGGCAGGGGATACACGGACGCTGAGCTCAAGCTCACAGGTATGTTCTCTGCCGGGGGACCCGGAAACCAGCAGAGGATCTACGACCGCTTCCGCGGCCGCCTGATCTGGCCCATCCGCGACATCGCAGGCGACACCATCGGTTTCGGCGCCCGGAAGCTCTACGAGGACGACCAGGGCCCCAAGTACCTCAACACGCCCGAAACAACGCTCTACAAGAAGTCCCAGGTGCTCTACGGCATCGACCTCGCCAAGCGGACCATCGCCAAGGAGCGGCAGCTCGTGGTGGTGGAGGGCTACACCGATGTCATGGCCTGCCACCTGTCCGGCATCACGACGGCGGTGGCCACCTGCGGCACCGCGTTCGGCGCCGACCATATCAAGATTGCCCGGCGGCTGCTGTCCGACGACGGCACCGGGGGAGAGGTCATCTTCACGTTCGACGGCGACGCAGCCGGCCAGAAGGCTGCCCTGCGGGCTTTCGAGGAGGACCAGCGCTTCGTGGCCCAGACGTACGTTGCGGTCGAACCTACCGGAGCCGATCCCTGCGACCTGCGCCAGGCCCGCGGCGATTCCGCGGTGCGGGACCTGATCAACAGCCGGCGTCCGCTCTTTGAATTCGCGATCAGGGCCTCCCTCAAGCGCCACAACCTGGACACGGTGGAAGGCCGCATTGCGGCCCTGCGGGAGTCCGCGCCGGTGGTGGCCCAGATCCGCGATGCGGGAATCCGCCCCGCCTACGCCCGCGAGCTTGCCGGCTGGCTTGGCATGCCGGTTGAGGAAGTCAGCCGTGCGGTGGCTGTGGCCGCCAAGCGGGCCCAGGGCGAAGCCCCGCCCAACCAGGCCGCAGGCCCCGGCGTTGCCGACCTGCCGGCGTCGGGCGTGGTCCCGTCTTTCAACCGGCCGGACCCCCGGGACCCTGTGGCGTCCATGGAGCGGCAGGCGCTGGAGGTGGCGCTCCAGGAGCCCGCCATGCTGGCGGGGGAGACGTGGGAGCGCTTCAGTGCGGCCGGCTTCAAGACACCCGCCTACCAGGCCGTCCACGACGCCATGCGGGCCTCCGGGCCCGGCCTCGCCGGCGATCCCGTCCGGTGGGTCGAACAGGTGATGAACGAGGTGCCGGAGCCGCTGCGCCCGCTGGTCTCCGAGCTCGCGGTGGTTCCGCTGCCGGCGAGCAACGCTGAAGGGGTGCTGAAGTACTGCCGCGACATCCTGGCGCGGCTGTTCGAACTGCAGATCACCAGGGTCAAGGCGGACAAGATGGGGCAGTTGCAGCGGTTGGATGCCTCGGCCCACCCCGATGAATTCCAGCGGCTGAACCGGGAATTGATGATGCTGGAAATGGAGCGCCGATCGCTGCGCTCCGATGCCTGAGAGCACCATCGCGAAAAGGGCGCCCGGGGTGCCGGCCCGCCCGCTTCCGCTGCCGATTCCACTTCTGATTTCGCTTCCAGCCGGTGTGTTTGCTAGGCTAGTACCCGCTTCATTCCTCCTTAGCTCAATTGGCAGAGCATTCGACTGTTAATCGAAGGGTTGCTGGTTCAAGTCCAGCAGGAGGAGCGCGCAGTCCCCGTTCCGGGTCACCGGGACGGGGACTTTTTTATACCCGGGCGGGGTATTTGGGAGAGTAGGGGAAGCCGATTTCACATTGGGGCAAAACCTTTGCTAATGTCATACCTGCTTCATTCCTCCTTAGCTCAATTGGCAGAGCATTCGACTGTTAATCGAAGGGTTGCTGGTTCAAGTCCAGCAGGAGGAGCGGACGGGCCCCGTGGCCGGCGAACAGCCGGTTGCGGGGCCTTTTTTATTCCAGTCTTCTTTATTCCGGTTCAGACTTTTTGTCCAGGTTCAGACGAAGTCCATCTCCACCTGCAGGAAGCGCTCGGCCTCGTCGATGGCGGCCCGGAACGCTTCCGCTTCCGTGGGGGACTTCCGGGGCTCCCGCGGGTGCCATTCATGCGGCGCCGAGTGCACCCTGGTGAAGCCGCTATTGGGCGGTGCATAGAAGATGCCAAACCGCTGGACGGGCCATTCCGGGGACGTTTCGGGGGCCACGAGGAGCGCGGCGTTGGACGCGGGGTTGAACCACTGCGCGATGGGGCGGCGCCGGTCCTCAGTGAAAAGTCCCGCGGCGTAGAGCGCTGCCGACTGGGGACTTGTCTGAGAACACAGCCGTTCCCACCACAGAGGCAGGATGCCGGCGTCGTCGCATCGCTGCCACGTGGCCGGAAGGGGAGGATGATGCTTCTGCCAGTCGGGCACAGAACAACTTTATCGCGCGGGCAATTGCCGGAACAGGGGCACAAAGCCCGTGCCCCCGGCAGCTTGTCAGGGTCGGTTCCAAGGGCCGGGATTGACCCGGTAGAGCAGCGCGGAGCCGGCGATCGCCCCGAGGATGATGCCCATGGCCGGGTTCCCCATCGCCCGCCCGGCGAAGTAACCGGCGACGGCGCCAAGCACCGCGCCGAGGAACAGTCCCCTGCGGTTGCGGTGCGGTCTTGTGGCCATGGGTCCAGCGTACCGGGGCGGCTTCGGCGCTGGCGGATGGCGGGCGCTAGTGGATGGAGGGAACCGTGCGCGGGCGGACCACCAGCCACAGCGCCGCCGCGGCCAGCAGGATGCTGGTGGCCTGGACGCCGCCCATGACGGTTGCCGAAATTTCGCCGAACCAGCCCACCACCGGGGAAACGAGGCCGGCCATCATGAAGGTCGCGGCTCCCAGCAGCGATGCGGCGGTTCCTGCCTGGGCTCCGTGCTTGGAGAGGGCCAGGACCTGGACACAGGGGAACGTAAAGCCGGTACCCAGGATGTAGAACCACAGGGGTACCATCACGCCCCAGAGCCCGAGGCCGAACTGGTCGAAAACAACGATCAGCAGCGCCATCAGGAACATCCAGGCCGTGGAACAGGCCAGGATCCACTGCGGCGGAACCCGCTTGATCACCCGGGAGCTGGTCTGCACACCGGCCACGATGCCTAGCGAGTTGATGCCGAAGAGCAGGCCGTACTGCTGGGGGGTGAACCCGTAGATGTTCTGGAAAAGGAAGGGGGAAGCGGAGAGGTAGGCGAAGAGCCCGGCAAAGTTCATGCCGCCAAGCATCAGCAGGCCCACGAACATCCGGTCCGAAAAGAGCAGTTTGTAGCGCTGGCCCGCCGTCAGCCCGGACTGGCCCCGGAGTTCCGGGGGCAGGGTTTCGCGCACCAGGAGGATGGCGGCGATGATCACCAGCGTGCCGTACCCCGCCAGGAAGTAGAAGATGCCCGGCCAGGGCATGATCAGCAGGAGCTGGGAGCCGATGACCGGCGCCAGGATCGGGGCCAGGCCGTTGACCAGCGCCATCCTGGAGAACATGCGCACCATGGCGTACCCCGAGAAGAGGTCCCGCACCATGGCCATGGCCACCACGCCGCCGCCGGCCGCACCAATGCCCATGAGCACCCGGAAAATCCCCAGCGTGGCCAGGTCCGTGGACAGGGCTGCGCCGAGCGAGGCGGTGATGTGCAGCGCCGTGGCAAGGATCAGCGGCAGCCTCCGCCCGAACTTATCGCTCAGCGGCCCCACCACCAGCTGTCCCAGGGCGAAACCCACGGTAGTGCCTGTCAGCGTGAGCTGGACTTCAGCTTCGGACACCCCGAGGCTCGCCTCGAGGGCGGGAAATGCCGGCAGGTAGAGATCGATCGTAAAAGGACCGAGCGCCGTCAGGGAGCCGAGGAGGAGGATGTACAGGATTTTCCGGTCGCGGCTCAGGGAGTCGCCCGGATTGGCGGGAATGCTCACAGGGACCAATCCTAGGGCTCCCGGATCACACTTTTACAGCGTTGCAGGGCGCGCCACGGGTTATTACCCGAAGAAGGGCCCGAAGCTGAATGATAGTTTTGTCAACGGGGAGTGTGTGAAGCCGCGCAGGCCCCCGGAATCCAACGGAATCCGAATCAAAGATGGAACCAGTTAGGCGGGATCGATGAGCGGACGACACAGCGGCCGGACAACAAGCGGACTGAGCATTGGAGCGCTGCCCAAAACGCTGAGGCTTGTTGCCAAACTGGCACCCCGGCAGCTCAACGACGAGATCGCCCTCGCGAAGATCGAAGTCAAGCGCAAGGGCATCCAGGTCGGGGTGGCTGCCGCGTTCCTCGCTGTGGCGCTGGTGTTCGTCGCCTTCCTCATCACGGGGCTCATCGTGGCCGCCATCATGGGGCTCGCCACCATCATGCCTGCCTGGCTGGCAGCCCTCCTGGTATGCGCGGTCTTCCTTGTCATCGCCCTCATCGGCGCCCTGATCGGCATGCGCAAATTCAAGAAGGCCATGCCGCTGGTGCCGGAAGACACCATCCGCGGACTCAAGCACGATCTCGGCATCGTGAAGGAAGGCTCGGAATTCAACCCGGCCGTCCTTGATCCGAACTCCGCGGAGGCCAAAGCCGCCAAAGCCGCCAAGGATGCGAAGGCGGCCAAGGAAAAGGCCGAAAAAGAAGCCAAGGCCGCTGCCGAAAAGGTTGACGTGCCCGCCCCCACGGAAGCTGAACTGCGCAGCCGCCTGGACAAGCGCCGCCGGCACCTGACGGGCGTCCGCGACGAACTAGGCGAGGAGCTTGACGTCAAGACGCAGGCGCAGCTG
This sequence comes from Arthrobacter oryzae, assembly GCF_030718995.1. NCBI lineage: Bacteria > Bacillati > Actinomycetota > Actinomycetes > Micrococcales > Micrococcaceae > Arthrobacter > Arthrobacter oryzae. Next base: position 3,198,196 of record NZ_CP132204.1, read on the forward strand.
CTGCTGGCTGCGACGGAAGCCCGGCTGAAGTCCGGCAAGGCCCGCGCCGGCCACCAGATGGAATCCCTCAGCCACTCCGCATCCACCTTCCTGAACCGCGCCGGCGAAAGCCAGGCCGGGGCGCGCTGGAAGCCGCTGGCCGCGCTGGTCGCATCTGCGACTGTCCTCGTCGTTCTCCTTCGCAAGCTCTTCAAGGGCTAGGACTTACCGGCGCCACACCCAGGCAGCCGAAGCGGGAATCGAAGGAGGTGAGGGATGAAGTTCATTAACGCAGGAGCGCGTCCGGGCCAACGGCACGTAGACAGTGACGCCGTTTTCACCATCCCGAACATTCTGACGGTCGTCCGCTTCATGGGCGTGCCGCTGTTCATCTGGCTGGTCCTCGGGCAAAAGGAGTACGCCCTCGCCACGATCGTGCTGGTGGTCATGGGCAGTACGGACTGGGTGGACGGATACATTGCCCGCCGCTTCAACCAGACGTCCAGGCTGGGCCGGATCATGGATCCGATAGCCGACCGGATGGCGCTCATTGCCGTGGCCGTCACCCTCGTCATCGCCGGCGTCGTGGAATGGTGGTACCTGACTGCCCTGGTGGTCCCGGACGCCATCCTGATGGCCGTTTCGCTGTACTACTTCCGCAGCCACCCCGACCTCCCCGTCAGCCGCATCGGAAAAATCCGCACAGCGCTCCTGCTCGTGGGCACCCCGTTGCTGGTGCTCGCCAAACTGCCCATCCCGCTGATCGAGGTATATTTCGTGGCGGCATGGATCTTCCTTGGCCTCGGCCTCATCGGCCACTGGGTGGCCGCCTACAACTACTTCCGGGCCATCATCCGTAAGGGCAGGCTCAAGGCTGCGAACGACGGCGGACACGGCTGATGGTGTGGCTCGCCGTCTTCCTGGCGGTGCTGGGTGCCTTTTGCCTCGCCATCGGAGCGCAGCGCCAGGGAAGTGCGGTTAAGGCGGATACCGGCGGGCTGGCGCTCAGCTCCCACGGCTTCCTCCGGCTCGTCCGCAACCCGCGCTGGGTTTTCGGATTGCTGCTGCTTGGCGCCGGCATGGCCATGAACGCTGTCGCCCTCGTCTCGGCGCCGCTGACGGTGGTGCAGCCGATCGGGGCCATCGCACTGGTCATCACCACTGTGGTCAATGCCAAGGATCAGGGCCTGAGCATCAACCGGGCCACGGTGGTGGCCATCTCGGCCTGCGTCACCGGCTCCGCGGCCTTCGTCCTGCTGGCCGTAAACGCAACGCAGGAAAACCATCACGTAAGTTTCGACGACGAACTCACCATCGTCCTGCTGCTCACCCTCGCGGTGGGGCTGTTCGGCACGCTGGCGCTGGTGTTCAAGCACCGCATGAGCGCCTTCATCTACATCCTGGGGGCGGGGGTACTTTTCGGCTTCGTGGCAGTGCTGACACGCATCATCGGCAAGCACCTGCTCGACCCCAACGGGCTGGCACTGCTCAACGTGCAGTGGTATTCCGTGGTGGCCATCGTTGCCGCGGGCGTGCTGGGCTCATGGTTTGTCCAGTCGGCGTACTCAGGCGGTCCGCCGGACCTTGTCATCGCCGGGCTGACGGTCATCGACCCCATCGTGGGAATCGCCATCGGCATCGCCATCCTCGGCGAACTCCGTCCGGATGTCCACGCCGTGCTGGCGATTGCGATGGGGGCGGCCGCTTCCCTTGCTATCGTGGGGGTAATCGCCCTCTCGCGGCATCATCCCGAAGTGACCAAGCGCAAGAAGGACGCGCGCAAGGCCGCAGGGCGGGTGTCCTAGGGGGCGAGTGATACCCAGACTTCACCAGAAGTCCCGGCGCGACTGCGCCGAGGGCCAGCCGGCCGCCACAGCCAGCGCTGACCGCACCGTGACCACCAGGAGCTCTCCACGTGACCATGCCCGACAGCCAGCAACCACTTACTATCCTGATTGCTGCGGACACTTACCCGCCCCACGTCAACGGAGCCGCGCAGTTCGGATACCGGCTGGCGAAGGGCATGACGGCGCGGGGACACGACGTACACGTGCTCGCGTGCCGGCAGGACAAGGGCAAGAGCTTCACCGAGTTCCGGACGGAGGGCACTGTCCACCGGATCCGCTCCCACTCAGTGCCCACGCACGAGTACTTCCGGATCACGTTCCCCTGGGAGATCAAGAAGGAAATCAGCCTCCTGTTCGACCGCGTCAAGCCGGACGTAGTGCACATCCAGAGCCACTACATGATCGGCGAGCATGTACTTTACGAAGCCGAACGGCGCGGAGTGCGGATCGTGGCCACCAACCACTTCATGCCGGAGAACCTCAACCCCTTCCTGCCGTTCCCGCAGTGGTTCAAGGACATCGTGGGACGCATCTCCTGGAAGGACATGGGCAAGGTCATGGGGCGGGCCGACGTCGTCACCACGCCCACGCCGCTGGCCGCCAAGGCAATGCACCAGCACGCGTTCCTGCGCAAGGTCCTGCCGCTCTCCAACGGCATTGACTCGGCTGCGTACGAACTCCGCGAGGGCGAAGTGATCGAGCGGCCCCCGCACCCCACGGTGCTGTTCGCGGGCCGCCTGGCTGAAGAGAAGCACGTCGACGTCCTCATCGACGCCGTGGCGAAGACTCCCGCGGAGCTGAACGTCCACCTGGAGATTGTCGGGGGAGGCGAGGTCCGTGCCGCCCTCGAAGCGCAGGTGGCCCGGCTGGGACTGGAACCGCGCGTGAAGTTCCTGGGCCTGGCCAGCGATGCCGAACTTCGCGAGGCCTACATCAAGGCGGACCTGTTCTGCATGCCGGGAACGGCCGAACTCCAGTCCCTGGTCACCCTGGAGGCCATGTCCGCTTCCACCCCTGTGCTGCTGGCGGATGCCATGGCGCTGCCGCACCTGGTGCGCGACGGCGAGAACGGCTACCTTTTCACGCCCAACGACAGCGACGACATCGCCGCCAAGATCACCAAAGTGCTGCAGCTGCCGGCTGAGGACCTGGCGGCGATGGGCAAGGCCAGCCGCTGTATGGTGGAACCGCACAGCATCCAGGGGACCCTGCAGACGTTCGAAGACCTTTACCGCGGGTCCACCTACGACGACAAAGTGGTCTAATCCCTGCGGGGAGTTCGTGTGCGCCGCCGGCTTCCGGAGTGCTGGTGCGCGTATCAGGCCATTACTATTGCTAGAGTGTTTTTGCCCCGGAACTGCCGAGGCTCCGTGTGGAGCCGGCAGTCCGCAGGGCGCACGGGGCTATAGCTCAGCTGGTTAGAGCGCGGGACTCATAATCCTAAGGTCCTCGGTTCAAGTCCGAGTAGCCCTACAAGATTTCCAGCCGCCGGCGCAGCCGGGCCGGGGAATCCAGTGCCAACAGCACCTATGCCAGGGAGCCGCGGCCGATGTTCAGACATCGGCCGCGGCTCTTTCTGTTGCCGCTGCGGGCTCGGCAAGGCACGGTTTTCGCTTGCCCGCCGCCGCGCCCTGCGGTATGTTACTCATGAGTAACTTAAGCGCATGCGCGACACCCGCCCCTACTGGTCGCCGCTGATCACCGTGAGGAACACCATGTCCAAAGCTGCAATCGACATCAACAACCTGCCGTACGCCGACGGCGACTTCTTCGCCTTCGAGCAGCTGCTCAGCGCCAAGGAACGCGACCGGCTGGCCGAAGTCCGGGATTTCCTGGCCCGCGAAGTCAAGCCGATCGCGGTGGACTGCTGGAACCGGGCCGAGTTCCCGATGGACCTGATCCCCAAGCTGGCTGAGATCGACCTCGTCAGCCCCGTGCGGCGCCAGGGATACTCCAACCTGTTCGCCGGTATCCTGCATGCCGAAGCCACGCGCGCCGACACCTCCATCGCCACCTTCCTGGGCGTCCATGACGGACTGTTCACGGGCTCCATCGAGGCTCTTGCCTCGCAGGAACAGCAGGACGCCTGGCTGCCTGACATCTATTCGCTGAAAAAGATCGGCGCCTTCGGCCTCACTGAACCGCTGGGCGGCTCCGATGTTGCCGGCGGCACCCGCACCACCGCCCGCCGCGAGGGCGACAGCTGGGTCCTCAACGGCGCCAAGCGCTGGATCGGCAATGCCACGTTCTCCGACTGGGTTGTCATCTACGCCCGGGACGTCGCCGACAACCAGGTCAAGGGGTTCCTTGTTGATACCCGGACCGAGGGTTACAGCGCCGCGAAGATTGAAAACAAGATCTCCCTGCGCACCGTCCAGAACGCCGACATCACGCTCGAGAACGTCGTGGTGCCGGACTTCTTCAAGCTCGCCAACGCCAACAGCTTCAGGGACACTAACAAGGTCCTGAAGGTGACCCGTCTTGCCGTGGCGTGGCAGGCCGTCGGACAGCAGCTTGCGGCCTTTGACGTCGCCCGCCGTTACGCCGTGGAACGCAGCCAGTTCGGCCGGCCGATCGCTTCCTTCCAGCTGGTCCAGAACCAGCTCGTGCAGATTCTTGGCAACGCCGTCAGCTCCATGGGCATGATGGTCCGCCTGTCCCAGCTTGAGGACGCCGGGGAGGCCAAGGACGAGCAGTCCGCCCTCGCCAAGGCCTTCACGACGGCGCGGATGCGCGAAAGCGTGGCCATCGGCCGCAGCCTCCTGGGCGGCAACGGCATCGTCACGGACTTCGAGATGGCCAAGATCTTCTCCGACGCCGAGGCGATCTACTCCTACGAAGGCACCCACGAGATCAACACCCTGGTCACCGGCCGCGCCATCACCGGGATTTCCGCGATCGTGTAGCCGTCCCGGGCGGCCGTTCGAGGGCGCCCGCCGCTGATCCCATCGCGGCCCTTCATCCTCAGTCCGGCGCACCCACGGGCAGCAGAATGGAGGGCCGCAGGTCTGTGACAAGGGACAGCGGGTTGATGTAGTCCTCCCCCCGCCGCACACCCCAGTGCACGCACTGCGTCATCGCGCAGTGCCCCGCCACCACCGTTCCGAGGACATCCCCCTTCGATACCGCCGCGCCGGCCGGCAGGCTGCTCTCCACCGGCTCAAAACTGCTGCGCAGGCCGTTGCCGTGGTCGATGGTGATCACGGGCCGGTCCACCACTACGCCCACGAAGCTGACGGTGCCGGACTCCGGCGCGGTGACAGGGGCGCCGTCGGCCGCCGCCTGGAGGTCCACGCCGCGGTGCCCGCTCATCCAAATGGCGGCAGGGACGGCTCGGGCTTTCATCCCTTCAGCTTCCAACCCCCGGGTGACGGCCGGAAGGGATGCCCCTGGCTATGTGGACAAGCCGGGCGGCACGCTATGCGGGACGCTTTGTTGGCGCGCATTGCGGGCGTGGGGGCGGGCGCGGCAGGGCCTGGAACTGGTCTGATTCGGCGGGGCCGCTGTAGTACACTTGGTGGAGCAGTTTGCTGTGCCCTCAACGATGCCCGGCCGGCGGTTCATGCCATCTTCTGGTCGCTTGGTCCATCCGGTCGTTCTAGTCAGCACGTCTCATTCAGAGGTGCGGGGGAGCAGCGGCTGACTACGCGTATCCAGCCCTCCTCAGAAGAAGCTCCACGCTTCCGGTGCGGAGGACTGCGCCTCCTGCGGTCCCTGCCATATGGCACGGATGGGAAGCGCAGTGGATGCCAGGAGTAACGCCCGCCTGGGCGAAGCTAATCAACCGTCAACTATTGGCAGGGTAAGAGAGCCATGGGCTCTCTCATGAATGACCTGCCGGAAGGAGCGTCGGCATGCCCGTCGTAACTATGCGCCAGCTGCTTGACAGCGGCGTCCACTTTGGACACCAGACCCGTCGTTGGAACCCGAAGATGAAGCGCTTCATCTTCACGGAGCGCAACGGCATCTACATCATTGACCTGCAGCAGTCGCTGTCCTACATCGACCGCGCCTACGAGTTCGTGAAGGCCACCGTTGCACACGGCGGCACCGTTCTCTTCGTCGGCACCAAGAAGCAGGCGCAGGAATCCATCGCCGAGCAGGCCACCCGCGTTGGCCAGCCGTACGTCAACCAGCGTTGGCTCGGCGGTATGCTGACCAACTTCCAGACGGTCTCCAAGCGTATCCAGCGCATGAAGGAACTCGAAGAGATCGACTTCGACGACGTCGCCGGCTCCGCGTACACCAAGAAGGAACTGCTGCTCCTTCGCCGTGAACTCACCAAGCTGGAAACCAACCTCGGCGGTATCCGCAACCTGACCAAGGCACCGTCCGTGCTCTGGATCGTGGACACCAAGAAGGAACACCTCGCCGTTGACGAGGCCAAGAAGCTGAACATCCCGGTTGTTGCCATCCTGGACACCAACTGCGACCCGGACGAAGTCGACTTCCCGATCCCGGGTAACGACGACGCCATCCGCTCCGTCAACCTGCTGACCCGCGTTGTTGCCGACGCCGTTGCCGAGGGTTTGATCGCCCGTAACCAGCGCGCAACCGGCACCACGGAAGCTCCGGAAGAGCCGCTGGCCGAGTGGGAGCGCGAGCTCCTCGAAGGCAGCAAGGCTGAAGAAGCTCCCGCCGCTGCAGAGGCTCCCGCCGCAGAGGAAGCCCCGGCAGCTGCCGAGGCAACCGAAGCTGCAGCCGGCGAAGCCGACGCTGCCAAGTAGGCAGACAAGTAAATCTGGACCATCCCCGGCACTGTCCGCAGTGCCGGGGGTTTCTGACAGGATGGCCGCTCACTCGGTGAGCTGCCGTCCTGTCAGTCCGTACACCACACAAATTTCTAGACAGAGGGGTTCACATGGCGAACTACACTGCCGCTGATATCAAGGCTCTGCGCGAGCGCACCGGCGCCGGCATGATGGATGTCAAGAAGGCTCTTGACGAGGCCAACGGTGACGCTGAAAAGGCCATCGAGATCATCCGCATCAAGGGCCTGAAGGGCGCTACCAAGCGTGAAGGCCGCTCCACCGCTGAAGGCCTGGTTGCTGCCAAGGTTGCCGGCGGCGTCGGCGTGATGATCGAGGTCAACTGCGAGACCGACTTCGTCGCCAAGGCTGACAAGTTCATCCAGCTGGCCGACAAGGTCCTGGCCGTAGCGGTCGAGTCCGGCGCAGCCGACATCGAGACCCTGCTGGCCACCGAAGTTGACGGCAAGCCGCTGTCCGAGGTTGTTGTCGAAGAAGGCGCAATCCTCGGCGAGAAGGTTGTTGTCCGCCGGATCTCCCGCATCGAGGGCGGCACGGTTGACGCCTACCTGCACAAGACCTCCAAGGACCTCCCGGCCCAGGTCGGCGTCCTGTTCGCTGTCGACGGCGAAGGCGAAGCTGCAGCGACCGCTGCACACGACGTCGCCGTCCACATTGCCGCAATGGCTCCGAACTACCTGAGCCGCGAAGACGTTCCGGCTGAGCTGGTTGAGTCCGAGCGCCGCATCGCCGAGGAAACGGCAAAAGCTGAAGGCAAGCCCGAAGCTGCCATGACCAAGATTGTGGAAGGCCGCGTGACGGGCTTCTACAAGGGTGAAGTCCTGGTTGACCAGGCATTCGCCAAGGATGCCAAGAAGTCTGTGGCGCAGGTCCTCGAAGAGGCCGGCGTCAAGGGCACTGCCTTCGCGCGTTTCCGCGTCGGTTCCTAGTTAGTCACGCAAAGGGGTGGTCACTTCGGTGGCCGCCCCTTTTGCATGCAACCGCAGCGTTTCAGGCTGCGTTTACGGCCGGAGGAAATAGCACCTTTGGCCATCCGGCACGATAACCTAGCTCAGAGCTCATTTACGGGAAGGCACCATGGAAACCGTCAACAATTCTGTCCAGTCAGAGAAGAGCCGGCGTCGCGTCCTCCTGAAACTTTCCGGCGAGGTCTTCGGCGGCGGCAAGCTGGGTGTGGACCCGGACACCGTCCGCGGAGTCGCCAAGCAGATCGCCGCAGCAGTTCCCGACGTCGAGGTTGCGATCGTCGTGGGCGGCGGTAACTTCTTCCGCGGAGCCGAACTGTCCCAGAGCGGCATGGACCGCTCCCGCGCCGACTACATGGGTATGCTGGGCACCGTGATGAACTGCCTCGCCCTCCAGGACTTCCTGGAACAGGCGGGAGTGGAAACCCGCGTGCAAAGCGCCATCACCATGGGGCAGGTGGCTGAGGCCTACATCCCGCGCCGCGCCATCCGCCACATGGAAAAGGGTCGCGTCGTGATCTTCGGAGCCGGCGCCGGGCTGCCTTACTTCTCCACCGATACCGTGGCTGCCCAGCGTGCGCTGGAAGTGCACGCCGACGTCGTACTGATGGCAAAAAGCGGGGTGGACGGCGTCTACACGGCGGACCCCAAGAAGGATCCCGGCGCCGAGAAACTTGACCGCCTGAGCTATGACGACGCCCTGCGCCGCGACATCCGCGTGATGGACCAGACCGCCATGACCATGTGCAAGGACAACAACCTCACCATGGTGGTGTTTGGCATGGAAGGCGAAGGCAACGTCACCCGGGCCATCCGCGGAGAGCAGCTGGGCACCGTAGTCACCCCCTAGCAACGGCTAGGATGATTTGAGGAAGGCCGGCCCGGTGGGCGGGCCGCAAAGACGGAACGAACCGTGCATTGTTCCGGCCAGCCGGAATGCACCAATTTCTGAGGAGAGACCGTGATCGAAGAAACCTTGCTCGAAGCCGGGGACAAGATGGACAAGGCAGTCGAGGTAGCCAAGGAAGACTTCGCCTCGATCCGCACCGGACGGGCAAACCCGGGCCTCTACAACAAGGTGCTGGTGGACTACTACGGCTCACCCACCCCGCTGCAGCAGCTGGCCTCCTTCGCGATCCCGGACGCCCGGACCATCCTGATCACCCCGTTCGACAAGACCGCCCTGCGCGATATCGAACGGGCCCTCAGCGACTCTGAGGTGGGCGCCAACCCGTCCAACGACGGCAACGTCATCCGGATCACCATTCCGGAGCTGACCAAGGAACGCCGCAAGGAATACGTCAAGATCGTCAAGGCGAAGGGCGAGGACGCCAAGGTGTCCATCCGGAACATCCGCCGCAAGGCCAAGGAAACCCTGGACAAGCTCGTCAAGGACGGCGAAGCGGGCGAGGATGAGGGCGCGCGCGGCGAGAAGGAACTCGACGCCATCACAAAAGCACACGTTGACGGCATCGACGATCTGCTCAAGCGCAAGGAAGCCGAGCTGCTCGAGGTCTGATGGATCAGGCACAGCAGGGGCCCGGACCCAGGGTCCGGGTCCGGGGGAAGCAACGCGCCAACCCAACGCCCAAGGCGGGAAGGAATCTTCCAGCCGCCACTGTGGTGGGTCTCGCGATGCTTTTCGCCGTTTTGGGGGGCCTCCTGTTCCTGCCGCTCGGCTTTGTCCTGGTCACCACCGCGTTCGCCGTGTTTGGCGTCTGGGAGATCTTCCGGGCCCTTGAGGTTAGCGGCACCCGCCTGCCCATCGTTCCGGTGATGGTGGGCACGGTGGGAATGCCGCTCGCTGCGTACTTCGGCGGGCTGGAGAGCCTGCTCTTTGCGCTGGTGGCAAGCAGCGTGGCCGTGCTGCTGTGGCGGACCATCGAGAGCGCCGCAGGGTCGGCCCGCAGCATCTTTGCCGGCGTTTTCACCATGGCGTGGGTACCGTTCTTCATCAGCTTCGCGATCCTTCCGCTGCACGGGACGGGAAGCGTGGCGCCCGTGGGCCTTTGGCCGGGCGGAGTGATTCCGGCCGGAGCATGGCAAATCGCCACGATGCTCCTGCTGGTTGTTTCCAACGACACGTTCGGCTACCTCGTGGGAGCCTCCTTCGGGAAACATCCCATGGCGCCCAAGATCAGCCCCAAGAAATCCTGGGAAGGGTTCGCAGGCTCCATCGCCGGCGCCACTGCCGTCGGCGTCCTGGCCTGCCTTTTCCTGCTGGACAAGCCGTGGTGGGTGGGCGTGGTGCTCGCCGTCGGCATGGTGGCCGCATCCACCATCGGCGATCTGGCCGAATCCATGGTCAAAAGGGAACTCGGCATCAAGGACATGAGTAGCATCCTGCCCGGCCACGGCGGCGTGATGGACCGCCTGGACTCAATCGTCTTCGCCTCCCCGGCGGCATTTATCCTGTTCACAGCCGTTTCCGGGGCCTGAGGCTTCCTGCCCGGCAACAACTCGGCGCCTTAGACTGGTGCGGAGCAAAAACAGCTGATCAGCACTGAAGGAAAGCAACGTGACAGTGGACATTCAACGGCAGATCCCTGCGTCATTTGACCGCGTGCAGCGGAACGAATACGGCTACAACGCCAAGCAGGTGGACCAGTTCCTCCAGCGCGCACGGATTTCGTTCGAGAACCCGAGGGCGGCCGCCCACGTCATCAAGAGCGCCGACGTCCGGGCCGTCTGCTTCGATCCCGTCAAGGGCGGCTACGCCGCGGCGGGCGTCGACGCAGCCCTGGACCGCCTGGAAGATGCCTTCGCCCGGCGCGAACGTGATGAGCTCATCGCAGCGCGCGGCGAGGACGCGTGGCTCCGTGAAATCGGCAAGCTGTCCGGCCTCCTGCGCGGCCGGCTGCACCGCCACGACGGCGAACGGTTCCGCCGGCCGGCGGGCGGCCGGGTCCGAAGCTACAACACTGTGGACGTGGACAACCTGTGCCACGACCTCATCGGCTACCTCGAGCATGACCAGCCGCTCAGCGTTGACAACGTCCGCCGCGCGGTTTTCCGTCAGGCCAAGGGCAAGGACGGTTACGAAGAAACTCAGGTGGACGCCTTCCTGGACCGCGTGGTCGAGCTCATGGCGGCCATCGACTGACGGCTGCGGGCGTTCGCCGTCGGGGCAATCCCTGGCGTTCACCAGCCTCTGGCGTTCAAAGGCCCCTAGTGTTCAAGGGTGCCTTGGCGTTCGGTGGCCAGCGGGCGTTCCGGCGTGTGCAGCCTGGTCATCACCTTCGTCAGCGTCCGCGGCACGCGGCCCTTGGTGGCACGGGAGACCAGGACCATCACGGCGAAGGCGGCCGGGACCGTCCAGGCGGCCGGCTGTGCCAGCCACTGCGGCATTGCGGCGCCGGATGCGGCCGGACCGGACAGGGCTCCGGCAACCAGGGCGCCGCCGCACAGCACCCCGCCGGTCACCATGCCGGCGATGGCACCGGCATCCGTGAGGCCCCGCCACCAGATTCCAAGCAACAGGGCCGGACAGATCGTGGAGGCAGTGAACGCGAACACCAGGCCCACGCTGCCGGCCAACGCCAGGGAGTCGGTCATGAACGCAAAGCCCAGCGGCACGGTTGCCGAAACCAGGGCTGCCAGCCGGAAGCCGCGGACACTCCCGCCCAGCACGTCCTGGCTGATGACGCCGGCCAGGGAGACCACAAGCCCGGACGTGGTGGACAGGAACGCGGCGAACGCCCCCGCCACCACCAGCGCCGAGAGCATGTCCCCGGCCGGTCCGCCAATCAGCCGGCCTGGCAGCAGCAGGACCAGCGCATCCGACCGGCCGCCCTGTGCGAGGCCGGGGGCGAACATGCGGCCCAGCAGTCCGTAGGCGGTGGGAAAGAGGTAGAACACGGAGAGCAGCCCCAGCACGATCAGGGTGGTGCGGCGGGCCGACTGCCCGTCAGGGTTGGTGTAGAACCGCACCAGGACGTGCGGCAGCCCCAGCGTGCCAAAGAGCAGCGCCACCAGCAGCGAGATGTTCTGGTAGGGCCCGGTGGGAGCCAGCCCTGTGGGGTTCGTGTTGGCTTCGGCCAGGGCCGGTGTCCCGTTGCCCGCCAGCACGAGGGCGATGAACACAATGGGCACCGCCAAGGCCGTGAGTTTCAGCCAGTACTGGAACGCCTGCACAAAAGTGATGGAGCGCATCCCTCCGGCCACCACCGTCAGGCACACCACAATGACTACCGCCACGGATCCCACCCAGGACGGCAACCCGGTGGTGATGCGGATTGTCAGGGCCGCGCCGTGTAGTTGCGGCACGATGTAGAGCCAGCCCACCACCACCACCACCAGGCTGGTGACGCGGCGGACAGCACGTGAATCGAGTCGCACTTCCGTGAAGTCCGGGATGGTGTAGGCGCCCGAGCGCCGGAGCGGTGCGGCAACGAACAGCAGCAGCATCAGGTATCCCGCGGTGTAGCCGATAGGAAACCAGAGTGCATCCGTGCCGGAGAGCAGCACCAGCCCGGCCACACCCAGGAAACTGGCGGCGGACAGGTACTCACCGCCAATTGCTGACGCGTTCCACCACGGGCGGACTGTCCGGGATGCCACGTAGAAGTCGCCCGTCGTGCGTGAGATCCGCAGCCCGTAGAACCCGATGACGGCGGTGGCCACGGAAACGGCCACCAACGCCGCGATGCCCACCACCGGGTTCAACGCCGCCTCACTTGTCCTCCGCCAGGTCCCGGTACCGGGCCTCGTTGCGGGCGGCCGTCCGGATGTAGAGCCACGCACTGAGCCCGATCACCGGGTAGATCCCGGCGCCGAGGAGAAACCAGCCGAAGGGGATGCCCGCGATCTTCGCCTCCGCCAGCCCGGGAACCAGCCCCAGCATGAGCGGAAACGCCAGCAGGATCAGCAGGAACCCCGCGGCCACCACGAGCGCCAGGCGCAGCTGGGAGCGGATCAGGGACCGGACAAACACCTGGCCCACATCGGACTCCTCGGCGGCTACCCGGGAATCCATCACCGGCTTTGCCGCAGACCGCGGGGCCGTCACCCTGACGCGGGTCATGCCTGCGGCCGGATCCGGGTGGTTTCGAGCTTCTCCCGGACAGACGGCAGGTGGCGGCGGCTGATGGGCAGTTCGGCCCCGGCCACGGTGACGGTCGGCCGGGCTGAGGCGAGCTTCATGTGGCTCACGTGGTTGAGGGCGATGAGGTAGGACCGGTGGGTGCGAAGGAACCCTGCCTCGGCCCACTGCTGCTCCAGATCGGCCAGCGGGACGCGGATGAGGTAGCTGGCATCCGCTGTGTGCAGCCGGGCGTAGTCGCCCTGTGCCTGGACGTACGTGACGTCGTCGCGCCGGATCATCCGCGTGGTGCCGCCGAGGTCCACCGTGATCATTTCCGGCGGTGCTCCGCCGTCCTTCATGAGTTCGCTGATGCGGCCCACCGACCTGGCCAGGCGTTCCGCGCGGACGGGTTTCAGCAGGTAGTCGACGGCGGCAAGTTCGAACGCTTCCAGGGCGCAGTCCTCGTCGGCGGTAACGAACACGACAGCCGGCGGATTGCTGCTGCGTGAAATGGCCCGGGCAATGTCCAGGCCTGACAGGGCGGGCATGTGGATGTCCAGGAACACGGCGTCCACCGTCTCGGCATCAAGGACCCGGAGGGCCTCGGCGCCGGAGGACGCCCGGTGGATGGCCCCGATCCGGTCGTCCCGGCCCAGCAGGAAGGCCAGTTCCTCAACAGCGGGCAGCTCGTCGTCGGCGACGAGGACGTTAATCATGGTTCTAGATTATCCCGGCGCTCCGGCTGGTGAGGCCCGTGGCGCTCAGGCGTCGTGGCCGGGCTGCGACTTGGGAACGCGCATGGTGATCAGTGTTCCCTCGCCGGGTGCCGTTTCGATAACCAGGCCGTTGTCCTCGCCGTACACCTGGCGGAGCCGGGCATCCACGTTCCGCAGCCCCACATGGTCACCGTCGCTGTGTCCGGCCAGCATGGACCGCAGCTGTTCGGGATCCATCCCCACGCCGTCGTCCTCGATGGTTACCTCGGCGAACGCGCCGGAATCATTTGCCGCAATGGTGATATGCCCCGGACCTTCCTTGGCCTCCAGGCCGTGCCGGACGGCATTTTCCACCAAGGGCTGCAGGCTGAGGAACGGGATCACCGTGCTCAGCACCTCGGGGGCGATCCGCAGGCTCACCTGCACGCGGTCGCCGAAGCGCGCCCGTTCCAGCAGCAGGTAGCGGTCGATGCACCGGAGCTCTTCGGCGAGGGTGGTGAAGTCCCCGTGGCGGCGGAACGAGTAGCGGGTGAAGTCGGCAAATTCCACCACCAGTTCCCGGGCCCGCACAGGGTCCGTGTTGATGAAGGACGCAATCGCGTTCAGGGAGTTGTAGATGAAGTGCGGGCTAATCTGGGCGCGGAGGGCCCGGACTTCGGCCTCCATGAGGAGGGTCCGGGAGGCGTCGAGTTCGGCGAGTTCAACCTGGGCCGCCACCCAGTCGGCCACTTCGCCGGTGGCCCTGACCAGCCCGGCGCCCGCGGACGGCGCAAAGGCCGCCACCACGCCCACCACCCGCGCGCCGGCCTTGATGGGGGCAATGACCACTGCGCGTTCTACGTCGGGCGTGATCGGGCCGGAGGCGGTGTCTCCGGCGAGCATCAGCAGCTCGCCTGCCGGGATCACCGCCGTGTGGCCGCCGTCGAGCACTTTCGCGGCGAGTCCCATCAGGGACGGTTTCAGTTCTTCCGCGGCGCCGTCCCAGGCGAGGACCCCCGATGTGTCGGTGATGGCCAGGGCATCGCAGCCCAGGATGGTGCGCAGCTGCCTGCTGGCTTTCGCCGCGCCCGCGGGGTTCAGCCCGGTGCGCAGGTGCTGGCCGGCCCGTGACGCCGCGTGCAGGGTCTTGTAGGTGGCCCGTTCCGCATCGGTTCCCAGTTCCCGGAAGGACCGCAGGACTTTGAGTCCCACGAAGACGACGACGGCGATCGCCATCGCGATCACGGCAACGGCCGCGGCGGTGAACAAGGGGGAGTCCGGCATGGTGCCCAGCGTAGCCTGCCCGGCGGAGCCGCGGGGCGCCGTTTGGCGCAGCATCGGGACCGCTGAGCGACGGCCCGGCGGGCTTCTCTGGATTGTAAGCCGCATCACGGGGCACAGTGATTGCAGTCACATTGGCTGGGACTGTCTGTGGGGGACAGGGGCAGCAGGTGTGGACAGCAAGTCTCAATGAGGAGGAATGATGGGTAACGATGCCCCAACTCCGGACGCAGCGGCGTCCGTGGACTTCAAGCAAGTCCAGTCGACCAAGCAGTTCCAGGAACTGCGCAAGCGTCACCGCAGCTTTGTCTTTCCGATGGCCGTTGCGTTCCTGCTCTGGTACTTCGCATACGTCCTCCTGGCCGATTATGCCGTCGGCTTTATGTCCACCAAGGTCTGGGGCAACATCAACATCGGGCTGATCATGGGCCTGCTGCAGTTTGTGTCCACGTTCGCGATCACCGGCTGGTAC
The DNA here is from genome assembly GCF_030718995.1 of Arthrobacter oryzae. Taxonomy (NCBI): domain Bacteria; kingdom Bacillati; phylum Actinomycetota; class Actinomycetes; order Micrococcales; family Micrococcaceae; genus Arthrobacter; species Arthrobacter oryzae. The sequence goes on from NZ_CP132204.1 coordinate 3,213,227, forward strand.
GTGAGCTACTCCAACCGGCGCCTCGATCCCATCGCCGCAGAAATCCGGCACGAAATCGAAGGCCACGAGTTCGATAAGAAAGGCAACAAAATCAGCGGGGTAACCAAATGACGCTCATGATTCCGGCCGCCGTTGACGTTGCGGACCTCAAGGAAACCACCCTGCTGAACATGGGCATCTTCGGCCTGTTCGTGGCGGTCACCATGATCATTGTGATCAAGGCCAGCCGCAACAACAAGACGGCCGCAGACTACTACGCCGCCGGACGGTCGTTCACCGGCCCGCAGAACGGCACCGCCATCGCCGGCGATTACCTCTCCGCCGCCTCGTTCCTGGGCATTACCGGCGCCATCGCGATCAACGGCTATGACGGCTTCATGTACTCCATCGGCTTCCTGGTCGCCTGGCTCGTCGCCCTGCTGCTCGTCGCCGAACTGCTCCGCAACACCGGCAAGTTCACCATGGCCGATGTCCTCTCCTTCCGGCTGAAGCAACGCCCGGTCCGCATCGCGGCAGCCATCTCCACCCTTGCTGTCTGCTTCTTCTACCTTCTGGCGCAGATGGCAGGAGCCGGCAGCCTGATCTCCCTGCTCCTGGGCATCAGCGACTGGGGCGGACAGGCGCTGGTCATTATCGTCGTCGGCGCCCTGATGATCATGTACGTACTGATCGGCGGCATGAAGGGCACCACCTGGGTCCAGATCATCAAGGCCATGCTCCTGATTGCCGGCGCTGCCGTGATGACCTTCTGGGTCCTCGCCATCTACGGCTTCAACCTCTCCGACCTCCTCGGCGGCGCGGTGGAGGCTTCGGGCAACCCGAACATCCTCAACCCCGGCCTGCAGTACGGCAAGACCGAGACGTCCAAGCTTGACTTTATGTCCCTGGGCCTGGCCCTCGTGCTCGGCACCGCGGCCCTGCCCCACGTCCTGATGCGCTTCTACACGGTGCCCACCGCCAAGGAAGCCCGCAAGTCAGTGGTCTGGTCCATTTGGCTGATCGGCCTGTTCTACCTGTTCACCCTGGTCCTGGGCTACGGTGCTGCAGCACTGGTAGGCGCCGAAACCATCAAGGGGGCTCCGGGCGGCGTCAACTCGGCCGCACCGCTGCTGGCGTTCCACCTCGGCGGTCCGCTGCTGCTCGGCTTTATCTCGGCGGTCGCGTTCGCCACCATCCTGGCCGTCGTGGCCGGCCTCACCATCACGGCAGCGGCGTCGTTTGCCCACGATATCTACGCCAGCGTTATCGCCAAGGGCAAGGCCGACGCCGACACGGAGGTCAAGGTTGCCCGGCGCACCGTCGTGGTCATCGGGCTCCTGGCCATTGCCGGCGGTATCTTCGCCAACGGCCAGAACGTGGCGTTCCTCGTGGCGCTCGCCTTCGCCGTGGCTGCTTCGGCGAACCTGCCCACCATCGTGTACTCGCTGTTCTGGCGTAAGTTCACCACCCAGGGCGCCATCTGGAGCATGTACGGCGGGCTGGGCTCGGCGATCATCCTGATTGCCCTGTCGCCGGTGGTCTCGGGCGCCAAGACGTCCATGATCCCGGGCGCCAACTTCGCGATCTTCCCGCTCAGCAACCCCGGCATCGTTTCCATCCCGCTCGCGTTCTTCCTGGGCTGGCTCGGTTCGGTGCTGGACAAGAAGCTGGAAGACACCACCAAGCAGGCCGAAATGGAAGTCCGTTCCCTGACCGGCGTCGGTGCCGAGAAGGCAGTGGACCACTAGGCCCCGGGCCGACAAAAACAACAGGAGCTCCCGTCAATGACGGGAGCTCCTGTTGTGTCTTGTGGTGTTGCGTCCTGTGGTGTTGCGTCGCTGCGGCGTGGCGGTCAGGCCTTTGGGCGGAGTTTGATGTTGATCATCTTCATGTCCTTGTTCCCGTCGAAACGGTATGCGAGGTCCACGTCCTTGCCGTCGCAGCTGATGACCCCGGCGACGTCGGCGGCGTTGTTGCCGTTGTCGCTGCTGACCTTGAAGTCGTTGTACGTCGGCTCGCAGGTCTCGTCCAGTTCGAGGCTTTGGACGCCGGCGGCGAATTCCTCCTTGGAGAGCTTGTCCTGGAGGGCCGGGTCCAGGAAGTCGTCATAGGCGGTGTCAGTGTCGCCGGCAATGACGAGCTGCGTAAAGTCCTCCGCCAGGCCCTTGGCTTTGCTGGTTGCGCCGCCCACGAGGTTGACCACTAGTGCGACTCCCACGATGGCCAGCAGCAGAACACCGCCCACGATGCCCAGGATGATCCACAGCTTCTTGCGGCTCTTGGCAGGCGGGTGCTGGCCGGGGACGCCATAGGGCCCGGGATCGGTGTATTGCGGAGCGCCGTAGGGGGAGCTTCCGTACTGCGGGTGAGCGGGCTGGGAGCCGTCGTACTGCGGGGTGCCGGGCTGCGGGGTTACGTCCTGCGGCTGACCCTCGCGGGGATCGCCGGGTTGCGGCTGACCGTGCCGGGGCTGACCGTACTCGGGTTCGCCGTAATGCGGGATCGGCTGCTGTCCCGGAATTCCATGCTCGCCCGGAGCCCCGTGCTCATCGGGAGTCTTGTGCCCGGGGGACCCGTAGTGCGGTGGCGGCATCTGCGGTCCGGAAGGGTCGTATGGCGGGACGGGAGGAGGCTGCCGCCGGCGCCGCTCGCCGCCTGCATCCGGTTCGTCAGGCTGGTTCGGTTCCTGAGGATTGCCCAAGATCAAGCCTTTCCGGCAGCCGGCCTGGCCACTGCCTGATTGCACGGGCCGTTCCCGGCCGCGATTCGTTCAACTCGACCCAGCCTATAACCCCCGGCATCATCAGCCGGAAGCGGCACGTCACGCTTCGGCGGGGCCCCGCTCCAGTAACGGCTGGATCCGGAAGGGGATGAGCTCTCCCATGGCGAGCGCCGTATCGGTCCGGTCCACCCCGTCACACGCCAGGATCTTGCCGTTGATCCGGAAAAGGTCTTCGGCGTCCAGCGCCACCACCCGCAGCAGGAGGTCGGCCGAGCCGGTCAGGCCGTAGCCTTCCAGGATTTCCGGGATGCCGGCCAGGTCCACTGCCAGCTGTCCCAGCTTCTGCTGCTGCACATGGACGGAAATAAACGCCATCAGCGGGTATCCCAGTGCCGCCGGATTAATGCGCCGCTCGAAGGACAGGAAGACATGTTTCTTCTCCAGCTGGGCCATCCGGGCCTGCACGGTGTTGCGCGAGAGCCCGAGCTTCTGCGCCAGGGCCACCACCGTTCGTTTCGGATCCTTCGCGAGGGCTGAGAGGAGCCGGGTGTCAGTGCCATCCAAAGCTTGCATAATGCGCAAGATTAGCACGGCCTTAGAGGCTGTTACAGGGCATTCTGCTCAGTTTCTGTTGCGGTGGTTGTACCCAATGAGCATTGTGAGTATCGTCACAATTATCCGGGGCAACGGCGCCCGGGCGGCTGGCGTGCACGGGGATCACGAGTTCCTTGAGCGCCGGTGACACGACGTATGAAGGTTGCGTGCAACTGTGTTTACAGACGAGTTGGGTCAGGGCGGCAATGCTGCAGGCGGCCCGGACAGCAGTGCAGGACATCACCACGGGGCGGGCGGCAGCATGGTCCAACTGATCACTCCCGGGGGTGAGCGAGTCAGTCATCCGCAGTACGACGCCTGGGTTCGGGAAGTCACTGATGAGCAGTTGGCGTCCCTGTACGAGGATATGGTGGTCATCCGCCGGATCGATACCGAAGCCACCGCCCTCCAGCGCCAGGGGGAGCTTGGCCTGTGGCCGCCGATGCTGGGGCAGGAGGCTTCCCAGATAGGTTCCGCGAGGTCGCTCCGGGACGATGACTTCGTGTTTTCCAGCTACCGCGAGAACGGCGTCGCCTACTGCCGCGGCGTGGACCTGGCGGACATCCTCACGGTCTGGCGGGGCAATGCGTCCTCAGGCTGGGACCCTTACACGGTTAACATGGCCACTCCCCAAATCATTATCGGCGCCCAGACCCTCCATGCGACCGGCTATGCCATGGGCATTCAGAATGACGGCGCCGACTCCGTGGCCATCACATATTTCGGCGACGGTGCCACCAGTGAGGGCGACGTCAACGAGGCGATGGTCTTCGCCGCCAGCTTCCAGTCCCCGGTGGTCTTCTTCTGCCAGAACAACCACTGGGCCATTTCCGAACCGGTCCGGCTGCAGTCACACATCAGGATCGCCGACCGTGCCGCCGGGTTCGGCATCCCCAGCGTCCAGGTGGACGGCAATGACGTCCTGGCGGTGATGGCGGCCACGCGCGAGGCAATCGAACGGGCCCGTCACGGCGGAGGGCCCACGTTCATCGAGGCAGTCACTTACCGGATGGGACCGCACACCACTGCCGACGACCCCACACGGTACCGGGATGCCAACGAACTTGAGGACTGGGCGGCCAAGGACCCGATTGCCAGGGTCAAGGGCCTGCTGGAACGCAAGGGGCTGCTGACGGAGCAGTTGGAGGCCCGGGTGGCTGCCAAGGCCGACGCCGTGGCCCGGGAAATGCGGGCCGGGTGCATCAACATGCCGGATCCGGAGCCGATGGATATCTTCAAGAACGTCTACAGCACCCCCAACTCCTGGCTGGACCGCCAGGAGGACCACTACTCCCGCTACCTGGCTTCCTTCGGCGATCCCGCAGGAGCCAACTCAGAAGAAGGTGCTCGCTGATGACGCAGATGACCTTTGCCCGGGCAATCAATTCCGGGCTCCGCAAGTCCCTCGAAAACGACCCCAAGGTGATCCTGATGGGCGAGGACATCGGCACCCTCGGCGGTGTCTTCCGTGTGACCGACGGGTTGCAGAAGGACTTCGGCAAACACCGCGTCGTGGACACTCCGCTCGCCGAGTCCGCGATCATGGGCACCGCCGTCGGCCTTGCCTACCGGGGTTACCGGCCGGTGGTGGAAATCCAGTTCGACGGGTTCATCTATCCCGCCTTCGACCAGATTGTGTCCCAGGTGGCCAAGATCCACTACCGCACGCAGGGCGCCGTGAAGATGCCCATCACCGTCCGCGTGCCGTTTGGTGGCGGCATCGGTTCGCCGGAACACCATTCGGAGTCTCCGGAGGCGTACTTCACCCACACGTCCGGCCTTCGCGTGGTCAGCCCCTCCACGCCGCAGGACGCACACACCATGATCCAGCAGGCCATCGCCCTCGACGATCCGGTACTGTACTTCGAGCCGAAGCGCCGCTACCACGACAAGGGCGAGGTGGACGAGTCCATCGAACCCGGCGCCGCGCTGTCCATGGAAAAGGCGCGGGTGGTGATCGAAGGCACGGACGTGACGCTCGTTGCGTACGGTCCGCTGGTCAAGACCGCCAAGGACGCCGCCCTGGCCGCGGCGGACGAGGGCGTCTCCATTGAGGTGATCGACCTGCGCTCGCTGGCCCCGGTGGACTTCGCAACGCTGGAGGCCTCGGTGCGCAAGACGGGACGGCTGGTGATCACGCACGAGGCCGGTCAGTCCGGCGGGCTCGGAGCCGAAGTGGCCGCGAGTATCACCGAACGCTGCTTCTACCACCTTGAAGCCGCCCCGGTCCGCGTCACGGGCTTCGATATCCCGTACCCCTACTCGAAAGTTGAAATGCACCATTTGCCAGGTCTGGACAGAATCCTTGACGGTGTGGACCGTGCCCTGGGCCGTCCCAATTCCCTCAGCGGGCTGGAAGGATGAGCGCCGCCATGATCAAGGAATTCAGGCTCCCGGACCTCGGTGAAGGGCTGACGGAATCAGAAATCCTTAGCTGGAAAGTGGCCGTGGGCGATACCGTGGCCCTGAACCAGGTCATTGCCGAAGTGGAGACCGCCAAAGCGGTCGTGGAACTGCCGTCGCCGTTCGCAGGTGTGATCACAGCCCTCCACGAAAAGGCGGGAACCGTGGTGGAGGTTGGCAAGCCGATCGTTTCGTTCGAGGTTGAGGGCGACGACGGCGGCCCCGCGGCCGGAGGTCCGGCCCAGGCGGAGGCCGCCAAACGGGAACCCAACCTCGTGGGGTACGGCGCCGTCGTCGAAAGTTCCGGCCGTCCGGCACGGCGTGCCCGCACGTTCGCTTCGCCGGTGGCGGAGCCCGCCACAGCCCCGGCACGCGCAGGGGCTGCCCCGGCCGCGGAGCCGGCCACAGCCCCGGCGGCCGGACGCGTCGACACCGCAGCCCCTGCCGAACGTCCGCGGTCCACGCCGCCTGTCCGGAAGCTGGCCAAGGACCTCGGTGTTGAGCTCACGGAAGTGGCCGGCACCGGCGCCGGAGGTCTGATCACCCGCGACGACGTGCGGAACTTTGTCGGCGGGGGAGACGTTCCGGCGGCTGCCCGCGCCCTGGCCGGAGCGGGCACCGGCACCGGCGCCCCGGGAGAACGCGAAACCCGGACGCCCATCAAGGGTGTCCGTAAGCTGACCGCTGCGGCCATGGTGTCCAGTGCTTTCACGGCACCGCACGCCACGGAATTCCTGACCGTCGATGTCACCCCCACCATGGAGCTGCTGGCCCGGCTCAAGGCAAGCCGGGCTTTTGAAGGCCTCAAGCTCACTCCGCTGACACTCGTGGCCAAGGCTTTGCTGATCGCCCTCCGCCGCCAGCCGTCGCTGAACTCGCGCTGGGAGGAGGCCAGCCAGGAGATCGTGCAGTTCAACTACGTGAACCTCGGAATTGCCGCGGCGACTCCCCGCGGACTGACCGTGCCGAACATCAAGGACGCGGACCGCATGTCCCTGACCGAGTTGTCCACGGCCATCACGGCCCTGACCGAGACCGCCCGGTCCGGCAAGACCAGCCCGGCCGAGCTCTCCGGCGGCACCATCTCCATCACCAACATCGGAGTGTTCGGCATTGATGCCGGCACGCCCATCCTCAATCCGGGCGAAGCAGCCATCCTCGCCATGGGTGCCGTCCGGAGGATGCCGTGGGAATACAAGGATGAAGTGGCACTGCGCCAGGTCATGACACTGAGCCTGTCCTTCGACCACCGGCTGGTGGACGGCGAACAGGGGTCCCGCTTCCTGGCGGACATCGGGGCCATCCTGGCGGACCCGGGCATGGTCCTGGCCATGGTCTAGCAAATCCGCACGAATTGCCGGCTGCCGGTTCCGGAAGGAACGGGCGGCCGGCAGTGTTGCTTCTACTCGCCGGGCACGGGGCTGGCGGTCACCAGGAGGGCACGGGGGGGCGGCCGTCGTGGGGCACTTTGAGGCCAATTTACGACGGCGGCGCCGCAGTTTTCGGCGTGTCCGTGTCTAAGTGCCCCGGTTACGCCGCGAGCCGGGTCGCCGGGGAACGGGCGGCCGGCAGTGTTGCTTCTACTCGCCGGGCACGGGGCTGGCGGTCACCAGGAGGGCGGCGAGGGCCATGCTCTCCAGCAGCGGCCTTGCGGACTTGGCCGCGACCCGCCGGCCGTGGCTGCGGACCGAATGCGGCGTGGAGTTGATGAGGCCGAATGCGGCGTGTGCGCGCATCCGGAGCTCGGCGGTGTCCGTGCCCGCGTGCAGCGCCTGCAGCACCTCCACCCACAGTTCCACGTAGTTGCGCTGCAGCGTGCGGACCTCGGCCTGGTCGTCGTCGGACAGGTTGCTGAAGTCGCGGTCCTGGACCCTGATGACGTCGGGATTGCTCAGGGCGAAATCCACATGGAACTGAACCAGCCGGGCCAGGGCGGCGGCCGGATCAGCGGCGTCCGCAACCACGCGCCGGCCGCCCTCCAGCAGCTCCTGGCTCACGGTGAGCAGCAGGGCCCCGAGGACCGCCTGTTTGCCCGCGAAATGCCGGTAGACGGCCGGGCCGCTGACGCCGGCGGCGGCGCCCAGGTCTTCCAGCGAAACACGGTTGAAGCCGTTGAGGGCAAAAAGCGTGGCCGCCGAGGACAGCAGCGCCTGCCGCCGGCTTTCTTTCGCCCGGCTGCGCTGGGTGGTCTGGACCCGCTCGGTTGCTGCCTCGACCCGTTGGTCCGCCGGGCTGCCGGGGCTGCGCTCAGTGATCGGCACATTTCCTCCTTGGAACTGCAAATCCTAGCAAGGCGGGCGCGTGTTGGACATCACAGTTAATAGAGACTAACCTAAATCTCAGTTATGCGGTACTAACCGAATCGCTCAGGACGGCCCCGCCGGGCGTCCGGGAACGGAAGCAGTCAATGGAGACAATCGCCAGCCTGGTGGACACCGGCAGCGCCGCCTACGCCGCGAACCGCGAGGCCCAGCTGGGGCTGGCCCGCGAGCTGAAGGAACGCCTCGCCACGGCAGCGCTGGGCGGGCCGGAGAAGTCCCGGGAGCGGCACGTGGCACGCGGCAAGCTGCTGCCCCGTGAGCGCATCGACCAGCTGCTCGACGACGGCAGCCCGTTCCTCGAGATCGCGCCGCTCGCCGCCAACGGCATGTACAACGACGATTCCCCGGGTGCCGGCGTCATTGCGGGGATCGGTCTGGTCCACGGCCGCCAGGTGCTGGTCATCTCCAACGACGCCACGGTCAAGGGCGGCACCTACTATCCGATGACGGTCAAGAAGCACCTCCGGGCGCAGGAAATCGCGCTGGAGAACCGGCTGCCCTGCATCTACCTCGTGGACTCCGGAGGGGCCTTTCTGCCGAAACAGGACGAGGTCTTCCCGGACAAGGAACATTTTGGCCGGATCTTCTTCAACCAGGCGAAGATGTCCGCGGCAGGGATCCCGCAGATCGCCTCCGTGATGGGTTCCTGCACCGCCGGCGGCGCCTATGTCCCCGCGATGAGCGACGAAACCGTGATTGTCCGCAACCAGGGCACCATCTTCCTGGGCGGGCCGCCGCTGGTGAAAGCCGCGATCGGCGAGATCGTCACTGCCGAGGAACTTGGCGGCGGGGACGTCCATTCGAAAATCTCCGGCGTCACCGACCACCTGGCCGAGAACGATGAGCATGCCCTCCAGATCGTCCGGGACATCGTCTCCACCCTGCCCCGCCCGGCCGCCCCCGCCTGGGACATTGACACCGCCGTCGAACCGGCCGCGGATCCGGAGGAGCTCTACGGCGCCGTCCCCACCGACGTCAATGCCCAGTACGACGTGCGTGAGGTGATCGCCCGGCTGGTGGACGCAAGCCGCTTCCACGAGTTCAAGAAGAACTACGGAACCACCCTGGTGGCCGGCTTCGCGAAGCTGCACGGCCATCCGGTGGGCATCGTGGCCAACAACGGCGTGCTCTTCAGCGAGTCTTCGCTCAAGGGCGCCCACTTCATCGAGCTCTGCGACCAGCGCGGCATCCCGCTGATCTTCCTGCAGAACCTGTCCGGTTTCATGGTGGGCAAGGACTACGAGCAGGGCGGCATCGCCAAGAACGGCGCCAAGATGGTCACGGCCGTGGCCACCGCGCGCGTGCCCAAGCTGACAGTGGTGATCGGCGGCTCCTTCGGCGCCGGGAACTACTCCATGTGCGGGCGGGCCTATTCGCCGCGCTTCCTGTGGATGTGGCCGGCGTCGCGGATCTCCGTGATGGGCGGCAACCAGGCTTCCAGCGTGCTGGCCACCGTGAAGCGGGACCAGTATGAGGCCCGCGGCGAAGAATGGTCCGCCGCGGACGAGGAGGCCTTCAAGGCACCCATCAAGCAGCAATACGAGGACCAGGGCAGCCCCTACTACTCCACCGCCCGTCTGTGGGATGACGGCGTGATCGACCCCGCGGACACCCGCACCGTCCTGGGACTGGCGCTCGACGTCGTCTCCCGCACCCCGCTGCCGGAGACCTCCTTCGGCCTCTTCCGGATGTGAGCCAGAAATGACTACCCCCTCATCGCCCCCGAAGCCGCTCTTCGGCACCGTGCTCGTCGCCAACCGCGGCGAGATCGCCTGCCGCGTGATCCGCACCCTGCGCGCGCTCGGCATCCGTTCGGTGGCCGTCTACAGCGACGCCGACGCCGGTGCGCGCCACGTGCGTGAAGCCGACCAAGCCGTGCGGATCGGCCCGGCGGCCGCTGCCGAGAGCTACCTCAAGATTGAGGCAATCGTCCGTGCCTGCCGCGAGACGGGCGCCGAGGCCGTGCACCCGGGGTACGGCTTCCTCAGCGAGAATGTCGACTTCGCCCGCGCGCTGGAGAAGGCGGGCATCACCTTCATCGGCCCCGGCGTTGAGTCCCTCAATGTCATGGGCGACAAGATCCGCTCCAAGAACCACGTCACCGGCTACGGCGTGCCCGTGGTCCCGGGCATCGCCGAACCCGGAATGACGGACGCGCAACTGATCGAGGCCTCTGCCGCCGTCGGTTTCCCGCTGCTGATCAAGCCCTCCGCCGGCGGCGGCGGAAAAGGCATGCACATCGTCGAACGCCCGGAGGAGCTCGAGGCCACCCTGGCCACCGCCCGCCGGGTCGCGGCCAGCGCCTTCGGCGACGACACCCTCTTCCTGGAACGCCTGGTGCTGGCACCGCGGCATATCGAAGTGCAGGTCCTGGCGGACAACCACGGCAATGTGATCCACCTGGGGGAGCGCGAATGCTCCCTGCAGCGCCGCCATCAGAAAGTCATTGAGGAAGCGCCCTCGCCGCTGCTCGAGTCCCTGCCCGACGGCGCCGCTGTCCGTGCGCGGATCGGCGAGGCGGCCTGTAACGCGGCCCGCAGCGTCCATTACAGCGGCGCAGGCACGGTGGAGTTCCTGGTCTCCGACAACGCCCCGGACGAGTTCTTCTTCATGGAGATGAACACCCGCCTGCAGGTGGAACACCCGGTCACCGAGATGGTCACCGGCATCGACCTGGTCGAATGGCAGGTGCGCATCGCCGCCGGCGGGGAACTCACCGTCCGCCAGGACGACGTCGTGCTTGACGGACACTCGGTGGAAGCACGCGTCTACGCCGAAATCCCGGAACGGAACTTCCTGCCGTCCACCGGCGAAGTGGTTGTCCTGGACGAGCGCGGGGAAATCTTCACCGCCATGGACGATCCGGACTCCTTGACTCCGGCGGCCGCCGATCCGGACATCCGCATCGACTCCGCCCTGCTCAAGGGACTCGAAATTTCCAGCGATTACGATCCCATGGTGTCCAAAGTGATCGCCTGGGGCAGGGACCGCACAGCTGCGCTGGACAAGCTCGACACGGCACTTTCGCGCTACACGGCGCTGGGCATCGACACCAACGTTGAATACCTGCGGCTGCTGATCAACGACGCCGATGTCCGCGCCGGCCGCCTCGACACCGGCCTGATCGAACGAAAAATGCCGGACTTCACCTTCCGGCTGGTCGCGGACGCCGAGCTCATCGCCGCCGCCATGCAGTTCTGGGTCCTGGCGGAGGCCCCGGTCACGGTGCGGTCCCCCTGGGATACCACCACCGGCTGGCGCCTCGGTGCATCCGCGCCGTGGCGGATGAGCTTCGGAACGCCCGGCGGGGGAGTGGCCACCGTGGCCGTCACCTGGTTGAGCAACCTCGATCTGGGCCACGCCCTTGTCCGCGTCAACGATGGTCCCGCGCACAAGGTGATTGTGATCGGTCTGTCCGGTGACGACGTCTACCTGGAAATCGATGGTGAAGAAGTCCGGTACGCGCTGGGTAGTTTCTGGAACTCCTACCCTCCACAGGGCAATCCGCAGACGATCTTCCTCGGCAACGAGGGCTGGTCCTGCCGGCTCGAGGTGCTGACCCGCGAGTCCCGGCTGGCCCGCGTCCTGGCTGCGGTGCAGCGCGAGGAGGGCGCCGCGGACCCGGCAGTGCGCTCGCCGATGCCCGGCACGGTGGTCTCCGTCTCCGTCAGCGACGGCGACCATGTGGAGGCCGGCCAGGTCCTGCTCTCGGTGGAGGCGATGAAGATGGAGCACCAGCTCGTTGCACCGCTCGAGGGCACGGTCCACATCAGCTCCGCGTCCGGCGACCTGGTCAAGGCGGACCAGGTGCTTGCCACCGTCCACCCCGCGGCGCCGCCATCGGCGTCGGACGCAGCCGAGGACGCGGTGGAGGAATCCGTCATCGCCATGGGCGCGGCAGAGTAGCCGTCCCGCATCTTCACCTTCAGTACACCAACAGACCCGTTACAGACTTAAGACAAGGAAATCCCAACATGGCTGATTTTGAGCTCAGCGAGGAATACCAGGACCTCAGCAACACCGTCCGCGAATTCGCCGACGAAGTGGTGGCACCGGTTTCCGCAAAACACGACGAGGAACACAGCTTCCCCTACGAGGTGGTCTCCCAGATGGCGGACATGGGCCTGTTCGGCCTGCCGTTCCCGGAAGAGTTCGGCGGCATGGGCGGGGACTACTTCGCCCTCGCCCTCGCCCTGGAGCAGCTGGGCCGGGTGGACCAGTCCGTGGCCATCACGCTGGAAGCCGGCGTCTCCCTCGGCGCCATGCCCGTGTACCGGTTCGGCACCGACGCCCAGAAAGAGGAATGGCTGCCCTCCCTGGCGTCCGGCAAGGCGCTCGCCGGGTTCGGCCTGACCGAACCCGAGGCCGGCTCCGACGCGGGCGGAACCAAGACCACCGCCCGGCTCGAAGGGGGTGAGTGGATCATCAACGGCAACAAGGAGTTCATCACCAACTCCGGCACGGACATCACCAGCCTTGTCACCGTGACGGCCGTCACCGCCAAGCACGAGCGCGAAGACGGCAGCATCAAGAAGGAAATCTCCACCATCCTCGTGCCCACCGGCACCCCCGGGTTCAAGGCCGAGAAGGCCTACAACAAGGTGGGCTGGAACGCCTCGGACACCCACCCGCTCACGCTCAAGGACGTCCGCGTACCGGAGGCGAACCTCCTCGGCGAGCAGGGCCGCGGCTACGCGAACTTCCTGTCCATCCTGGACGAGGGCCGCATCGCCATCGCCGCACTCGCCACCGGAGCGGCCCAGGGCTGCGTGGACCTGTCCGTGAAATACGCCAAGGAACGCAGCGCGTTCGGGCAGAACATCGGCAAGTACCAGGCCGTCGCGTTCAAGATCGCCCGGATGGAAGCCCGGGCCCACACGGCGCGGCTGGCCTACTACGACGCGGCCGCCAGGATGCTCGCCGGGAAGCCGTTCAAGACCCAGGCGGCCATCGCTAAGATGGTCGCAGGCGAGGCAGCCATGGACAACGCGCGGGACGCCACCCAGGTGTTCGGCGGCTATGGCTTCATCAACGAATTCACCGTGGCACGCCACTACCGCGACTCCAAGATCCTTGAAGTGGGGGAGGGCACCACGGAGGTCCAGCTGATGCTGATCGCCCGCGAACTGGGACTGTAGCCGGCCTGAAAGGATCACTGATGATTAACAAGGTTGTTGCCAGCGCAGAGGAGGCCGTCGCGGACATCCCCGACGGCGCCTCGCTCGCCGTCGGCGGTTTTGGACTGTGCGGCATCCCGGTTGCCCTCATCGATGCCCTCCACCGGCACGGGACCACCGGCCTGGAAACTGTCAGCAACAACTGCGGCGTGGACGACTGGGGGCTGGGGATCCTGCTGAAGGACGGCAGGATCCGCCGCACCATCAGCTCGTACGTCGGTGAGAACAAGGAGTTCGCCCGGCAGTACCTCTCCGGCGAACTCGAGGTGGTGCTCACCCCGCAGGGCACGCTCGCGGAAAAACTGCGCGCCGGCGGCGCCGGCATCCCGGCGTTCTACACACCGGCGGGCGTGGGAACCCAGGTGTCCGACGGCGGCCTCCCGCAGAAGTACGACGCCGACGGGACCGTCGCCATCGCCTCCGCACCCAAGGAAGTCCGCACCTTCAACGGTGCCGACTATGTGCTGGAGGAATCGCTCACCCCGGATTTCGGCCTCGTCCACGCCTGGAAGGGCGACCGGCACGGGAATCTCGTCTTCCACGCCACGGCCATGAACTTCAACCCGCTCTGCGCCATGGCCGGGCGGATCACCATCGCCGAGGTTGAGGAACTGGTGGAGCCCGGCGAGCTTGATCCGGAGCACGTCCACGTTCCCGGCATTTTCGTCCAGCGGGTTGTCCTGGCAGCCCAGGGCGAGAAGCGCATCGAAAAGCGGACGGTCGCGGTGGCCGCCGCCGGCACCCAGGCAACCGGCCAGCAGGCAACCGACCAGCAGGCAACCGACCAGGCAGGAGCATGACCGTGGAATCGAACAGCACGCCGGACGCACCGCCCCGCCCCGAAGCCGTCCGCCACGAATACCGGCCGCCCGCCGTCGGGCATCCGGAGGGGACCCTGCCCGATACGAAAGGCTGGACCCGCAACGAACTCGCCGCCCGGGTGGCCCGCGAACTCCACAACGGGCAGTACGTCAACCTCGGCATCGGGATGCCCACGCTGATCCCCAACTACATCCCCGCCGGCGTCGAAGTGGTCCTGCACTCCGAGAACGGCATCCTGGGCGTGGGGCCGTACCCCGCTGAAGACCAGGTGGATCCGGACCTGATCAACGCCGGCAAGGAAACCGTCACCGTCAACAAAGGCGCCGCATTCTTCGACTCCGCGTCCTCCTTCGGCATGATCCGCGGCGGACACGTTGACGTTGCCGTGCTCGGCGCCATGGAAGTGGCCCAGAACGGTGACCTGGCCAACTGGATGATTCCCGGAAAGATGGTCAAGGGCATGGGCGGTGCCATGGACCTGGTGTTCGGGGCCAAGAAGGTAATCGTGATGATGGAGCACGTGGACCGCAACGGCAAGCCCAAGATCGTGCAGCAGTGCACACTACCGTTGACCGGCAAGGGGTGCGTGGACCGGATCATCACCGACCTCGCCGTGATCGACGTCGTCACCGAAAACGGATCCTCCCGGCTCGTGCTGCGCGAACTGGCCCCCAACGTGACCGCCGAGGAAGTGGCTGCGGCCACCGGAGCGGAACTCTTCGAAGAAGACCAGGAACTGACCGTATGACCAGTGCTGACGAGGTTTCGACGGGCCCAACCACCGGCCGGCCCAGGGTGGTTGAACAGCGCGGCCTTTACTTCGACGAGCTGGAGGAAGGCGTCGTCTACGCCCACCGCCCCGGACGGACCGTCACCGAGACGGACAACGTCCTGTTCACCACCATGACCATGAACACCCAGGCGCTGCACCTGGACGCTGCCTGGAGCGCCGGGCAGCCGTTCGGCCAGCGGCTGGTGAACTCCATGTTCACCCTGGCCACCGTGGTGGGGCAGTCGGTCCCGCAGCTGACCCAGGGGACCATCATCGCGCAGTTGGGACTGACAGATGTGTCGTTCCCGCACCCGCTGTACCACGGCGACACCCTGTACACGGAGACTGTCATCACCGGCAAGCGGCCGTCGGCGTCGCGTCCGGGGCAGGGCATCGTGACCATGCAGCACACGGGCAGGAACCAGGACGGCACTGTGGTGGCACTTGCCTCGCGCAGCTGCCTGATGTGGACGCGGGAGGCGCACGAAGCGGCCGGAAAGGGGACAATCTAAACATGACTTTCCTGATGGGGCCCGCCCTGCTCTTCTGTCCTGCCGACCGGCCCGAGCGCTACCAGAAAGCCGCGGAACGTTCCGACGCCGTCATCGTGGACCTGGAGGACGCCGTCGCCCCTGCCGACAAGCAGCGGGCCCGGGGCGCGATCCTCGCCCAGCTCGGCGCCACCGGCGACGTTCCGGAGCTGGACCCCAGCCGGACGATCATCAGGATCAATCCGGCGGGAACGGACGAGTTCGAGAAGGACCTGCACTGCCTCAAGCACACCCCGTACCGCCACGTGATGCTGGCCAAGGCCGAAAACGCCGAGCAGCTTAAGGCGCTTGAGGGCTACAGCGTCATTGCCCTGTGCGAAACGGCCGCCGGAGTCATCAACGCCGCCGCCATCGCCGCCGAACCCAACGTGGTGGGCCTGATGTGGGGTGCCGAGGACCTGCTCGCGTCACTCGGAGGCACCTCCAGCAGGAACGACGACGGCGGCTACCGGGCAGTGGCGCTGCACGCCCGGTCCACCGTGCTGCTGGCGGCGGCGGCTTTCGGCAAGGAAGCCATTGACGCCGTCTATGTCAACATTCCGGACCTTGAAGGGCTGGCGGCGGAGTCACGCGACGCTGTCGCCTCCGGGTTCGGTTCCAAGGCCTGCATCCACCCCAGCCAGGTGGCTGTGGTCCGGGGAGCATACGCGCCCGCCGAATCAGACGTTGCCGCGGCCAAGGAGCTCCTGGAGGCCGCCGCTGCTGCCGGTAGCGGCGTTTTCCAGTTCAACGGAAAGATGATCGACGGCCCCATCTTGAAGCACGCGGAGTCAACCCTGCGGCGGGCCGCCCGCTAGCTGTCCTAGCCCGCTTTCGCCGCCAGGAATAGGACTGAACCACAGCAGAGGCCGGGTGTCGAATGACTCCCGGCCTCTGGCATGTTGAGCTGTACCGCTTAGCCGGCCTTCACGGCGAGAACAGGGCAGTCCGCTTCAAGGAGTATCCGCTGGGACGTGCTGCCCATGATCAGCTTGCCGACGGGCGTGCGCCGCCGCAGCCCGATCACAATCAAATCGGCCCGGTGTGCCTCCGCCGCTTCCAGGACCTCATTGGCGGCGTCGTGGCCGCGGACCGGCTGGAGGATGATGTGCTCGATCCCTTCCTTGCCGAGGCGCTGGTCGATGCCCTCGATTTCGGCTTCCCCGGCATACCGCTTGTCCACCAGGGCATCGCCCCGGGAGGAATTGATGACCACCAGCTTGGACTGTGCCTTCCGTGCCTCCTTGATGGCCTGGTCAAAGGCCGCTTCGCCCTCCGGGGTTGGTACGTAGCCCACAACGATGGTCATGGTTTCTCCTTATCGTGCTGGATGGTGTCACGGGGGACAGTGTCATGGGGAACCGTGCTGCGGTGCGCGGCGTCGCCGTCGTCGGTGGTGCTGTGGGTCCCGGGTGCGGACGGATCCTGGCGCTGCCCCGTGTGGTCTGCAGCTGCAGGCGGGACTGCAGCTGCGGGCCGGCTCCGGCGGATCAGCTTGAACAGCAGCGGCCACAGGAGAATGAGCGCCACGATGATGTAGACGGTGACGGCGATCGGCTCGCTCCAGAGGCCGGCAGGGTCGCCGGCGCTGAGCTGCAGCGTCTGGCGGAGCTGCTTTTCCAGGCGCGGTCCGAGGATGACACCGAGGATGAGCGGCAGGACGGGAAGCCCGAA
This sequence comes from Arthrobacter oryzae, assembly GCF_030718995.1. Taxonomy (NCBI): domain Bacteria; kingdom Bacillati; phylum Actinomycetota; class Actinomycetes; order Micrococcales; family Micrococcaceae; genus Arthrobacter; species Arthrobacter oryzae. Next base: position 3,230,221 of record NZ_CP132204.1, read on the forward strand.
GCGCCGCATCATGAAGCCCAGCGCGCCGAGCGCCAGCAGGAGGACCAGATCGAACGCCTGCAGGTTCACCGAGTAGGCGCCCAGCGTGGCGAAGAACAGGATGCCGGCGTAAAGGTAAGGCCGGGGGATCTGCAGGAGCTTCGCCCACATCGGTGCCAGCGGCAGGTTGATGATCAGCAGCAGCAGGTTGCCGATGAAGAGGCTGGCGATGAGTGCCCACACCAGCGGCCCTTCGCTTTCGAACAGCTGCGGCCCGGGCTGGATGCCGTACTGCGTGAACGCTGCCAGCATCACTGCGGCCGTGGCATTGGTGGGCAGGCCCAGTGCCAACATGGGCGTCAGCGTGCCTGCAGCTGCAGCGTTGTTGGCTGCTTCCGGACCGGCCACACCCTCGATTGCGCCTTTGCCGAACTCTTCGGGGTGTTTACTGAGGCGCTTTTCCGTGACGTAGGAGAGGAACGTGGGAATCTCGGCGCCGCCGGCGGGCAGCGCACCGAAAGGGAAGCCGAAGGCAGTGCCGCGGAGCCAGGGTTTCCAGGACCGCTTCCAGTCCTGCTTGCCCATCCACGGGCGCCCCACAGGAATAACCTGCAGGGGGTTGCGGCGGAGGTGCGCGGCCACCCAGAGTGCCTCGCCCACGGCGAATATGGCTACAGCCACCACCACGATGTCCAGACCGTCCGCCAGGAGCGGCACGCCGAAGGTGAGCCGGGCCTGGCCGGTGACGACGTCCAGGCCCACCAGGCCGATGGCGAGGCCAAGGCCCAGGGATGCGAACCCCCGGAGGCGCGAGGAGCCCAGGACTGCGGTGACCGCCAGCAGGGCCAGGACCATGATGGCGAAGTAGCTCGGAGCACCCAGGCTGACGGCGAAGTCCACCACGATCGGAGCGCAGACTGCCAGGAGGGTGGTGCCGATGGTGCCGGCCACAAACGAGCCGATGGCCGCCGTGGCAAGTGCCTGTGCGGCCCTGCCGGCTTTCGCCATCTTGTTGCCTTCGATGGCGGTGACCACCGACGACGATTCGCCGGGCGTGTTAAGCAGGATGGAGGTGGTCGAGCCGCCGTACATGCCGCCGTAGTAGATGCCGGCGAACATGATGAAGGCGCTGGTGGGTTCCAGTGCGTACGTGACCGGAAGCAGCAGTGCCACGGTCATGGCCGGGCCGAGGCCCGGGAGAACCCCGACGGCGGTACCCAGGACGACGCCGATGACGGCGTAGAGGAAATTCATGGGGGTCAGGGCGGTGGCAAAACCGTCCATCAGGGAGGAAAAGACATCCATCAGAGAATCCCTTCCAGGAGACCGGCGGGCAGCGCAATGCCGAGGCCAAGGTAGAAGCCATAAAAGGTCAGGAGGGACAAGGCCACGGAGATGAGGCCGTCACGGATGTACCTCCGGCCACCCAGGGCCCAGACGCTGCCCCAGAACAGGATGGTTCCCGAGATAACCCAGCCTGCCCAATCGATCAGCAGGATGTTGGCAACGAAGGCTCCCACCAGCGGCAGGATGGTCTTCCAGTCGGCGGGGTGGGTGAGGTCCACGTCCTCGCCGCCTTCGGCTTCGCCCTGGCCGCCGCGGAGCACGTTGACGGCCAGCAGGACAGAGCAGACCAGCAGCAGGCCGCCCACAATGAACGGCAGGGTTTTCGGTCCTACGGGATCAGACTGGGAATAGGGGGTGACGATGCGGGCCGCGTCCGCGATGACCAATGCCCCGGCCGCCCCGAGCAGGAGGGCAACCCCCAGCTCGGAGCGGCCTTTGAGCCGTGAGGCCAGTGTTGGTGAGGAGCTCACGCCAGGCCAAGCTTCGTGAGGACGTCCGCCACCCGCTTGTCCTGCTCGGCCAGGAAGCTTTCGAACTCAGCGCCGGTGATGAAGGCGTCGCTCCAGCTGTTGGTCTTCAGGGCTTCTTTCCAGGCTGCCGTGCCGTGCATCTTTTCGAGCGCGCCGATCAGCTTGGCCTTGTCAGCGTCGGTGATGCCCGGAGGGGCCACGATGCCGCGCCAGTTGGTGAACACCAGGTCGATGTTGGATTCCTTCAGAGTGGGGGCATCCACGCCTTCGAGCCGCTTCTCGCCGCTGGTGGCCAGGACGCGGACCGCGCCTGATTCGATCTGCTTGAGGTACTCACCTGCACCGGAGGCCGCGAAGCCCACCTTGTTGCCCAGGATGGCCGGGAGGAGGTCTCCACCGCCGTCGTAGGACACAAAGTTCACTTTGGTGGCGTCGATGCCCAGGGCGCCGGCAAGCTGCATGGGTAGCAGGTGGTCCGGGCCGCCCGGCGAGGAGCCGCCGCCGACGCTGATGGAACCGGGGTCAGCCTTCCAGGCGGCAACCAGGTCGTCGATGGTCTTGTAGGGCGAATCCTTGCTGACCATGATGGCGCCGGGCTCTTCAATGAGCTTGGCCAGGGGAGTGGTGGCCGTCAGCTTGGACTCGGACTTGTTGGTGTAGCTCGCGCCCACCACGCCCAGGCCCATCAGCATGGTGAGGTCGCCGTTGCCCTTTTCGTTAACGATGCGGGCGAGGCCAACGGTGCCACCGGCGCCGGCAAGGTTGAAGACTTCGGGGTTTGTGGCGATTTTCTCGTCTTCGAGGACCTTGGCCGCCACGCGGGCGGTGGTGTCGTAGCCGCCACCCGCAGTGTTGGGGACCATGATCTGGAGGCCGGTCAGCGGGCCGGCAGGGGCGCCGGAGGTGGCACCCTCGGTGGAGCTTTTCCCGGTGGCACCGCAGCCGGTGGCCATCAGGGCGATGCCGGCGGCGACGGCGGCAATACGCAATGCGCGGATCTGGCGCATGGTGTTCCTCTTCTCAGTAAAGTTCTCGGTAAAGCGGGTCAGCAAACTGACCGGTGATTTGATGCTAGGTCCGAAAGTGACGACCATCACTCTTGTGTACGCAGAGAAAGTTAAGTTCATTTCGTTCACGTTTCCGGTTCTCCACCGTCGCACCGTCTGCCTTGGAACCGGCCCGGGTTCCGGCATTCAGCCGTGAGGTATAGTTCACCCCACCGCGGCGGATCGGGAGCCCCGCGGATGCACGCCGGCCCCCTTGTTTCACGAAGCCGGCCGAACGATCACTCTGAAATAGGAAAGACGGCACGTGACTCGACGAAGAGGAATGTCCCTCGCCGGGCAATACCTGGTCCTGCAGTTGTTAATTGTCCTGGCCGTCCTCGTGGCCGTCGTCGCCATCTCCCTGGCACAATCAGCCGCCGCCTTTGAACGGATCGAAGGACGCCGCGCACTGTCGGCCGCGGAAGCACTGGGCAACAACCCCACGGTCCGCGCACTGCTGCCTTCGGCAGAGCCGCGCGGCGGCTCTGCCCTGCCCGCGGTCGCGGAGTCGGTCCGTACCGTCTCCGGATCCGCGCACGTGGCCCTTGCCAGAGCGGACCGCACGGTGGTGGCCTCCTCGGACCCCGGACTGCTGGGCCTTCCGCTGGAACTTGGCGAGAGCCTCGTGATGGAGGGACGCGCGTGGACCGGCGTGGTGGACGGCAATGCTGCTCCGGTTCTGTCTGCCCACGTCCCGGTCCTGGACGACACCGGGAAAATGATCGGCATCGCCTCCATCAGCCGGAGCTACCCCTCCACCTGGGAGCGGCTGGGCGATGCCGTCCCCAACCTGCTCACCTACCTGGGCGTGGCCAGCGTGCTGGGCGTGGCAGGCTCGCTGCTGCTGGCCCGCCGCGTCAAACGGCAGACCCTGGGCATGGAACCCAGTGAAATCACCGGGCTGGTGGAGAACCGGGAAGCCATGCTGCACGGCCTGAAGGAAGGCGTGGTGGCTCTCGACCCGCACGAACGCGTTACCGTGGCCAATGACAGCGCCCGCGAACTGCTTGGCTTGCCGGCAGACTGCGTAGGCAAGGTCCTTGCTGTCCTGCCGGTGGATCCGGCGTTGAAGGACGTCCTGACCCGGGAGCAGCCCGGGCCGGACCAGCTGGTGCTGGTGGGAGAGCGGCTGGTGGTGCTGAACCGTGTGCCCATCCGTTCACGGGGCCGCGACATCGGTTCCGTCACCACGCTGCGCGACCGGACCGAGCTCTCGTCCCTGGAGCGGGAACTGGGCGCCACCCGGACCGCCACCGATACCCTGCGCGCGCAGGCCCATGAGTTCGCCAACCAGCTGCACGTGATTTCCGGCCTGATCCAGATCGGCGAGTACGATTCCGTGGTGCAGTTTGTTAATGGCGCCACCGTGGACAGGACCCGGCTCAACGATGAGGTGACCAGCCGCATCCAGGATCCGGCGCTGGCCGCCCTGCTGATCGCCAAGTCCAGCCTCGCCACAGAGCGGGGAGTCACCCTCCAGCTCGACCCGAAGTCCGCGCTGGAGCGGGTTGACGACGAGCTCTCCCGGGACCTGACCACCGTGGTGGGCAACCTCGTGGACAACGCCCTCGACGCCGTCACCGGAGCCGCGGAGGCGTCTGTCCGGGTCCTCGTCGAGGATGGTCCGGAACAAGTGGTTCTCACAGTCCGGGACAACGGCCCGGGCATTGACGCTTCGGCCACAGAAGAAATCTTCCGGCAGGGCTTCACCACAAAAAAGCCGGGCCCCGCGGGCGGCAGGGGCTTTGGCCTGGCACTCTCGCGCGTCGTGTGCCGGCGCAGCGGCGGCGAGCTCGCCGTTGCCAACGACGGCGGTGCGATCTTCACCGCGAGACTGAAAAGAGCGCCGCTGAAACGAACGCCCACCAACGAAAAGGTGGCCAGGCCATGATCAACGTCCTGATCGTCGACGACGACTTCATGGTGGCCAAAGTCCATGCCGGCTTTATCCAGCGCACGCCGGGATTCGCCGTCGTCGGCGTTGCGCATACCGGAGCCCAGGCGATGGCGGAAACCGCCCGCCTGCAGCCTGACCTGGTCCTGCTGGACATCCACCTGCCCGATATCAACGGGCTGGACCTCATGACCAAGCTGCGGGAAGCGGCGCCTGAACTGGACGTGCTGGTGATCAGTGCAGCCCGCGAGGTGGAGACGGTCCGCCGTGCGCTGCGCGGCGGGATTGTCCACTACCTGATCAAGCCGTTTTCGCAGACGGACCTGCAGGAACGCCTGGAGCACTATCGCAGCGCCTACCAGGGCCTGGACCTCGCCAAGGACGTTGCTGAGCAATCGGACGTCAACCGTGTCTTCGGGCTGGAAAGCGCCGAACGCACCGAGCAGCACCTTCCCAAGGGTTGCAGCCCGGAAACCCTCAAGCGCGTGGTGGACGTGCTCAACTCCACTGAGGCGGACCTATCGGCGGCCGAGGTGGCCGACCTGCTGGGCACGTCCCGGGTCAGCGCCCGCCGGTACCTCGAATACCTGCACGACGAGTCCAGGGTGGAGGTACGGCTCAAGTACGGTGCGGGCCGTCCAGAGCGCCGTTATGCGCTGAAGCCGGTGTGACACCAGCCCGGCGCCAATGCCCCGGCGTCAGCGCCCCGGCGGCAGGGACAACGGCGGAATGGCCTCATACAGCCTGGTCCTGATCCATCGCTGTCCCGTCTCCCGGTATTCCGCCCTGCTGGCGAAGCGGTACAGGTAGCTGTGGACACGCACCCAGCGGGGGCGGGCGCCGTCGAACGGGTCCTTGCGCAGGAGCCGCAGCACCGCCCGGTCAGCTTCCAGCAGCTTGGCCAGGAAGGCATAGAACCATTCCTCGTGGACGGTGCGCAGGGGCAGGAACCACATCAGCCAGTCCAGCCGGAGGTGGTAGGGGGCCCACTGGCGCGGCAGCCGGCGGACGTCACCGGGCTTGCCGCGGAAACCGTACTCGCGCCAGTCGGAGTCGTCGTCGGGCTCGTCGTCGAGGGTGCCTTCGACCACAATCTCGATCCGCAGTTTGGTCACCGTGCCGAACGCCCCGTAGGTGTTGACCAGCTGCCAGCGGTTGAAACTGGCGTTCATGAGCTGCCGGTGCTGCAGGAGGTTCCGGGCGGGCCAGTAGCTGAGCACCAGAAGGAGTACCGTCACCGCAAGTACGACGGCAAGCCACCATACCGGGGTCTGCGCACCGCCCGCACCGGAGCCGTCCGTGTGCCAGTCCAGCGGGATAACGGGGAGGACGGCGTGGGCCACCGGATCGCTGACCGCGGCGAAGGCCAGCAGGATTGCCATCCAGTTCAGCCAGGCAAAGTTTCCGCTTGCCACGAGCCACAGCTGGGTGAAGATGATGATGCCTGCGGCGATACCGGCCAGCGGCTGCGGGGCGAACAGGAAGAACGGCACCACCAGCTGCGCGAAATGGTTCCCCAGGACCTCCATCCGGTGCAGGGGTTTGGGCAGGAGGTGTGCCTGCCGGCTCAGGGGACCCGGCATCGGCTGGGTTTCGTGGTGGTAATACAGTGCGGTCAGGTCGCGCCATTCGCTGCCCCCGCGGATCTTGATCATCCCTGCGCCGAACTCCAGCCTGAACAGCAGCCACGCCAGCAGGATCAGGATGGTCCGGGGCGGCGGGGTCTGGTCGGAGCCGAGGAAGGCCACGGTGAAGCCGGCCTCCAGCAGCAGCATCTCCCAGCCAAACCCGTAGAACGGCTGGCCCACATTGACGATCGACATGTACAGCAGCCACAGGGCCAGGAAAGCGATCATCGGCAGCCAGGGCGGTCCCAGCTGCGGAAGTCCCAGGATGAGCGTGGCCGAGATGGCCATGCCGCACCAGCAGACCACGTGCAGCAGGCGGTCGGAGTAGCGCCACAGGAAGAGGCTGGGCCGGCGGCGGCGCCTGAAGCTGTCCAGGTAGTCGGGGACCGGAAGGAGGCCGCGCTCGCCGAGCAGCGCCGGGAACTGGTTGCGGCAGGAAAGGAACGCCACAAAGAAAATCGTGGCAATGCCGCGCTGCAGCACCTGCCGGGCGAACTCGTACTCCGGCGCGTCGAACCATGCGGCCCACTCCACGTTGTTCACGTTACGCCTGCCGCGCACGGCGTCAACGGCAGGGGGCCTATGACGCGAAACAGCCGGCCGTTTGCCCTATTTTGTCGGATTGGGCGGCCAATTCCGACATTTTGTGTCAAACGGCCGCAGCCGGCTCGTGCCGGGTCAGGCAGGCTTCGGCAGGGCTGTGAAGTCGTTAGGCTCCAGGACAGAGGTGGCGTCCAGGCTGCCGCTCAGCGGAAACCATCCCGGGGCATGTCCAAAGTTGAAAACGCGGACGAGGTGGTAAATTTCCGCACGTTCCTTGGAGACCTTCAGTTCATTTCGGCTGACAAAGAACGGCGTTTCGGCCCGCGACCTAGTGGTCTTCACTTCGATGAGCCTTTCTTTTCCATTTTCCTCGAAAGACAAGATGTCGAAGCCGCGCCCGTCCCCGTCGGTCTGGCTGACGTGATCAATCCGGGCAGCGAGCTTGCTCTTTCCGGCCTTCGTTAGACGCCGGTATTCCAAGTCCTGAAATGGCTTTTCACATATAGCTGGCCCGAGACCTCGAGTCGAAGCATCTCCAAGTAGCTCCGGACAGTGGCCGCTACCTCGGCGTCGGACCAAGCCGTTTGTCTTCCGGCCAAGGCCGCCCCCAATCTTTTGACACTTTCCGCCCAGGTACAACACACCCTCCCGCATCGCGCCGCCGTCTGCTGCTGTCCTTCGACGAGCCGGCCTTTTGCGTGCGGGATACTTAACGGATGCAGCCACGCAGAATCGTTCTCCTTGGATCCACCGGTTCCATCGGCACCCAGGCGATTGACGTCGTCGACGGCGCCCCGCACCTTTTCGAGGTTGTGGCGCTAAGTGCAGGCGGCGGCAACCTGGAGCTTCTCGCCCGCCAGGCCGTCCATACGCAGGCCAAGGCCGTCGGCACCGCCAGCGGGGATCCTGCCGCCTTGCAGGACATGATCGACGACGCCGCCCGCGCGGCCGGGATCACCGGCTACCGCCCGGAGATCATCGCCGGTCCGGACGCCTCCACCCGGATTGCGGCCATCGAGGCGGACGTGGTGCTCAACGGCATCACCGGTTCCATCGGCCTGGCGCCCACACTGGCTGCCCTGAAGTCCGGCGCCACGCTGGCGCTCGCCAACAAGGAATCGCTGATCGTCGGCGGCGCCCTCGTGAAGGCTGCCGCCCGCGAAGGCCAGATCGTGCCCGTCGATTCCGAGCATTCGGCCCTTGCACAGTGCCTGCGGTCCGGGACAGCTGACGAGGTGGACCGGCTGATCCTGACGGCGTCCGGCGGCCCCTTCCGCGGCAGGACCCGCGAGGAGCTCCACAACGTCTCGCCGCAGGAAGCCCTCGCGCACCCCACGTGGGACATGGGCCTGATGGTCACCACCAACTCCGCCAGCCTGGTGAACAAGGGCCTGGAGGTGATCGAGGCGCACCTGCTGTTCGACATCCCCCTGGACCGGATCGACGTGGTGGTCCACCCGCAGTCAGTGGTGCACTCCATGGTCCAGTTTGTGGACGGCTCCATCATCGCCCAGGCTTCGCCGCCGGACATGCGCCTGCCGATCGCCCTCGGACTGGGATGGCCGGACCGCGTCCCGAAGGCGGCCGCGCCGTGCGACTGGACCCAGGCAACCAGCTGGACCTTCGAGCCGCTCGACGCCGAGGCGTTCCCGGCCGTCGGCCTTGCCAAGGACGCCGCCAAACAGGGGAGCACCTACCCGGCCGTTTTCAACGCGGCCAATGAAGAGGCCGTGATGGCCTTCCATTCCGGCCGGATCCGGTTTACGGACATTGTGGATACCATCGAAGCGGTGCTCAGCGAACACCCAGGATCTTCCGGGCTGACAGTTGAGTCCGTGCTGGATGCTGAAACGTGGGCACGAGCGCGCACCCACGAACGTTTAGCAGTGAGCAGTCTCTAGGAAGCAGCAGATCTCAGCATGAGTCCCGTCATTCTTTTTATCCTCGGTGTCGTCTTTGTGGCGATCGGCATCGCCGTCTCCATCGCGCTGCATGAAGTGGGCCACCTCGTTCCGGCCAAGCTGTTCAAGGTTCGCGTCACCAAATACATGATCGGTTTCGGTCCCACGCTCTGGTCCAAGCGCAAGGGGGAGACCGAGTACGGCGTCAAGGCCATCCCGCTGGGCGGCTACGTGTCCATGATCGGCATGTACCCCCCGAACAAGGACGACGGCACCGTGCGTCCCTCCAGCACCGGCATGTTCCAGACCCTCGCCACCGAGGCGCGTTCCATGGCGCACGAGGAAGTGGGACCCGGCGATGAGAAGCGGGTCTTCTACCGGCTGCCGGTGTGGAAGAAGATCATCGTGATGCTGGGCGGTCCCGTCATGAACCTGCTGATCGGCGTCGCCCTGACGGCGGTTCTGCTGATGGGGTTCGGGATCAGTACCCCCACCACCACCATTGCGGATGTTTCCAAATGCCAGGTCAAGGCAGGGGAGACAGTAGATCCGGATTCCGCGGACTGCAAGCTCACGCCCGCGGCCGCGGCACAACTCAAGCCCAACGACACCATTACCTCCTTCGACGGCAAGGCCGTGACCAGCTGGGAGGAACTCACCGGCTGGATCCGTGCGTCCGCGGGCCGGGAAGTCAGCATCACCGTGGAACGGGACGGCATGCCCGTCACCACCACCGTGACCCCCGTGCTCTCCGCGCGGCCGGTCATCGGCGCCGACGGCCGCCAGGCCACCGATTCCACCGGAACCCTCCAGTACCAGGAAGTCGGCTTCCTGGGCATCGGTGCCCAGACCGCCCTGGTGCCCCAGCCGGCGTCGTCCGTCCTGCCCATGGCCGGGGAAAACATCCAGCAGGTTGCCGGCGTCGTCCTGAATCTCCCCGCGCGGGTGGTGGGAGTGGCGAAGGCGGCCTTCAGCGAGGAGCCCCGCGATCCGAACGGACCCATCAGCGTGGTGGGTGTGGGCCGCGTGGCGGGTGAAGTTGCCGCCATGGAGGAAGTTCCGCTGCAGTCCAGGCTCGCCGCACTGGTGGGACTGCTGGCCGGACTGAACTTCGCGCTTGCGGTGTTCAACCTGGTTCCGCTGCTGCCGCTGGACGGCGGCCACGTGGCCGGCGCGCTGTATGAGGGAGCCCGACGGCGGCTGGCCAAGTTGTTCGGCCGCCCCGACCCCGGAGCGTTCGACCTCGCCAAGCTCCTGCCGGTGACCTACGTGGTGGCGGCGCTACTGATGGGCATGAGTGCGCTGCTGATCTACGCGGACATCGTCAAACCGGTCAATCTCTTTGGTTAATCACCTCTTTCTGGCTTATTTTGATTAATCAGCCGAAAATGATTGATCTAGCATCATCAGCCAATTATGTTTGACTTATGTATGTACTGACCATCGACCAGAAGGGCAGCACGGGAGACACGGACCGCGTACCCGGGCTCCTGGCCCGGCTGCACCGGATGTCCACCGCCGGCCGGTTCGAACGCTCCGTGGGCGACGAAGTCCAGGGTGTCGTGGAAAAGCCGGCGGAAGTCGTGGAAATCGCCCTTCACAGCCTGCGCAGCGGCCAGTGGTACGTGGGAATCGGCGTGGGCGCCGTGGACCTGCCGTTGCCGGCGAGCCCGCGGGAAGGGTCCGGGGCCGCCTTCGTCGCTGCCCGCCTGGCCGTTGAAAAAGCCAAGGCCGCTGCCGCCCATGTGCCTCTGTCCGTGGTTTCTGGCGGGCTGCGCCGCGGCAGTGCGGCGCCGCCCGAAGCCGGACCCGGCATCGCGGCCTGCGCGAACGCCGAGGCTGTCCTCCGCCTCATCGGCCGGCTGGTGCAGGACCGCACGGAGGCCCAATGGAAAGTGGTGGACGCCCTCCGTGAGCTCCAGCAGGACGCATCAGCCAGGCACGGCACCCAGAAGCTTGCGGCCGAACAACTTGGAATCACCGAGCAGTCGGTGAGCCGCGCCGTCCTGAGGTCCGGTTGGCAGGAAGAATGGGCGGCAAGGCCGGCCGCCGAGGTGCTCCTGGCACTGGCCCATGACGCAGTCCTGGAAGGACACAGGTGAACGCTCTCTGGATTACGCTCGCCCTGCTGACGGCAGGCTTCGCTGGCTGGCCCGTCACGGCGCTGGTGTTCCGGCTGGCCCGGACCATCGACGACAAAGCTGACGCGGCCAAGGCGGCCGAGGACCGGGCCGCCGGGGAGTCCGCGGACGAGCCCGCTGCCGATGTCACGGTGGACAAGGCCGGCGCTGGAAACGCGCCCACACCCGCAGCCGCTACGCCCGCACCCGCCACGCGGATCCTTCGCGGCGGGGCCATCATCGGCGTGCTCGAAAGGCTGGCGGTGTGCCTGGCAATCCTGGGGGGCCAGCCCGTGGCCATCGCCTACGTGGTGGCTATCAAGGGCCTGGGGCGCTTCGCCGAACTGAAGGAGACCCCTGTTGCCGCCGAAAGGTTCATCATCGGTACGCTGGCATCCATGCTTTGGGCCGCCGGAGTAGCGGCCCTCGCCAAGATCCTCTTCCTCAGCTGAGCGGGATACATACTCGGGCGGGCGGGGCGATAGGGTATCCGTATGACTGTTTTTGCTGTTGAGTACGTATACGCCGCCGAGTCCACCGAAGCACGCAACGCCGCCCGCCCGGCACACCGGGAATGGACCGCCCGCCTTGCCGGTGAAGGTGCGCTCCTGGCCAGCGGACCTTACGGCGACGGAGCCGGTGCACTGCTCATCTTCAAGGCCGCCGACGAAAACGCGCTGAACGGAATCCTCAAGCTGGATCCTTTCGCTGCCGCCAACGTTATCGCGGGCACACGCACCACGGAATGGAACCCGGTGACCGGCCTCCTGGCCGACCACGCCGCTTAGCCCGCCGGAACCATCCACCATCGACAGTTCGATATAAAGAGGAGTCCACGTGACCTCGGTCAGCCTGGGAATGCCGTCAGCACCGCCGCCCGTCCTTGCCCCGCGCAGGAAGACCCGCCAGATCAAGGTGGGTTCGGTGGGGGTCGGCTCGGATTCGCCCATCAGCGTGCAGTCGATGACCACGACGCCCACCACGGATATCAACGCCACGCTGCAGCAGATTGCTGAGCTAACGGCGTCAGGCTGCGACATTGTGCGCGTCGCCTGTCCGTCCGCGGACGACGCGGAGGCGCTGCCGATCATTGCGCGGAAGTCCCAGATCCCCGTCATTGCGGACATCCATTTCCAGCCCAAGTACGTCTTCGCTGCGATCGAAGCCGGCTGCGCGGCAGTGCGCGTCAATCCCGGCAACATCCGCAAGTTCGATGACCAGGTCAAGGAGATCGCCCGCGCCGCGAAGGACCACGGCACGTCCATCCGGATCGGCGTGAATGCCGGGTCCCTGGAACCCGGGATCCTGAAGAAGTACGGCAAGGCGACGCCGGAGGCCCTCGTGGAGTCGGCGGTCTGGGAAGCATCGCTGTTCGAGGAGCACGGCTTCCACGACTTCAAGATTTCCGTCAAGCACAACGACCCCGTCATCATGGTTGCCGCCTACGAGATGCTGGCTGAAAAGGGCGATTGGCCGCTGCACCTTGGCGTCACCGAGGCCGGACCGGCGTTCCAGGGCACCATCAAGTCCGCCACGGCTTTCGGCGCGCTCCTGTCCAGGGGTATCGGCGACACCATCCGCGTCTCCCTTTCGGCTCCTCCGGTCGAGGAAATCAAGGTGGGAAACCAGATCCTGCAGTCGCTGAACCTGCGACCCCGCAAGCTCGAAATCGTCTCCTGCCCGTCCTGCGGCCGCGCCCAGGTGGATGTTTACACCCTTGCCGAGCAGGTCACAGCCGGCCTCGAAGGGATGGAGATCCCGCTGCGCGTGGCCGTCATGGGCTGCGTCGTCAACGGACCCGGCGAGGCACGTGAGGCCGACCTCGGCGTGGCATCCGGCAACGGCAAGGGACAAATATTTGTGAAGGGCGAGGTCATCAAGACTGTCCCCGAGAGCGAAATTGTTGAGACACTGATCGAAGAGGCCATGCGTATCGCTGAAGAGATGGGGGAGGCCGATGGCGAAGATGCTGTCAAGGGTAGCCCCGTGGTTAGCGTCTCGTAAGGAGACCACAGGGCCCGGGGTATCGATCCGGGTCCTGTCCGGGCCGGATACCGCCACGCTGCGGGAACTGGCCCGGACGGACGTTGTAGCCAACGTCTTCATCCTGTCGCACCTGGCGGCGACGGGCACGGCCGCGCCCACCATGGGCGGGGCCAGTATCTACGGTGTGTTCGACGGCGACGCCCTGGTGGGCGCGTGCTGGGCCGGGGCGAACCTTGTCCCCGTCCAGTTGGAGCCGGAACTTGCCGGACTCGTGGCCGAGCACGCGCACCGGTCCGGCCGCCGGTTCGCCTCCATCTTCGGCCCGGCGGACACGGTCCTGGCCATGTACGGGCAGCTGGAGCAGCTCGGGCAGCCCGCCCATGAAGTCCGGGAAGACCAGCCCCTGATGACCATCACGGGGCCGCCAGCGGTCCAGGCGAACACTGAATTGGGCATCAGCCAGCTCGCGGATTTCGACAGGATCCTGCCGGCCTGCGCCGCCATGTTTGAAGAAGAAGTGGGTTACTCGCCTTTCCTTGGCGGCCGCGAGTTCTACAGCAGGCGGGTGGAAGGCCTCATCCGGCAGGGCCATTCCCTCGTCCACCTCAACGCAGACGGCCAGGTCATGTTCAAGGCCGAACTGGGCGCCGTGACTCCCGACGTGACCCAGGTCCAGGGGGTCTGGATGAACCCCTCCTTCCGCGGACTCGGCCTCAGCGCCAGCTATATGGCCGCCGTCGTAGTCCAGGCGCAGCAGCTCGCGCCCGTCACCAGCCTGTACGTCAACGATTACAACGCGCGGGCGAGGGCCACCTACGAGCGCGTGGGCTTCCGCCAGGTGGGTACGTTCGCTACAGTTCTGTTCTAGCTGGCCGCAACCGGCCCGCATTCGAACTTATTGGGGGATAAATGAATACGTCCGTTGTGCGCATTTTCGGGGCATCTGCCCTTCTGGTGCTTTGCCTGTCCGCGTGCGGCGGACCCGCGAACACCGCTGACGCCGGGGCCGCCTCGGAAACTCCGGCAGCATCCGCCACCCCAAGCCCGACCCCCACCGAAGATCCGTTCAAAATGCTGACGTCCGACGAGCTCTCGGAGATCGCCGGAGCGGTGAAGGATTCAGACGGTGTGGCCCTGACCGTGATGCCGGCGGACAAAGTCTCGCAGGCCCTGGACCAGATGATGTCCATCATGAACGAGGTGCAGGTGGAGCCCGCCGAGTGCAATTCGATCGCTACGGGCACGGCATTCAAACCGGACAGCAACACCACCATGGCAGTGGGCGCCTCCACGTCCTCCACGGCTGAACTAACGCAGACGCTTTCGCTGCTGTCCGGCGTGGACAAGGAAACGCTGGACCAGACGCTCACGCAGCGCAACAGTGAAATCGGAGCGTGCGGCAACATCAGCATGAACGTCGGGGGAATGGCTATGACAGCCGCCACCACCAAGCTTGACAGCGATGCAAGCACCCCGGGCGCCGTCGCCCTGCAGACGGACGTCACGCTGCCCACGGGCGCCACGCAAAGCACCATTATGATCTTCGCGGTCAAGGGCGGCGTCCTGATTTCCGCCCAGGCGTCAGGCACGGGAGTCACCTCCGCCGACCTGGCCTCAGCAGAATCCTTCCTAGACCAGGCGGCCGCTCTTATTGACTAGGCGGCCGTCACCGGGGGCGCGCACGGTAACAACGAGTCAACAACAGAAAACTGCGTGACGACTCTTGTAATGGTGCCGTGGATCACATAGGTTCTTTCCTAACCGCGCCGATGGGGTGCGTGCGGTCTCAGGGGGAAATCAGCAGATGGCACTGGACGTTGACCTTCCCAGCAGGCACGCCTAGCGCTCCTCCGGACTTGTAGGTCTGACGGACCGTAAGAGCCACGCCAAAACAGGATGACCAGCCGGCAACGGCCAGGGGCTTCCTCTAGTTCTGGCGTGGCTCTTCTCCGTCCGGCAACGGCGTCCGCCGCCCGGGAACCCGGCACCCGCCGCGCCACGGTAGATTAGTACCCAGACGAATTTGCCCAGCCCGTCATCTGAACAGGCACCTCCCAAGAAACGGATTCCTACCCGTGGTCCTTCGACTTTCCAAGCTGTTCCTGCGCACCCTGCGCGAAGATCCCGCCGACGCCGAGGTGGCCAGCCACCGGCTCCTGGTCCGGGCCGGGTACATCCGCAGGGCTGCGCCGGGCATCTACACCTGGCTGCCGATGGGCCTGAGCGTGCTGCGCAAGGTGGAAAAGGTCATCCGCGAGGAAATGTCCGCCATCGGCGCCCAGGAAGTCCACTTCCCGGCGCTCCTGCCCAAGGAGCCCTACGAGGCCACCAACCGCTGGACCGAATACGGCGAGGGCATCTTCCGGCTCAAGGACCGCAAGGGCGGGGACTACCTCCTGGCTCCCACGCACGAGGAAATGTTCACCCTCCTGGTCAAGGACCTGTACTCCTCGTACAAGGACCTTCCGCTGAGCATCTACCAAATCCAGAACAAGTACCGCGATGAGGCGCGGCCCCGCGCCGGCCTGCTGCGCGGCCGCGAGTTCATCATGAAGGACTCATACTCGTTCGACGTCGACGACGCCGGCCTGGACGCCAGCTACAACGCCCACCGCGCCGCCTACCTGAAGATCTTCGAGCGCCTCGGCCTGGAGGTCATCCCCGTGGCCGCCACGGCGGGCGCCATGGGCGGCTCCCGGAGTGAGGAGTTCCTGCACCCCACGGAGATCGGCGAGGACACCTTCGTGCGGTCCGCCGGCGGCTACGCAGCCAACGTCGAAGCCGTGACCACTGTGGTCCCCGCTGAGATCGACTTCAGCAACGCGCCGGCTGCCGAGATCCGGGACACCCCGAACACCCCCACCATCGACACGCTCGTCGACGCAGCCAACCAGCTGGTTCCCCGCGGTGAGAACGACGGCGGGGCCTGGACTGCCGCTGACACGCTGAAGAACGTTGTCCTCGCCGTCACCCTGCCCACCGGGGAACGCCAGATCGTTGTCATCGGCGTGCCCGGTGACCGCGGCGTCGACCTGAAGCGGGTGGAGGCCAACATCGGCGCCTACCTGCCGGTGGCCGGCGAGATCACCGTGGAAGCCGCAGGCGAGGAAGACCTCGCCCGCAACCCCCTGATCGTCCGGGGATACCTCGGCCCGGGTATGACCCTGGGTACCCCCCTCCTTGGCCTGGAAGGTGCCGCCAAGCTCCTGTACCTGGTGGATCCGCGCATCGTCAGCGGCACCGCCTGGGTCACCGGAGCCAACATGGCCGGGAAGCACGTCTTCGGCCTCGTGGCCGGACGCGACTTCGGCTGGGACGGCGTGATCGAGTGCACCGAAGTGCGCGCCGGCGACGAAGCCCCGGACGGTTCCGGACCGCTGGAGACCGCACGCGGCATTGAGATGGGCCACATCTTCCAGCTCGGCCGCAAGTACGCCGAAGCCCTCGAGCTGAAGGTCCTCGACCAGAACGGCAAGCAGGTCGTGGTCACCATGGGTTCCTATGGCGTCGGCGTCACCCGCGCCGTCGCGGCCCTGGCCGAGTCCAACCACGACGCCAAGGGCCTGATCTGGCCCCGCGCAGTGGCTCCCGCCGATGTCCACGTCGTGGCAGTGGGCCGGGGCGAGGAGATCTTCGCGGCCGCGGAGAAGCTGTCACTCGAGTTGGAAGCCGCAGGCCTCGAGGTCATCTACGACGACCGCCCCAAGGTTTCCCCGGGCGTCAAGTTTGGCGATGCCGAACTCGTCGGCGTGCCCACCATCCTCGCCGTCGGCCGCGGACTGGCGGACGGCCTCGTGGAGATCAAGGACCGGCGCAGCGGTGAGGCTGAAAACGTGGCCGTTGAGAAGGCGGTTGACTACGTGGTCAACGCCGTCCGCAGCAAGTAACTCGGCACGGCCCAAGGGGTGATCTCGGGATTCGAGTCGCTGGAGCCCGCCACGTTGGCCCTCATCATCGTGGCTGGCTTCGCCGCAGGGTGGATTGATGCCGTAGTGGGCGGGGGAGGGCTGATCCAGCTCCCGGCGTTGCTGCTGGTGCCGGGTATCAGCCCGGTCCAGGCACTGGCAACCAACAAGATGGGCTCGATCTTCGGGACCACCACCAGCGCTGTGACGTACTACCGCCGCGTCAGGCCGGACCTGCGGACGGCCATACCCATGGCCGTCATCGCGCTGGCGGGAAGCTTCGGCGGTGCGGTGCTGGCCGCCACCCTGCCAGCAAGCGTTTTCAAACCCATCATCGTGGCGGCGCTGGTCGCCGTCGCCCTCTTTACTGCGTTCAAGCCCAACGTTGGTGACCTGACCTCGCTCCGCCACGACGGCAGGACGCACTATGCGGTGGCCTGCCTCATCGGCGCGGCCATCGGTTTTTACGACGGCCTGATCGGGCCCGGGACGGGATCGTTCCTGATCATCGCACTGGTATCGGCTATGGGGTACGCCTTCCTGGAAGCCAGCGCCAAAGCGAAAATCGTGAACATGGCCACCAACGCCGGCGCACTCATCTTCTTCCTGCCGCACGGCTCGCTGCTGTGGGGCGTGGGGCTGGTTCTGGGGCTCGCCAACATGGCCGGCGGCTACCTTGGCGCGCGGACCGCAGTAAAGCAGGGCAGCACGTTCATCCGCAATGTCTTCCTGGCCGTCGTCGGCGCCCTGATCCTCAAGCTGGGCTTCGACATCTGGCAGGACACCTTCGCCTGACGCCTTTCGTCCGGCCGCGTTCCGGACCGAAAGACCCTCCCTGGCGGGCGGGGAGCGGGCGTAGCATGCTCCTATGTCAGCAGGGGACGAACCTTTCCGGGACGCCTTGGACGCAGCAGCCCGACATGCCCGGGAATGGCTGGAAAGCCAGCCGACCCGGCATGTGGGACCCCGGGCCACAGCGGGGGAGCTGGACGCCGTCTTCGGCGGCCCGATGCCCGGGAACGGCCTCCCGGCGGGCGACGTGATCGACTATCTCGCCACCAATGCTGAACCAGGCCTGATGGCCATGCCCTCCGGTCGCTTCTTCGGCTGGGTCATCGGCGGCACCCTGCCCGCTGCCATGGCGGCCGACTGGCTGGTCAGCGCCTGGGACCAGAACACATGCGTGAGGTTCGCCACCCCCGCCACGGCGGCCATCGAAGGGGCCGCCGGGAAGTGGCTGCTCGAGCTGCTCGGCCTTCCTGCGGAGTCCGACGTCGGGTTTACCACGGGAGCAACCATGGCGAACTTCACCGGTTTGGCCGCGGCGCGGTGGCGCCTGATGGCCGACGCCGGCTGGGACTTCGACAGCGACGGCCTCGCCGGTGCGCCTCGGATCCACTGCTTCGTGGGCCAGGAACGCCATGACACGATCGACCTCGGACTTCGATACCTGGGCCTTGGCCGGCCCACTGTCGTCCCCTCCGACGGCCAGGGCCGTATCAATCCGGCAGAACTCGACTGCGCCCTGGACCGTTCCCTGGTCAGTGCCTCGCGTGGTGCAGACGGATCATCCCGGCCCCCGCTGCTGGTCTGCCTGCAGGCCGGGAACCTGCATTCCGGCGCCTTTGATCCGTTTCTTGAAGCGATCACCGTCGCCCGGTCGCACGGTGCATGGGTGCATGTGGACGGCGCTTTCGGACTCTGGGCAGCCGCCCTGCCCGAACTGGCCGCTCTGACCGCAGGAGTGCAGGGTGCCGATTCCTGGGGAACCGACGCACACAAGACCCTCAATGTGCCCTACGACTGCGGCATTGTGGTGGTCCGGGATGCGCGCGCGCTGCGTTCGGCCATGGGACTGCACGCCAGCTACCTGGTCCAGGACGCGGACGGCGCCGCGGATCCGTTCGAGACTGTTCCGGAACTATCGCGCCGCGCACGCGGCGTCCCTGTCTGGGCGGCGCTGAAGTCCCTCGGCAGGGAGGGTGTTGCAGCACAGGTGCGCAACCTGGTCAGCCGCGCTTCGCAGCTGGCGGAGCGGCTGTCGGTGCTGGACGGCGTCGAAATCCTCAACGACGTCCAGTACACGCAGGTCTCGCTGGCTTTCGGCGACGACGCCACAACGCGGGCCGTGACGGCCCGCATCATCGAGGACGGGCTGGTGTGGATGTCCGGCTCCCGCTGGCATGGACGCGACGTCCTGCGGATTTCGGTGAGCAACTGGACCACGGACGGGTCCGACGTCGACACGGCCGTCGACGCGGTTCGGAAAGCCCTGGCGGCAGTCCGCGGCCCGGAGGGCGCCTAACCGGAAGCGTGGCCCGGTGCTGCCTGGCCAGGGGCCCCTTCCGCCGATGCTGCTTGTCCCGGTTCGGGAAGATCGTGGGCCGCGGGCAATCCTGGAAGGGTGCGCCCCGCAAGCGTGCTCGCGACCCACAGGGAGCGTGCGAGGTCGCCGTCGTGGTGCGGACGGCCGGCATACGACAAGGCATTTTCAACTTCGCGGGCAAGGCTCCACTGCCGCGCCACCTCCGCATCCAGCCCCGCGGAGGCGCTGAAATCGCGGCACCTTTCCAGCAACCCCTGCCGGGGATCGGACCGGGGGAGGTCACGGAGACGGTTCCACAGGAGCGGGGCCACGGAGAACTCGGCTTCGCCGATCATCGGCTGCGGATCTATGGCGGCAAAGCCTTCCGCGGCAGCCGAGGGCGGCTGGCACTGCGGCCGGGCCAGGATGTTCAGGTAGTGGAAGTCCGAATTCACCAGAACGTCGGTCCCGGCACGGCGGCCCACCGCTCCGCGGGTCTGGCAGACCTCCAGGGCGGCCTCCAGCAGCCAGCGCGGAAATGGCCTCCCGAGCTGCTCCCAGTCCGCGGGGAGATCATCGCTCCATTGTTCGGCGCGGGCTGCCACATGGTCGAATTCCTGCCACTCCGGGCGCTGGTCCGGCGCCAGGCTTAGCTGCCGGGTCAGCCCGCCCCATACCTCTGTGGCCGTCTCCAGCGGGACATCCTGAAGGGAGCGGCAGGCGTCCAGCCGCTCCAGCAGCATGGAACACGTTCCGGCATCTGATTCCAGGAGCCGCACTGCCCCCTGGCCGTCCCAGAGCCGGAGGGCGTAACGCTCAACCCGGGCTTCGTCGTGCGGGTAGGCAACCTTCAACGCAGCAGGAACACCTGCCCGGGTCACCGGGACAACCACGCCGCCATGACCGCTCCATGGCAGCGCGCCAGGTTCGAGGTCCAGTTCAAGGCCCCACCGCTCCAGGCGTCCGCAGATCAGTCCCTGCAGGGAGCCGAGCCAGGCTCGTCCGCCGCTGGTCCGGCTGTAGCGGCGGCTGAGGTCAGGCGGGATGGGGACGGCTGCGGGTGGTTTCATCGGATCCAGCGTACCGCCGGGTAGCCGGGCCGGATCGCTGGCAGCGCCGCCCGTCAGGCGACGACGCCGCTGGCACCCAGCAGGTTGCCGATGGCGAAGGTGGCGATGAGTGCCAGGGCGCCGCCGACCACCACCCTGAGGGCTGCCTTCGTTTTGGAGCCCCCGCCGATCCAGGCACCGAGTGCGCCGGTCAGGGCCAGCGCCACGAGCACGGCCACGAAGGTCAGGGGGACCCGGATGTTTTCCGGGGGCAGCAAAATGGCCAGCATGGGCAGGACCGCGCCGACCAGGAAGGCTATGGCGGACGCGAAAGCGGCGTGCCACGGGCTGACGATATCGGTTTCGTCAATGTGGAGCTCGGCGGAAAGGTGGGCGCCGAGGGCATCGTGGGCCGTGAGTTCCTTGGCGACGGTGCGCGCGGTGGCGGCGCTGAGGCCCTTGCCCTGGTAGATGGCGGCGAGTTCCTCCAGCTCTTCCTCGGGCTGTTCGGCCAGTTCGCGCCGTTCCTTTTCGATCAGCGCCTGCTGGCTGTCCTTCTGGCTGCTGACGGACACATACTCGCCCAAGGCCATGGAGATGGCGCCACCCACCACGCCGGCGGCACCGGCGATGAGGATGGGGCCCGATTCGGTGGTGACACCGGCAACACCCACCACAATTGCCGCGACGGAGACAATGCCGTCGTTCGCTCCCAGCACACCCGCGCGCAGCCAGTTCAGCCGATGGGCGATGTCGTTGTGGTGCGGTTCATTCTCGTGCTGCGTCGCGGTCCCTGCGGTATCCATGCCTATAGCAAACCATTGGTGTCCGGACCCTGCCACTAACACATGGCTAAGGAAGGTTAGGCAGCCCTCGGCCGGGAGCGGCCGGACGGCAACGTGCTGGACGGGAGCTGGCCTTATCCGGCGTCCGACTGCCGGGGCGGTGCCGGCGGCGCCGTCGGATCCTGGCCCCGCCCGTCCTGCGGGAGTTCGGGGAGCTGCGCAGTGTTCACCACGATGCCAGGGAGGGGACCGGGGTCGGCGCCCCAGAGTATTGCGCGGTTGGCGGCGGCCAGGAGACCCGAAATGGCCCATTGCCGGGTGCTGCCGTCGCTGAGCGCCACCAGGTCCCCGTACACCGGGAGGGTTCCTGCTTCGAGGCTACCCAGGCCGGACGCGGGCGATTCGAGGAACAGCGGGCCGAGCGTGTACCCCGCCTCCCGCGGCGGAATGGCCGCACACTGTGCCCGGCTCAGCGCCTCCGCCTCGGCAAGGACTGCTTCATGCCGCGCCAAAAGCTGCGACGCCGAGTCGGCGGCAGCGCCCTCAAGGCGGGCGACGGCCACCTGATAGCCGTAGACCGTTTCTGCTTCGGTCTTGACCGTCATCGCCAGGGCGCCTTCCGGAGTCGCTGTGGGTGCCACCGGTTCTGCAGCCGTTCCGGAAGCAGCCGGCGCCGCCCGGCATGAATCTTCGCCGGCCGCCTGCGCTCCGGCTGACGGCGTTGTTACCGGAAGGGGCGCCGTTACCGGAAGCGCGGGCGCCGGCGGTGCGGCGGCCCCCACCGCCGGCGCCAGCGAGGATGCCTGAAGAAGCTGGGCGGTGCCGACGGCGGCCAGCAGCCGTGCCATACCGCCGTCGGACGCTTCCGCATCAGTCAGGCGCTGCCCGCCGCTGGCGGACAGTGCGGCCACAAGCCCGGCGGGGGAGTCCGGCCCCGCCGTCGTACCGCCCGCTGAGGCGGAGGGAACCCCGGAGGCAGTCCCCGACGCGGCACTTGTGGCTGATTGCCCCTGATCAGATGTTTTCTGACCGGGGGCGTTCTGATCAGGGGCGGCCAATGCTCTGGCCTGGGTTGTCAGCAAAGTCACAGTGCGGAGCAGGGCCTGGCGCTCGGCACCGGAAACGGAATCGGCCAGGCGGCTGCCAGTGGTGCGCAGCTGCAGCGTTTCGGCAAGGGCCGCGGCCCGTGCGCGTTCGGAGAAGGCTGGTTCCGGCGCCTCAGGCGGCGGGCCCGGAGTCAGCACCAGCCCGAGGCTGATGACAAGCACTGCCAATGACGCCAGGATGCCGTACCGGAAATAGCGGCCCGGCCGTCGTTTTTCCTTGGTGTCGTCTTTCACAACAGACCATGTTGTCATGCCCGGCAGCAAGCGGGTGCACCACGGCGCCCATAAAATCGCTACGCTAGTACACACAACATCATCTAGCGGGAGGCGGCCGGCATCGTGAGTAATGCAGAAGCCACGACTTCATCAGACCGGACCGGGACGGGCAAGGCTGAGGCCGAATCCGTGCACAACCCGGAGGCCGAGCGCGTCCGGGCGCTGCTGGAGCCCTCGGTCCAGGCACACCGACTGTACCTGGAGGACGTTTCCATTCAGGTCGCCGGTGCCAACCGGGTGGTCCACGTAGTGGTGGACCTGCCGCAGGAGGAGACCGGCGGAGTAAGCCTGGACGTTATTGCGGAGATTTCCAAGGAGCTGTCCGGCGTCCTGGACAGCGATCCCAGCTACGACAGCCGCCCTTACGACCTCGAGGTTTCCTCGCCCGGCGTCGGACGGCCCCTCACCGAGCAGCGCCACTGGCACCGTGCCCGCGGCCGCATGGTCAAGGTGAACGTCATTCAAGGGGACAACATCACCGGCAGGATCCAGTCCGTTGACGACGACGGCGTGACCCTCATTCCGGAGATCGCGGCCAAAAAGGGAATGAAGCCCAAGCAGGGCGAACCCGAAAAAATTCCTTTCGACAGGATCCGCAATGGAAAAGTCGAGATAGAGTTCAGCCACCTCGATGAGGTCGGTCTGGAAGATGAACACAATGGACCTTCTGAGGAGGCCTGATGGATATTGACATGAGCGCACTGAGACTTCTGGAGCGTGAGCGTGAAATCCCGCTGGACCTCCTGATCCCCACCATCGAGCAGGCGCTGCTGGTGGCCTACCACAAGTCTCCGGGAGCCTTCGAAAAGGCCCGCGCAGAGCTGGACCGCAAGAGCGGCCACGTGACCATCTGGGCAACTGAAATTGACGACGACGGCGCCCCCATCGGCGAGTTCGAAGACACGCCGGCGGGGTTCGGCCGCATCGCTGCCAGCACCGCGCGGCAGATCATCCTGCAGCGTCTTCGCGACGCTGAGGACGACAACGTCCTGGGCCAGTTCAAGGGTCGCGAGGGCGAACTGGTGGCCGGCACAATCCAGCAGGGCAACAACCCGCACATGATCCAGGTCAACCTTGGAACGGTGGAGGCGCTGCTGCCCCCGCCCGAGCAGGTACCCGGCGAGAAGTACCTCCACGGCAACCGGCTTCGCGCCTTCGTCATCGACGTGCACCGCGGCACCAAGGGTCCGTCCATCACGCTGTCCCGTTCGCACCCCGGCCTGGTCCGGAAGCTTTTCGAACTGGAAGTCCCGGAGATCGCCGACCGCTCGGTGGAGATCGTGGCACTGGCCCGCGAGGCCGGCCACCGCACCAAGATCGCTGTCAAAGCCAACATCCCCGGCATCAATGCCAAGGGTGCCTGCATCGGCGAAATGGGTTCCCGTGTCCGGGCCGTCATGACCGAGCTCAATGACGAGAAGATCGACATTGTTGACTACAGCGAGGACCCGGCCACGTTCATCGCCAGCGCCCTGTCGCCGTCGAGGGTGAATTCCGTCACTATCACGGATGAGGCAACCCGCTCCGCACGCGTTGTAGTGCCGGACTATCAGCTGTCGCTCGCCATCGGCAAGGAGGGCCAGAACGCCCGTCTGGCCGCCAAGCTCACCGGCTGGCGCATCGACATCGTCTCCGACGCGGCGGCTCCGCGCGAAAACTAGGCCGTCTCGGCGGCAGCAACCCCCGGATTATCCCGCCCGGTTTTGACCCGTCATTTCGGGGCCGGGGCACCGGAGGGGCTAGAATAGACATTGACCGTGCCTTATGGCCGGTATTCGTGCGCCTTGAGCGTGCCCGCAGAATCTGCGTTCCTTTCGGACGCGTGATCCCGCAGGCGGGTTCGGGGCGGCAGATTTGCAGGGGCAGGAAGATACTCACCGTGGCATTAGTGCAACACCTTGAGGATCAGCCGCAACGCACCTGCATCGGATGCCGGAAGAAGGGGCCGCGGTCAGAGCTACTCCGGCTCGTCGCCGAAGGCAGCGGTTCCGCCGCTGTCGTGGTGGACGAACGACGCCGGATGGCTGGCCGGGGTGCATGGCTGCACCCCAGCGAAACGTGCCTGGCGCTGGCAATCAAGCGGCGTGCGTTCGGACGTGCCCTCCCGGGCGCCACCGGAACCGCCGCCGTCGAACGCCGGATAACGGCAGGCACGCAAGCCGTGGACACTCCGGTGGCCGCAGCAACAACCGTCCAACCTGAAAGCGGGTCAGAAAACTGATGGAAACCCGATGAGTTCCCAGCGATGAGTGCGCAACGATGACAACTTTGTTGCGCTCTGCAATGGACCTTTCAGCTGCACTCGCGGCGGAGGTCCGCAGTAAGAAGTAGACGGTTCGTGCCTGGCTCGGTGCGGACCGAGACAGGAGAAATGTGGCCAAGGTCCGCGTACATGAGCTCGCTAAAGAGCTCGGTATTACTTCCAAAGATGCAGTAACCAAACTGCAGGAACTGGGCGAATTCGTTCGCTCTGCCTCTTCCACCATTGAGGCCCCCGTTGTGAGGAAACTCCGCAACGCCTACCCCGCCGCCGGCGCTTCGAAGTCCGAAGCTCCCGCTGCAGCGCCCAAGGCGCCCGCCAGCCCCGCGGCTTCCCGTCCGGCCCCCGCGCCGGGCCCGGCAGCACCCAAGGCTCCGGAACCCAAGGCTGAAGCTCCGGCCGCAGCGCCCGCCCCGTCGGCGCCTGCTCCGGCAGCAGCAGCACCTGCTCCCTCGACTCCGGCTGCAGCCGCGCCCTCGGCACCGGCTCCGGCCGCACCGTCCACCGGCGCGAAGCCCGGTGCCCGTCCGGCACCGAAGGCCGAAGCTCCGGCTGCCCCCTCCCGCTCCGGCGGACAGGGCGGCTCGGCGCCCCGTCCGGGCGGTCCCCGTCCCGGCAACAACCCGTTCGCGACTTCCCAGGGCATGCCCCGCGGCCGCGGCGGCGACACCGAACGCACCTCGCGTCCGGGCAACAACCCGTTCGCTCCTTCCCAGGGCATGCCGCGTCCGGGCGGAAGCCGCACCGAGGGCGAACGCCCCGGCGGCCCGCGTCCGGCAGCCGGTGCAGGAGGTCCCCGTCCGGGTGCTCCGCGTCCCGGTGGTACCCAGGGTGCACGTCCCGGCGCTCCGCGTCCGGCCGGCGCTGCCGGCGCACGCCCCGGTGCAGGCGGCGGAAACCGTCCTACTCCCGGCATGATGCCTAACCGCACCGAACGTCCCGCACCCGCTGGTGCAGGTCGTCCCGGCGGCGGCGGCCGCGGTCCCGGACGCCCCGGTGGCGCACCGGGTACCGGTGGCGCTCCCGGCGCCGGCGGCGGTGCTCCGGCCGGCGGTGGCTTCGGCAAGGGCGGCCGCGGTCGCGGTGGCACCCAGGGTGCCTTCGGTAAGGGCGGCGCAGGCCGTGGCAAGCAGCGCAAGTCGAAGCGTGCCAAGCGCCAGGAACTCGAGCAGATGAGTGCTCCGTCGCTGGGCGGCGTCAGCGTGCCCCGCGGCGACGGCAACACCGTTGTCCGCCTCCGTCGCGGCTCGTCCATCACGGACTTTGCCGACAAGATCGAGGCGAACCCCGCCGCACTGGTGACGGTGCTCTTCCACCTCGGTGAAATGGCCACGGCCACCCAGTCGCTGGATGAGGAGACCTTCGCACTGCTGGGCGAGGAACTTGGCTACAAGCTCCAGGTTGTATCGCCGGAGGATGAGGAGCGCGAGCTGCTCTCCGGTTTCGACATCGACTTCGACGCCGAACTTGAAGCTGAAGGCGACGAGGAGCTCGAAGCACGGCCTCCGGTTGTCACCGTCATGGGTCACGTTGACCACGGTAAGACCCGCCTGCTGGATGCCATCCGTAACTCCGACGTCGTCGCGGGTGAACACGGCGGCATTACGCAGCACATCGGTGCTTACCAGATCACCACCGCGCACGAAGGCACCGACCGGAAGATCACCTTCATCGATACCCCGGGCCACGAGGCGTTCACCGCCATGCGTGCCCGTGGTGCGAAGGTCACCGACATCGCAATCCTGGTGGTCGCAGCGGACGACGGCGTGATGCCGCAGACCGTTGAGGCCCTCAACCACGCACAGGCGGCCAACGTGCCGATCGTCGTGGCTGTGAACAAGATCGACAAGGAAGGCGCCAACCCGGACAAGGTCCGCGGCCAGCTGACCGAGTACGGACTGGTTCCCGAAGAATACGGTGGCGACACCATGTTCGTGGAGGTCTCTGCCCGCCAGAACCTCAACATCGACGAGCTGCTCGAGGCAGTCCTGCTCACCGCAGACGCAGCCCTGGACATGCGCGCCAACCCGAACAAGGACGCCCGCGGTATCGCGATCGAAGCCAACCTGGACAAGGGCCGCGGTGCGGTTGCCACCGTCCTGGTCCAGTCCGGTACCCTGCGCGTCGGCGACACCATCGTCGCAGGCACGGCCCACGGCCGCGTCCGTGCGATGTTCGACGACGACGGCAGCGTCCTGACCGAGGCCGGCCCGTCCCGCCCCGTGCAGGTGCTGGGTCTGTCCAACGTCCCGCGCGCCGGTGACACCTTCTTCGTGACCGCTGACGAGCGCACCGCCCGCCAGATCGCCGAGAAGCGTGAAGCAGCCGACCGTAACGCCGCCCTGGCCAAGCGTCGCAAGCGCATCAGCCTTGAAGACTTCGACCAGGCCGTCGCCGAAGGCAAGATCGACACCCTCAACCTCATCCTCAAGGGTGACGTGTCCGGTGCCGTGGAAGCCCTCGAAGACGCGCTGCTCAAGATCGACGTCGGCGAAGGTGTCCAGCTCCGCGTTATCCACCGCGGTGTCGGTGCGATCACGCAGAACGACGTCAACCTGGCAACGGTCGACTCCGCCGTCATCATCGGCTTCAACGTCAAGCCCGCCGAGCGGGTTGCCGAACTGGCAGACCGCGAAGGCGTGGACATGCGCTTCTACTCCGTCATCTACGCAGCAATCGATGACATTGAGATGGCCCTCAAGGGCATGCTCAAGCCGGAGTACGAAGAGGTCCAGCTTGGCACCGCCGAGGTCCGTGAAGTGTTCCGTTCCTCCAAGTTCGGCAACATTGCCGGTTCCATCGTTCGGTCGGGTGTTATCCGACGCAACACGAAGGCCCGCATCAGCCGCGACGGCAAGATCATCGGCGACAACCTCACCGTTGAGACGCTCAAGCGCTTCAAGGACGACGCCACCGAGGTCCGCACGGACTTCGAGTGTGGTATCGGTCTTGGCTCGTACAACGACATCAACGAGGGCGACATCATCGAGACCTTCGAGATGCGCGAGAAGCCGCGCGTCTAGTCGTGTGAGTTTCACAGGGTCGGGGCCGTTGGATTTTTTCCGGCGGCCCCGCCCCTTCGCTGGGTGGCCAACGTCTTACGACGTCGGCCACCCAGCTTCGGCAGGCCCGATGCCACTCCCAGGCCGCCGGAAAAAATCCAACGGGAGTCCGTCGTAGACTCGCCTTAGGCGCGTGGCAATTACCAAACTTGAGTACGTAAGCCGCTAACGCGCCGTCGTACATCCAAATATTTAGGAGTGGAAATGGCTGATCCGGCACGCGCTGCCAAGTTGGCGCAGCGGATTAAGGTTGTTGTTGCAGAGGCTTTGGGCCGGAAGGTCAAGGATCCGCGGCTTGAAGGTATTACTGTTACCGATGCCCGCGTGACCAATGACCTGCAGCACGCCACGATCTACTACACCGTGTTCGGGGACCAGGTTGTCCAGGCGGATGCTGCCAAGGGCCTGGAGAAGGCCAAGGGCGTCCTCCGGCAGGAAGTGGGCCGCAACATCACTGTGCGGCTGACTCCCACGCTCGAGTTCGTGGCTGACCAGATTCCGGTCAACGCCTCCAACCTGGAGGAACTGCTCCGCGCCGCCAAGAAGCGCGACGCTGAAGTGGCCGCCCTGGCTGCCGGCGCCAAGCACGCCGGCGACGCCGATCCGTACAAGAGCGACATTCCCGACGACGTCGAAATCGACGAAGACGACTTCGACGAAGAGGATGAAGACCTCATCGACAACGAAGAACTCGACGAGGACAACAGCAAGTAGGACGTTGCGCTACGAGTGTGGCCGGACCCGTAACGGGCCGGCCACACTCTTGTTTAAGGGGCGCTACGTCAGTGGCGGGAGTGCCTGTCAAGGTCAACGGAAACCACTTTGCCCTCGGGCGCCTGGTTCGGCGCCGGGAGGGCATCGGTGGTTGCGTACAGCTTGGAATCCCTGATGGCGACGTCGGCAGTTACCTTGGCGGCCAGCACCGTCCGCTGCTTGTGGCGGTCTATCTTGAGCACGCCCTCACCGAACAGGGACGCGACGTACACGTCGCCGTCGTCGTCCAGTGCCAGCCCGGTGGGTGACATCACGTCGTCGGCAAAGAGCCGGACACGGCCGTTGTCCGGGTTGACCCGGTATACGGCGCCGCGGGCACCGAGTGCGGGGTCCTCCGGTCCGCCCGGGAGCACTGAAACGTACAGCCATCCGTCGTGACCCACCGCGACGTCCGTGGGAACGGGCTCAAAGTTATAAGTGAGGCCCGCAACGCAGCCCGGGAGCTGCAGGGCTGACGCCACTTCGGCCGTGACGGTATAGGGACGCGGCGGCAGGACGGCGACGGTCTCAGTGTCGCCGGAGTCGGCGTCGACGGCCACGATGCTGTTGGCCCCGGCATCTGCCACGTACACGGTGTCCCCGGACAACGCGATGCCATAGGGGTGGGAGTCGACGGTTCCGGCATACGATGCGGGCACCTCGGGCGGTAGCTGCGCCGCGCACGCCTCCGGCAGGTCCTCAAAACCGTACGTGACGTCGCCGTCGGCGTTCTCGCTTGTCTCCAGGGCGGCAAGGTCACCGAACGTGGCTTGCTTTCCGTCGCGGGCAATGGTGCGGATATGACCGGCGAGCGGACGGGCATCCATGGGCCCTGCTCCCTGGCTTTCGGCGAAATAGGTGGTGCCCCGCCGGTAGGCGCTGCCGGCCACATCCCAGGCAGGGTCCGAATACAACTCCGATCTGGCGCCGTCAGGACCGATCCGGATCAGCCGCCCGGCGAATTCCTCACTGACGGTGACTGCACCGTCGCGGGCCGTGCTGACGTGGAGCGGACTCACCAGCCCGCCCGCAACGATAACGGGATCGGACTGTGGCGGTGCGGCAGCGCCCGCAGGGCCGGATGACAGGAAGACCGCGGCAGTAACAGCAGCCGCGGCAAGCGAAACGTGCTTTCTCATGGTGGTCTCCAAATGGACAGGATGATTCCCGGGAATCACTGAGACCACGGATCAGGCTGGCGGAAACACCGCCGCCCCCCCACATCGCACATTCTATTTCTTCCCCGCCGGGCACGTCGATGGTTCCCGTAAACTCCGCTGGCTTTCTGCCCGGAAAGTCGCGGCTGGCTGGCTATGATCGGAGCATGGACGCCCAACCTTCCGCCGCTGATATCCAGGACTTCCTAGGCCAGGCCGTCAACCTCGCCATGCAGAACGTGGGTGAGGGCGGCGGGCCCTTTGGAGCGCTCGTGGTCACCGCCGACGGCGAACGCTATTTTGGCGTCAACAGGGTGACGCGGGACAACGACCCCACCGCGCATGCCGAGGTGGTGGCCATCCGCACGGCCGCGGCGGAATCCGCCAACTTCGATCTCAGCGGGGCCGTGCTCTATGCAAGCTGTGAGCCCTGCCCGCTGTGCCTGGCCGCTGCGCTGTGGGCGCGGATCGGCCGCGTCTATTTTGCCGCGGACCGGCATGGCGCCGCCGCCGCCGGGTTCGACGACGCCCTGTTTTACGAGTATTTCGAGGGGACCCGGCCGGAACTCATGCCGGTCAGGCAAACCGACATCCCGGCGTCGAACCTCCCGTTTGATGCGTGGCGCGACAACCCGGACCGCACCGAATACTGAACGGGCCCGGGCTTCCGGCCCGGTGGTAGGGCGGCGGGACCTTAGACTCTATCCGCCCCCGGCCGGCAGGCGTCCGATTAACGCATGACTTCAGGAGCGACTGGACGGCCGCGCGGAGCAGTGCAACCGAGACTCATCAAGTGTCCCGGTTGTGGCAAAACGAACAGGA
Organism: Arthrobacter oryzae; assembly: GCF_030718995.1. Lineage (NCBI taxonomy): Bacteria > Bacillati > Actinomycetota > Actinomycetes > Micrococcales > Micrococcaceae > Arthrobacter > Arthrobacter oryzae. The sequence goes on from NZ_CP132204.1 coordinate 3,260,615, forward strand.
TTCCCGCGGCTGCTCCCGGCCGTCCGCGCTGCGGCAACTGCAGCCACGACCTGCCATGGATCGTCGACGCCGGCGACTCTGACTTCAAACACATCGCGGAGGAGTCAACGGTGCCTGCCCTGATCGACTTCTGGGCCGAATGGTGCGGCCCCTGCCGGTTGGTCAGTCCGGTCCTGGACCAGCTGGCGACCGAGAAGGCGGGACGGATCAAGCTGGTCAAAGTCGACGTTGACCGGGCACCGGGGCTCTCAGCACGGTTTGCCGTGCAGGCGATCCCCACCTTGATGGTGATTATCGGCGGCATGGTGGTCGCCCGGCAGGCGGGCGCCGCTCCGGCGCCGGCCCTGCGGACCTGGCTGGAACACGCGCTTTCCTCCAGCCTCAGCTGAGCACCCCACGGCTGTGCTCCCGGGATTCTAGGCACATGTTCGGCACAGTTCGGCATACGGAGGAAGCGATGACAGAAATACTGCGCTACGAAGTCGGGTCAGGCGTGGTCCTGGTGGAAGCCGAGGAGGACAGCTTCGGGGTGGAACACCGCTCACGTGACGAACAGGGGATCCAGGACACCGGGCGCAGGTTCGAAGATGCACTCGCAGCCGTCAGACCGGCCGCCAAGGCGGCCGCCGAAGTTTTGGGGGATCTGGCTCCCGAGCATCTGGAGCTGCAGTTCGGCGTGAAAATGGCGGGGGCGGCCGGGGCCATCATCGCCAGGAACGTGACTGAAGCGCACTTCATCGTCCGGATGTCGTGGTCGCCCGAGCAACCGCCGCCCGACGAGGAGCCTGAGTACTAGGGCGTATCTCCTGCAGCCTCGAAGTGATCCCGTCGCCGGGCCGACGACGGGCGACAGAAAGGAACACCTCATGGGACTGATCCACATCGACCTTTTCACCACGCTCGACGGCGTCGCACAGGCGCCCGGCGGGCCGAGTGAGGACCCCGAAGGCGGGTTCACGTTCGGCGGCTGGCAGGCACCCCTCATCGACGAGGTGGTCGGCGAACAGATCGACGCCGGGATGGAGGGGATGGACGCGCTGCTGCTCGGGCGCCGGACCTACGACATTTTCGCCGGGTACTGGCCACACGCGGACGGGGACATTGCGCGGCTGTTCAACCGCCTCCCGAAATACGTGGCCTCGCGCCGGACGCCCGCCCTCGAGTGGGCCGGCTCCACCCTGCTCGGTCCCGATGTCGCCGCCGCCGTGAGCGAACTGCGCGACCGCCACGCGAACATCCACGTGATCGGCAGCCTCGACTTCGTGCAGACCCTGTTCGCCGAGCGGCTCTTCGATCGGCTCACGCTCTGGGTGTATCCGATCCTCCTCGGCAGTGGAAAGAAGGTCTTCGCCCGCGGCGTGGTCCCGACGAACCTCAGGCTCATCGAGCCGGTGGTCGCCTCACCGAAGGGTGCGGTGTTGCAGCGCTATGCCCTCGCCGAGGGCACGCCCGGCGTCGGCGATATGTCGGCTGTCGACTGATCGCGGCCCTGCTCTGCGGGGCAGGTTCGCCCTGTCCGGGGCGCTACGTTCGCGAACGGCGGCCGCCGCGGGCACCCAGCCCGCCGAGCAGCGGCGATCCCATCCCCAGCAGGAAACCGAAGTCATACCAGTTGCCTGCCCTGGCGGTGTTGTAGAACGGGAATTCCGCCCAAGCTCCGAACACGTGCGCGATGAGCACGATCCACGCCGTCAAACCGTTCCAGAAGCCCCACAGCAGGTCCTGCCACCACATGATATTCCTCTCCGGTGCCGCCCCTGTGGACAGGTTAAGGCGCTGCCGGGTTCTGCACTAGGGACTCAGTGCCCCACTTGATCCGTGCATGCTGCGCCGGGCAGAACGTAATGCGTCAGTGCCGGGAGGGCAGGCGGCCCAGGCCTTCCACGAGTTCGGTCCGGGCGCCGCACAGAGCGATCCGGATCCAGCCTTCACCGATGGAACCGAAGGCCGTGCCCGGGGCGAAGGAAACCCCGGAATCGGCCAGGAATTTCCGGACCCAGGACCGCACATCGCCACCGCTCACGTGGGAAACGTCCGCCCACAGGTAGAAGGCCCCCTGCGCCGAGAGGAACGGAATGCCTTTGGACTCAAGCACGGCCGAGGCCGCGTCCCGGTTGGCCCGGTAGTGGGCATGGGCCTGGCTGACGTAGTCCTGCGGCCCCGTGAGCGCGGCGATCGCGGCGTACTGGGAAGGCGAGGCGACGCAGGAGACGATCGACTCCATGACGTTGTTCATTTTCCGCTCCAGCCCGGGCGGGCAGATCAGTGCCCCGATCCGGAGTCCCGTCAGTCCATAGGTCTTGGACAACGTCAGGGACGTGAAGACCCTGGCCTCGCCGGGGACGTCGCTGTCAAAGCGGGCAGGGCTGACGTGGGGTACGTCGTAGGTGAAGGCCTCGTAGCATTCGTCGGAGATGATCCAGAGGTCGTGGCGGCGGGCCAGGTCAACGAGGCTGCGGGTCAGTTCGCCGCCCAGGACTGCGCCCAGGGGATTGGAGGGCGAATTCAGGACCAGCACCTTGGTCTGCGGCGTGATGAGGGACTCAAGGTCCTCGATCCTCGGCTGGAAGTCGTGCTCAGGGTAGAGCGGGTACCGAACGGGCACTGCGTGCAGGAGCCGGCTGGTCATGGCAAACGTGGGGTAGCCGGGGTTCGGGATCAGGATCTCGTCACCGGGGGAGAGCAACAGGCTCATGGCGAAGTGGAGGCCCTGCTGGGCGCCGTCCACCACGTAGACCCGCTCTGTTCCGACCTCAACGCCGTTGTGCTCACGGAACCTGGCCGCGAAGGCTTCGCGGAGGGCCGGGATTCCGGCATTCGGTGTGTAGTTGGTCTCGTCGCGGTCCAGGCAGGCCATGCCCGCCTCGAGGACATGGCGGGGGAGCGCGAAGCCTGGTTCCCCGATGCTCAGCACAATGGCGCCGGGGGTGCCCCATGCGGCTTCGGTGATCTCGCGGATCTGGTTGGCGGGGAAGTCGCTGACATGGGCGGCAAGCTCGGGCATGTCTGCCATCCTAACTGCCGCCGTCGTGCTGGCCGCGGGACCCTGCCGCCCGCCGTCGGGCGAAAAGGGAGAGGCGCGGGCGCGGATATACTGGGAGGCGTGCTTTCTGGACTGGTAATAGTGGACAAGCCGCAGGGATGGACCAGCCACGATGTGGTTGGACGGATGCGGCGGCTGGCCGGTACCCGGAAAGTGGGGCATGCCGGCACGCTGGATCCCATGGCGACGGGCGTGCTGGTTCTCGGTATCAATAAGGCCACCCGCCTGCTGACCTACATCGTCGGAACCTCCAAGACGTACACGGCCACCATCCGCCTCGGCGAATCCACCGTGACGGACGACGCCGAAGGTGAGGTAATCAGCAGCCAGTCTGCCGCTGCCATCACCGAGGAAGCCATCCGGGCCGGCGTCGCGGCACTCACCGGCGAGATCCAGCAGGTCCCCAGCAGCGTCAGCGCCATCAAGGTCAACGGCGAACGCGCCTATGCCCGGGTCCGGTCCGGCGAAGACGTGAAACTGGCTGCGCGGCCGGTCACCATCCACCGCTTCGACGTCCATGCAGTCCGGCCCGCGGGTGACGGTGACGTCCTTGACGTGGATGTCACCGTGGAATGCTCGTCCGGAACGTATATCCGTGCCCTGGCGCGGGACCTGGGCGAAGCGCTGGGCACGGGAGGCCACCTGACGGCGCTTCGGCGGACCCAGGTCGGCCCGTACACGCTGGACCAGGCCCGGACGCTGGAGCAGTTGGCCGGGGAACTCGAAGTGCTGGAGATGTCGCAGGCGGCGCGGGCGCTCATGCCCAACCGCGAGCTCAGCGCGGAGGAGGCCACTGAAATTTCCTTCGGGCGCCGCATCGCCGCAGGTGCAGGGGCAGGAACGCCGGCCGCCGCCACCGCAGACAAGCCCGCCGCAGCTTTTGCGCCGGACGGCTCGCTGGTGGCACTGCTGGCCGACGCCGGCGGCTATGCGAAGCCGGTGCTGGTTTTCGCGCCCGGTAACGAACAGCAGGCCACGTAGTTTGGACGCGTACTTTTACATCATTCTGGCGGTCGGGCTGCTTTCCACGATCATCTGCACCGTAGCGGGGATCCTGAAGAAAGCCCCGAACGATGCCACCCTCCTGTCAGTCGCCGCCGTCGAACTGGCACTCCTGGTGTACCTGGTGGGCTCCATCGTCCGCGTGGCGTCGGGAGAGCAGATCGCCGGCGAAGCGTGGGAGTTCTGGGGCTACCTGGCCACTGCCCTGATCCTGCCCATTGGCGCCGTGTACTGGTCCATCCTGGAGCGCACCCGGTGGAGCAACTTTGTCCTGGCTGCCGTGGGCGTTACCGCCCTGGTGATGGCCGCCCGCATGAACCAGATCTGGTACTGAGTGGAAGAAGCAGACGTGACTCCGCAAACCCCCGTCAACAAGGCCGGCGCGGCTCCGAAGGCCCCGTCCAAGGACACCCGGAACACCGGCCCCGGGCGGCTGCTGATCGCGGTTTATGCAGTGTTCGCCATCTCCGCCACCGCACGGGCGGGATACCAGATTCTCACCAAGTTCTCCGAGGCTCCGCTTGCGTACCTGCTTTCGGCGTTCGCGGCACTCGTTTACGTGGTCGCCACGGTCTCGCTGGCGAAGGCCGGCAGGACCTGGTTCAAGGTGTCAGTGGCTGCCGTGCTGGTGGAACTCGTAGGTGTGCTGGTGGTGGGGGCCCTCAGCATCTTCGACTCCGTCAGCTTCCCGCATGAAACTGTCTGGTCCCTCTTCGGCCGCGGCTACGCATTCATCCCGCTGTTGCTGCCCATTCTTGGCCTCGTCTGGCTTTACAAGCGGCGGCCTGCGCGTCGCGGGATCTAAGTCGGCGGACCTAAACTGTCAGACCCTCGAGGCAGAGTTATCCCATGGAGGTCTTGGGGGAACTCGCTGACGCAGGAGGGGCGTTGCGGTGGGCCAAATTGCCCGCCGCCGCTTCTGCTGTTCGGCCCGCTTCCGGTCCTGGCCTGCGCAGCGTCCCCGCCGGACCGCAGCCTTCTCAGGCGATAGCGTCCGACGGCGGTGAGCCCGGTGATCTCGCCCGGGTCCTTGGGCTGATGGCGGCTTTGAGTTCGACGGCGGTTGCCGGCTCTGCGGTGATGAGCTTCCGGGAGGCGGCTGACTTCGCTGCGAACGTTGAGGAAATCGCCCGGTCCATGGAATACCTGCAAGTGGTCGCAGCCGGGGCTGTGGAGCGGACCCGGCGGGAGGCTGTTTCTGCGGCACGGGCTGGCTCTGGCTCCGGTTCCGGGGTTGATTGGACCACGGGGTGGGGCAGCCAGAAGTCCACAGCCCCGGATCCGGGTGACGACGGGTGCCGGAACACTACCGAGTTCCTGCGTATGAGGCTGAGGATCGGTGCCGGCGAAGCCCGCCGCCGGCTTGCGCTGGCCGAAGCGGTGCTGCCAACGACCGGGATCACCGGGCACACCGAGCCGCCGGAACGGCCCGAACTCGCCGCCGCCGTGGCCGCGGGGACCGTTGCGTCCCGCGCCGCGAGCATCATCACCCTGGCCCTGGACCGGGTCCGCCATCATGCCCCCGAAGACGCCGTGGCCCGGATGGAACACAACCTCACCAGCGCAGCGGCGGAACACGACACCGATTTCCTCTCCCGTATCGCCCGGCGCTGGGTCGACGGGCTCGACCAGGACGGCTCCGAACCGTCCGAGGAAGAACTCCGGCACCGCCAAGGCGCGTTCATCCGGAAACCTCGGCGGGGACTGCACCACGTGGAAATCTTCGCCACCCCGGACCAGTACGAGCCCCTCCTGACCGCGATGAACACCGCCACTAACCCCCGCACCCGCCCTGGCGACACGGACACCACTTCAGCCGATGCCCTGGACCCGCGGACCAGGCCGCAGCGGCTCCTCGACGGCCTCGTCGGCGCCTCCAAAGCAGGACTCAGCACCGGAGACCTGCCCGCTGCCGGCGGGCTGCGGCCACAGGTCATGGTCACCATCGACTACCGCGACCTGCTCGACAAACTCGAACAAGGCATCCCGGGCACGGGCTCCTTCACGTTCACGGGACCCGTCACCGCCGCCACCGTCCGGAAGATCGCCTGCGATGCGGACATCATCCCCGTCCTCCTCGGCAGCCAGGGCCGCATCCTGGACATCGGCCGCACCACCCGGATCTTCCCGCCGCACATCCGCAAAGCCATCACCGCCCGCGACCAGGGCTGCGCCTTCCCAAGCTGCACCATCCCGGCCCCCTGGTGCGAAGCCCACCACATCACCTACTGGTCACACGGCGGAGCCACCAGCACCGACAACGGCACCCTGCTCTGCAGCCATCACCACCACCTGATCCACAAAGAACAGTGGCACATCCAGGTCAAAACCGGGATCCCCTGGTTCATCCCGCCACCCCACATCGACCCGAGACAGGTTCCGCGAAGAAACAACTACTTCCGGCTCGAATGAGACGCCAGCGGTTCAAACCACATGCCCTCGGGATCCCATGACACCAGCAAGGGATCCCGGCCGGGCCGGCACCCTCGGACTACCGGAACACGGCGAACATCCTCAACGGTTCCGGTCTGAAATCCGAGCCTTCGGTGAATCCCAGGGCCTCGTAGAACGCGCGTTGTCCGGCTTCGTTGTCCGTGATGAGCACCGTCTGCCTGACGTGCCCGTATCTGGACTGGATGGCTTTCAGCATGGCACGGCCGGCGCCGGAAGCCTGAAACGCTGGATTGACCAGGATGTCCTGTATGTAGCAGATGGTGGCGTCGTCAGAGATTGCGCGCGCCAGACCCACGAGCGTCCCGGCATCGTTTCGGCAAGCCACTACGAACGCAGATCCGCGGATCGCTCGGAGGAGCACGGCGGGTTCAGCCGTGTAGCTGGTCCAACCCACTGATTCGTACAAGTCAATGACTTCCGCGTCGGAAAGCTCGCTGCTGTCGTGAATGCTGAACTCTGGCATCGGACCAGTGTTCCATGGCGGATGGTTGCCGCAGCAGGTCAGGGCATTTTCCGACGACGGCTGATTCAGCGGGGTGCTATCGTGGCAAATCGCCGTGCGCCAGGGTTCAGCGGACGCCAGAGTCCGAGCAAAACAGGGGGAGCAACCCGTGACATCCATTCCGGCAACTCCAGGCCGCGTCCTCTTCTACGGTGTGACGGGCAGCGGTAAGTCGTCGGCGGCCCGCGCTTACGCCCACGCGTCAGGGCTCCCGGAGTTTTCAGCAGATGACGACATTGGCTGGCTTCCCGGCTGGCAGCAACGCAGCGTCGAACACCAGCGGCAGCTCGCGGCTGATGTCGCGTCCCGCGACCGCTGGGTGTTGGACAGCGCCTACGGGGCCTGGCGAGACATTGTTGTACCCCGGGCCGAGCTGGTTGTCGCCTTGGACTATCCGCGGTGGCTGTCGCTTGCCAGGCTGATCCGCCGCTCGGTCCGACGAGTCATCACCAGGCAGCCCGTCTGCAATGGAAACGTGGAAACGCTGGCGAGGCTCTTCGCGGGCGACTCGATCTTCTACTGGCACTTCAATTCATTCGCCAGGAAGAGGCGCGTCTTCCGGGAATGGCAGGCCGATCCGGACATGCCGCCGGTGTTGGTGTTTCGCAGGCCGAGGGACCTGGACAGCTGGCTGGCCCAGGTTGCCGCCGCCACGCCACGTCCTGGGCGCGGCTGACGGTCAGGCGGCTATTTCTTTCCGAAGAGCCCGCCCAGCAGCCCGCCGAGCCCGCCGCCGTCGTCCTTTTTATCCTCAGGACGATCGTCGGTCCGGTTCCCGGCCCGCTCGCCCGGGAGATCGACGTCGATCACTTCGCCCGGAACGGGCGCGCCGGCCTGCGGCCTCGGCTGGCCCAGCGGCCCGGTCGGGGTTTGCGGCGCCGATTTATTCACAGACTCCGGTACTACTGCGCCGCGGGACTGCTGGCCACCTTGCGCACCCCCGCCCAGGATGCCCCCGAGGATGTCCCCGAGCCCGCCTTGCGACCCGCCTCCCTGCGACCCGCCGCCAAGAATGCCGCCCAGGATGCTGCCGAGGTCGATTCCACCCGGTCCGGCCGGGGTGCCTGCAGCATCGCCGCCTACCCCGCCGCCTGCCGGCGCGTTCCGGCCGCCAAGAACCTTGTTGGCGAGGTAGGACATCACGATGGGCGCCAGTATGGGCAGGAGCTTCCGGACGAGGTCGCCGCCCACTCCGCCGAGGTTGGCAGTCCCCGCGAGCTGGCTGGCCACCTGGTCCTGTTGTCCGCCGAAAACATGGCTGACGATCTTTTCGCCGTCGGCGGTGTCTACCTGCGAAGCATCCACGCCGCCGTCGATGAGGCCGTCCTGGTGCTGGGCAAGTGCTGACTCAAGGGAGGCGGCGCCATCCGGCGCCTGTGCGTTGCTCTGCATGCCGGCGAGGAGGGTGGGCACCGCAGCCTCGACGGCAGCCTGGGCGGATGCCCTGTCCGTGCCGAGCAGCCCGGCAATCTGGTCAACGGGAATCTGTTCAAGGATCTCGCGGATGTCAGTCATAGCACTCTCCTTCAGCCCGCTGCGCGGCAGCGGGTGTGGTTGGCTGCGGCGCGCAGCTGCGTCGCCGGATGCTGCCCTTGCATCCTAGTCCGGGACGCAGGGCGGTGGAAGGCCGGACGCGGGGGACCGGCCGCGACGTCGGGCGGCCCGGGCAATTGCAGGTAATCTTAGAGAGTTCCGGGGCCCGGCGCGGCATTCCGGACGAGTCAATGGCAGGCAGTAAAAGGCGAGGTTGATGGTCCACATCTGGAACGATCCGTCCGAGGTCCCAGCGGACTTCGGCCCTACCGTCGTCACGTTCGGCAATTTCGACGGCGTGCATCGGGGGCATCAGCAGGTGCTCTCACAGCTCATCCGCACCGCCCGACTGAACCGTGCCCGCGCCGTCGCGATCACCTTTGACCCCCACCCCGCCCAGGTGCACCGGCCCGAATCCGCGCCCGAACTCATCATGGGCCTCGAAGACAAGCTCGTCGCCCTGGGTGAGCTGGGCCTGGATGCCGTCCTGGTGATGAAGTACTCCCTGGAACTGGCAAGCCTCACGCCGGAAGAGTTCGTTGCCAGCGTCCTCGTCGACAGCCTCAAAGTCAGCCACGTGGTGATCGGCCACGACGCCCGCTTCGGCCGCGGCAACTCCGGTGACTTGTCCACCATGCAGGAACTGGGCGAGAAGTTCGGGTTCACCGTCCAGGTCATCAGTGAGTTCGGTTCTGAAGGTTTTCCCATTCACGACGACGGCGGCACGGACCGCCGTTGTTCGTCCACCTGGGTTCGTGAGGCCTTGCGGGACGGCGACGTCTCCACGGCAGCAGCCGTCCTGGGCCGTCCCCACCGGATGCGCGGCGCGGTGGTCCACGGCGCTGCCCGCGGCCGTGCGCTCGGTTTCCCCACCGCCAATCTGGCGTCGGACGCCAGCGGCTACATTCCGGCCGACGGCATCTACGCCGGCTGGCTCGTTGACCAGGCCGGCACCAGATGGCCGGCGGCCATCTCCGTGGGTTCCAATCCCACGTTTGACGGCGTCAGCAGGCAGGTTGAAGCACACGTCATCGACCGGCCGGAAGAGCCCGTTGAAAACTTCGATCTGTACGACCAGACAGTAGTTGTGGAGTTCGTGGCGCGCCTGCGGGGCATGGTGGCGTACCGTGGGCCGGAGGCGCTCGTCGATCAGATGCGCCTGGACGTCGTCCAGGCCCACGACATCCTGTTCCGGCGCTGACCCCAGTCACTGGCAAGGAAGGCACCGCTGTGTCCGTAGAGAAAAACACAAGGAAACTGGAAAAGGACATTGTCCGGGATTTCAGTTCACGGATGAGCTATGCGTCGTACCTGCAACTGCCCACGCTGCTCAGCGCGCAGCAACCGGTCAGCGATCCTGAACACCACGACGAACTGCTCTTCATCATCCAGCACCAGACCACTGAGCTGTGGCTGAAGCTGGTCCTTCACGAGCTGCGCAGTGCCGCGGCCTGGCTCCGCAGCGACGACCTTGGCTCCGCGCTGAAAGCGATTGCGCGGGTCAAACACATCCAGAAGACCTTGACCGAGCAGTGGTCCGTGCTGGCCACGCTGACACCCACCGAGTATTCACAGTTCCGCGGCTTCCTGGGCAACTCGTCGGGGTTCCAGTCCAGCCAGTACCGTGCCGTGGAGTTCGTCCTCGGCAACAAAAACCGCAAGATGCTGCCGGTATTCGAGTCAGACCCGGAAGCGTATGAGCAACTGAGCCGCGTACTGGAAGCGCCGAGCATCTACGACGAATTCCTGGCCTACCTCCACCGGCAGGGCTTCGATATCCCGGCATCCCTGCTGGAACGCGACGTCACCAAGGCTCACCAGTTCTGCCCGGAACTGGTGCCGGTGTTCAAGCACATCTACGAGAATGCGGCAAGCAACTGGGGCGCCTACGAGGCCTGCGAAGAACTCGTGGACCTGGAGGACAACTTCCAGCTGTGGAGGTTCCGGCACCTGCGGACGGTGCAACGGACCATCGGCATGAAGTCCGGGACCGGCGGGTCCAGCGGGGCCGCGTTCCTGCAGAAGGCCCTGGAACTGACCTTCTTCCCCGAGCTTTTCGCTGTCAGGACGGAGATCGGCCAGTGAGCACGGTTCACCAGACTCAAGAGGCCCTGCGGCAGCGCGCCGTCGAGCTCGACGCCGCGGACCCGCTGGCGGGCTACCGAGACCATTTCGTCGGAACGGACACCGACCTTTCCTATCTGGACGGGAACTCGCTGGGCCGCCCGCTGAAGCGGACCGCCAAGGACATCAACAGCTTTATCCAGCACAGCTGGGGCGGCCGGCTGATCCGCGGCTGGGACGAGGAATGGCTCCGGCTGCCGGAGGCCATCGGCGACCAGCTGGGCCGGGCGGTGCTGGGAGCTGCTCCCGGGCAGACCATCATCGCCGACTCCACCACCGTTGTCCTTTACAAGCTGATCCGTGCGGCCCTCGCGGCGGTCAAGGATCCGGCCAGAACCGAAATCGTCCTGGACACAGACAACTTCCCCACGGACCGCTACCTTCTGGAGGGCATCGCCCGGGAAGAAGGGCTGTCGCTGCGATGGATCGAAGCCGATCCCGCCGCCGGGGTGACCGTTGAACAGGTGCGGCGGGCTGCCGGGCCGGCCACCGCCGTCGTGGTTCTCAGCCAGATCGCCTACCGCTCCGGCTACCTCGCCGACCTGCCGGCGATCACTGCGGCAGTGCACGACGCCGGCGCACTGGTGGTGTGGGACCTCTGCCACTCCGCCGGGTCGGTGGAGATCAACCTGGACGCCGCCAGCGTCGACTTCGCCGCAGGCTGCACTTATAAGTACCTCAACGGCGGACCGGGTTCACCGGCCTTCGCGTATGTCAATGCCCGGCACCTGCCCGGGCTGAGCCAGCCGATCTGGGGATGGATGGGCCGCAAGGACGCTTTCGAGATGGCGGCAGGGTATGAGCCGGCCCCCGGCATCCGCAGCTTCCTCAGCGGAACGCCGGCCATCTTCGGGATGATCGCCATGCAGGGCACGTTGGACCTGATCGAAGAAGCCGGGATGGCCGCACTCCGCGAAAAATCCCGGAAGCTCACGGCTTTCGCGCTAGAACTCCACGACGCCTGGCTGGCACCGGCCGGCGTCGAACTGTCCACCCCGCGGGACCCGGAGCAGCGGGGGAGCCACATCACCGTGGACCACCCCGGCTTCCGGGAGATGACCGCCGAGCTCTGGGCACAGGACGTCATCCCGGACTTCCGGGCGCCGCACGGGATCCGGATCGGGCTGTCGCCGCTGAGTACGTCGTTCCTGGAGGTCTACCGCGGTGTTGCCGCCATCCGGGATCTGCTGCCGCGCCCGTAGGGGTACGGCGTGTTTCGACAAGATTGCGGCCGGGCCGGTAAACTAAACGTTGGATCCGGCTGCAGTCCGTGGCGGCTGGTCCTTGTTATGTGCAGGAATCCCCGAATTTGCGGGGATGTCCGGCACAGGCACACCCGGCAGTGAGTTACTGATTCGGGCCTCACGGCACATCTCTAGGAGTTATTGTGGCACTTGACGCCGCTGTAAAGCAGTCCATCATCAAGGATTTCGCAACGTCCGAAGGCGACACCGGTTCGCCGGAGGTCCAGGTTGCAGTCCTGACTCAGCGGATCAAGGATCTCACTGAGCACATGAAGGAGCACAAGCACGACTTCCACACCCAGCGCGGTCTGCTGGCCATGGTTGGTCGTCGCAAGCGTATGCTCACCTACCTCAAGAACACTGACATTGCACGCTACCGTGCGCTCATCGAGCGCCTCGGCCTGCGCCGCTAGTCAGCTCTAAGGGGCGGCCCCTTCCGTGTCGGAAAGGGCCGCCTTCTTCAAACAAAACTAAACAGGAGGATCAACCGCATCACGCATTCGCGGTCCTCGGTAGTGATTCCCGGGAACGGCTTCGAAGAGTGAAGCCCGGCCCGTGGGTCTCGATCGATGACCGGGTGCAGTGCAGGCCAGTAGACAGATGCTGGACTGGGTTGATGCGGCTGGACTTCCGTTAACCAAGAAACGGAGGTGACTCTCTTGGAGGGTCCCGAAATCCAGTTCTCAGAAGCCGTCATTGACAATGGCCGCTTCGGCAAGCGTGTAATCCGCTTCGAAACCGGCCGCCTTGCCAAGCAGGCAGCCGGCGCAGCCATGGTGTACATCGACGAAGACACCGCGCTGCTGTCCGCAACCACCGCCGGCAAGCACCCGCGTGAAGGCTTCGACTTCTTCCCGCTGACCGTTGACGTCGAAGAGCGTATGTACGCCGCCGGCCGCATCCCGGGCTCGTTCTTCCGCCGCGAAGGCCGCCCGTCCACCGAAGCCATCCTGGCGTGCCGCCTCATGGACCGCCCGCTGCGTCCGGCCTTCATCAAGGGCCTGCGCAACGAGGTCCAGATCGTCGTCACCGTGCTGGCGATCAACCCGGACGAGCTCTACGACGTCGTGGCCATCAACGCCTCCTCGATGTCCACCCAGCTCTCCGGCCTGCCCTTCTCCGGCCCGATCGGCGGCGTCCGCGTTGCCCTCGTTGCCGACGAGAACGGCTCGCAGTGGGTTGCGTTCCCGAAGCACTCCCAGCTTGAGAACTCCGTGTTCAACATGGTTGTTGCCGGCCGCATCGCCGGTGACGACGTCGCCATCATGATGGTCGAAGCCGAAGCGACGGACAACTCCTGGAACCTGATCAAGGAACAGGGCGCCACGGCTCCCACCGAAGAGGTTGTTTCCGAAGGCCTTGAGGCTGCCAAGCCGTTCATCAAGGCGCTGTGCGATGCGCAGGCCGACCTCGCCGCCCGTGCCGCAAAGCCGACCGTCGAGTTCCCGGTCTTCCTCGACTACGAGGACGACGTTTACGCCGCCGTTGAGGCTGCCGGAGCCGAGAAGCTTGCCGCTGTCTTCCAGATCGCTGACAAGCAGGAGCGCGACACCGCTTCGGACGCCCTGAAGGACGAGGTCATCTCTTCCCTGGCCGGTCAGTTCGAAGGCCGCGAGAAGGAGCTGTCCGCAGCGTTCCGCTCGGTCACCAAGCACGTTGTGCGCCAGCGTATCCTCAAGGACCAGATCCGCATCGACGGCCGTGGCCTGACGGACATCCGCCAGCTCACCGCCGAGGTTGAGGTCCTGCCCCGCGTCCACGGTTCGGCCATCTTCGAGCGCGGCGAGACCCAGATCATGGGTGTCACCACGCTGAACATGCTGAAGATGGAACAGCAGATCGACTCGCTGTCTCCCGTGACGCGCAAGCGCTACATGCACAACTACAACTTCCCGCCGTACTCCACCGGTGAGACCGGTCGTGTGGGCTCGCCCAAGCGCCGCGAAATCGGCCACGGTGCCCTGGCAGAGCGCGCGCTCGTGCCGGTGCTGCCGTCCCGCGAGGAATTCCCGTACGCCATCCGCCAGGTGTCTGAGGCTCTCAGCTCCAACGGTTCGACGTCGATGGGTTCCGTCTGCGCCTCCACGCTCTCCATGCTCAACGCTGGTGTGCCGCTGAAGGCAGCTGTTGCCGGTATCGCCATGGGCCTGGTTTCCGACCAGGTTGACGGTCAGACCCGCTACGCAGCGCTGACCGATATCCTCGGCGCCGAAGACGCTTTCGGCGACATGGACTTCAAGGTTGCCGGTACGTCCGAGTTCGTCACGGCCATCCAGCTGGACACCAAGCTCGACGGCATCCCCGCGTCCGTGCTGGCAGCAGCACTGAAGCAGGCCCGCGAAGCCCGCCTGCACATCCTGGATGTCATCAACTCCGCGATCGACACCCCGGATGAGCTCTCGGAGTTCGCGCCGCGCGTCATCGCGGTCAAGATCCCGGTTGACAAGATCGGCGAGGTCATTGGGCCCAAGGGCAAGATGATCAACCAGATCCAGGAAGACACCGGCGCCGACATCTCCATCGAGGACGACGGCACGGTCTACATTGGCGCCACCAACGGTCCGTCTGCCGACGCAGCACGCTCCGCCATCAACGCCATCGCCAACCCGCAGGTTCCGGAAATCGGCGAGCGCTACCTGGGTACGGTCGTCAAGACCACCACCTTCGGTGCCTTCATTTCCCTGACCCCGGGCAAGGATGGCCTGCTGCACATCTCCGAGCTGCGCAAGATCGCCGGCGGCAAGCGCGTTGACAACGTCGAGGACGTCGTCTCCGTGGGCCAGAAGATCCAGGTCGAGATCACCAAGATCGACGACCGCGGAAAGCTGTCCCTGTCCCCGGTTATCGCCGAGGAAGAAGGCGCTGAAAGCGCTGAGTCCGTCGAGGCTGCTGCAGAGTAGTCTGCAGAGCCTGTCGTAGTACCAGCAGGACGGCGGGGCCGGTGGATCATCCACCGGCCCCGCCGCATTTAAGCCGAGCGATTGAACGACGGTTCCCGGAGCCGCGTGGGAATGGTCCGCTGGTACGATTGCAGGCAGATTTGGCACCGTATTCGTGAAAGGCCTTGATGACTGTCGTTCCCCTGCCGCTAGTGCAGAACCATCCCGGAGACACCCTGATCCACGGAGCCGACGGCGGGTCCGTTGTCCGCCGGTCCGTGCTCCCTGGCGGCGTGCGTGTACTGACGGAGGCCATGCCGGGCCAGCGTTCCGCGACCATCGGGTTCTGGGTGGGGGTAGGGTCCCGGGACGAAGCCCACGGACAGCACGGATCCACGCATTTCCTGGAACATCTGCTGTTCAAGGGGACCAGACGGCGCACCGCGCTGGAAATTGCGTCCGCCTTCGATGAGGTTGGCGGAGAATCCAATGCGGCCACGGCCAAGGAAAGCACCTGCTACTTTGCCCGCGTCCTGGATACCGACCTCCCGATGGCCATCGATGTCATCGCGGACATGATTACCGGCGCCGTTCTGGACCCCCAGGAGATGGAGCAGGAACGGGACGTCATCCTGGAGGAAATCGCGATGGACAGCGATGATCCCACGGACGTCGCCCATGAGCACTTCGTCGCGGCGGTGCTGGGAACGCACCCGTTGGGACGCCCCATCGGCGGAACCCCCGAGGCCATCCGGGCGGTGGCCCGCGATTCCGTCTGGGACCACTACCGCCGGTACTACCGTCCGGACGAGCTGGTCATCACCGCCGCCGGCGGGCTTGACCACGACGTCGTCTGCGGACTTGTGGTGGACGCGCTCCACCAGGCGGGCTGGGCGCTGGAACCCGGTACGGCTCCCGTGGAGCGGCGTTCCACCGAGCGGGCCGACATCACCGGCACGGCCGGGCTGCACGTGGTCAAACGGCCGGTGGAGCAGGCCAACATCATCATGGGCTGTCCCACGATCGTGGCTACGGACGGGCGCCGCTACGTCATGAGCGTGCTCAATGCCGTCCTGGGCGGCGGCATGTCCTCGCGGCTGTTCCAGGAGGTCCGGGAAAAGCGCGGCCTGGTGTACTCCACGTACTCCTTTGCTTCGTCCTATGCCGATGCAGGCTACTTCGGCATGTATGCGGGGTGCACACCGTCGAAGGTCCGCCAGGTCGTTGAGCTGCTGGGTGCAGAACTGGACAAGCTGGCTGAGCACGGCATTTCCGGCGAGGAACTCAAGAAGGCCGTGGGCCAGCTCTGCGGCGGGATTGTGCTGGCGCTCGAGGACACCGGATCGCGGATGTCGAGGCTGGGCCGGGCCGAGCTGGTCTCCGGCGAATACCAGGACATCGAGGAGACCCTCCGGCAGATCAAGAACGTCACCGTGGAGCAGGTGCGGGAGCTCGCACAGGAGCTGGCGGCAGCGCCGCGGACGGTGACGGTCGTGGGTCCTTTCGAGGAAGACGAAACGTTCGGCCTCTGAGCCGGACTTTCCAACGCTGTCCAAAGCTGGACATCCCACCGTAGCGGCGTGATGATGAAGCCGGGGCCACACTGGAGGAGCAATGGACCGTCTGCACCCGGGGACTGCGCAGGAAGAGCTGCATGCTTTCCTCGGGCATTGGACGGGAACCACCAGCATCGAGGCTACGCCGCGCCGGTCCGCCAGAACGGCGGCTGCTGAACTGACCTTCACCACCGCCGCCGGCGGGTATGCCGTGCTGCAAAGCTACCGTCACACCGAAAATGACGGGATCCGTTTCGAGCGGCATGGGATGTTCACCATGGACCCTGACCACCCGGACACCGTCTGGTATCACGTGGACAGCGTGGGACTGCCGCGGGAAGCGCCCACGCGGTGCAGCTGGCACTGCGGAGTCCTAACCGTGGAACGGCGCAACGGCCGGGATACGTCCCGGCACACCTTCCGGGTAGACGACGGCGTGCTGACGCACACCTCCGAGGTCCGCCTTGCCGGCGCCACCGCTTTCGCTCCGTTCATGACCTCCGTCTGCCGCCGCACCTGAGAGCGCGCGAACGGACACCTGAGGCCCCGCCGGGCGGCACTCGGAACCCCGGGACTGCCTAGCCGCCGGCAAACGGCGGAAGCACGTCGACGACGTCGTCCGGCTTCAGCGCCGCTGCACGGTTCCGCACCGCCACTTCGTTGAGCAGGAAGCTGCTCCGGGACAGCAGGCGTGCCAGCGGCGGAGTTCCGGCCGGGGGCTCCGGGCGCTCGACGGCGAGGATCGCCTCCAGGAGCGAGTCGACAGTGGCGCCGGCGGGGAGCTCATAGCGCTCCTCGTCGACGCCGGCGGCAGCGCGCGCGGCAGCGAAATATCGTACGTTCACAGGTGGTTCAGCCTCCGATGGCGCTCATGCTGCGGTCCGGCTGGACGAAGTCCGGAGCGTCCAAACCGACGTGGTCCATGCCGTGGGCCTTGGGCTTGATCCACATGGCGTCCTGCCAGCGCTCGGCGAGCTGCTGGTCCGTGGCGCCCTCACGCAGCAGCCCCAGGAGATCAAATTCCTCGCGGGAGAACAGGCAGCTCATGATCTTGCCCTCGGCCGTGATGCGGGTGCGGCGGCAATCGGAGCAGAACGGCTCGGTGACGGAGGCGATGATCCCCACCGTTCCCAGCACGGGGCCGGCGGCCCCGGCCGTGCCGGGTACACGGGACCGGACTTCGAAGCGTTCGGCGGGGGCGCCGTCACGGTCCCTCGGATCGGCGCTGAGCACATAGTCGACGGACAGGAGTTCGCGGATTTCGGCCGCGGTGATCATGTTGCGGCGGGTCCACCCGTGGTCGGCGTCGAGCGGCATCTGTTCGATGAAGCGGAGTTCGTACCCCCGGTCCAGCGCCCAGGCGAGCAGTGACGGGGACTCGGCGTCGTTGATTCCGCGCATCAGGACGGCGTTGAGTTTCACGGGGCCCAGGCCCGCGGCCCAGGCGGCGTCCACCCCGGCCAGGACCTTGTCCAGGAACGGCCGGCGCGTCAGCTTGGTGAATGTCTCCTCGTGCAGGGAATCCAGTGAGACGTTGATCCGGGAGAGCCCGGCGGCTTTGAGCCCGGCCGCCTTCTTGTCCAGGCCGACGGCGTTCGTGGTCATGGAGATCGGCAGGTCGGGGTGGGCCCGGCGCAGGGCAGAGATGATGTCGAGCAGGTCGGCCCGGACAAGGGGCTCCCCGCCGGTGAGGCGCAGTTCGCGCACCCCCAGCATGTCAACGCCGATCCGCACGATCCGGACGATTTCCTCAGCGGACATCACGGCCTGCTTGGCCAGCCATTCAAGGCCCTCGGCGGGCATGCAGTAGGTGCAGCGCAGATTGCATTTGTCGGTCAGGGAGAGGCGCATGTCCGTGGCGCGGCGTCCGTAACGGTCCATCAGGCCCGCGGGCATGCCCGCCGGCCGCGGCGGTACTCCCGGACCGGAACCGGCACCGTCCCTGGGCTGTGGCATACCAAGCTGAACACTCATAAATTCAGGCTACGCCACCTTTGGTCCAACCATCACGCCTATGACAGCTGCGAACCTATGCTGGAGGGGTGAACAAGTCCCAGCCGGCGCCGCCCCAGGCCGCTGCCGCAGGCGTTGTGTCGGTGGCCGCGGGGGTGGTCGCCGGCGAACTCGCCGCAGCCTTCGTGAGCCCGGCGCTGTCGCCCATGACAGGGGTCGGCGGTGCGGTGATCGATGCTGTTCCGCCGGCCGTCAAGGACTGGGCCGTCGCCGTGTTCGGAACTGCTGACAAAGTGGCGCTGCTCATCGGCATGGGCCTGGTTATAGCTGCCATGGCCGGGCTTGCCGGTGTCGTGGAATGGCGGCGCCGCTTTGCCGGGGCTGCGGTCATTGCAGTTTTCGGCGTGGTGGGCCTGGTGGCGGTCCTGGGCCGGGCCCAGGTGACCGGTAATGCTGTGGTGCTGCCGCTGCTGGCCGCCGGAACCGCGATCCTGATGCTGCACTGGCTCATGTCGCGCCTCCGGGACTGGAAGACGACTGGCACGGTGGCGGAGCGGTCCGCCCCGGAGCGGCCAGTACCTGAGCGGCCGCCGGCCGCCGCGGCAGGCCGCCGCCGGTTCCTGCAGGCATTGGGCGGGGGCGCCGTCGTCGCAGCCGCCGGGGGAATGCTTGCCGCAGCACTGCGCGGAGCCGCTGCCGGCGTCACTGAGTTCCGGAGCAGCCTGGCCCTGCCGTCCGCTGCTTCGCTGGCTCCGCCGCTTCCGGCCGGTGCTGAGCTGGACCTTGGCGGCATCAGTCCGCTGGTAACGCCCAACCGGGACTTCTACCGGATCGATACCGCGCTCACGGTGCCGGCCGTCGATCCGGAAACCTGGGTCCTTAAGGTCACGGGCATGGTGGACCGGGACATCGAGCTGGATTTCGCCAGCCTGCTTTCCAAACCCATGACTGAACGCCACGTGACCATCGCCTGCGTCTCCAACGAAGTGGGCGGGGACCTGATCGGTAATGCGCTGTGGCTGGGCTGGCCCGTCCGGGAGCTGCTGGCGATGGCCGGGCCACAGAGCGGAGCGGACATGGTGTTGTCCCGGAGCACGGACGGCTGGACGGCCGGCACGCCGCTGGAGGTCCTCACTGATGACCGGGATGCCCTGCTTGCCATCGGGATGAACGGCGAGCCGCTGCCACTGGAGCACGGCTTCCCGGTGCGGCTAGTCGTCCCCGGCCTGTACGGCTACGTATCCGCCACCAAGTGGCTCACAGAACTGAAAGTGACCAGGTTCGCGGACGACGCCGGATACTGGACGCCCCGCGGCTGGAGCGAGCGCGGACCCATCAAGATGTCGTCGCGCATCGACGTGCCGCGCGCCGGGCGTCCCGTGCGTGCCGGAACGGTGGCATTCGGCGGCGTCGCGTGGGCCCAGCACACCGGAATCGGCAAAGTGGAACTGCGCGTCAACCGTGGAGACTGGCAGGCCGCGGAACTTGCTCCCGGTATTTCCCGGGACACCTGGTACCAGTGGCAACTGCCGCTGGCATTGACGCCCGGGCAGTACGAAATCCAGGTCCGCGCCACGGACCTGAACGGTGCGCCGCAGATCGAAGACCGTGCCCGGGTGGCGCCTGACGGCGCCACCGGATTCCACACCATTAGAGTTGACGTGACGCCGTAGCGGGGCGCACGTCGCATAGGAAGACCGCAGCAGGCGGAACGCCGCAATGAGCCCGACAGCAATGCCCGGACCGAGGTAAGGAACGCATGCACAGCACCGACGACAGGCATCACGCCCGCACTGTGGAGGACCACCGCGACGCCGTGCGGCAGCTGCTGGCGGGCCTCAACGGTCCCGGCCGTACCGAACAGCTCCCGCTGCTGGCGGCCCTGGGACGAGGGCTGGCCGGGGATATCCCCGCTCCCGTGGACCTGCCGCCGTTCGCGAATTCCCAAATGGACGGCTTTGCCGTGCGCAGCAGCGACATATCCGACGGCGGGACGCTCCTTGCGGTGGCGGCGCCGATCCCGGCCGGGGCCACCGCGGCCGTGCTTGAACCGGGCACGGCAGCCCCGATCATGACCGGAGCCATGATGCCCCCGGGAGCCGACGCCGTCGTGCCTATTGAAAGGGCCGTTCCCGATTCCTTCCCGGACCCCGGAACGGCAGCCACCGTCCGGCTGCCGGCAACACAGCCAGGCACCTATGTCCGCAACGCAGGCAGCGATATCTGCTCGGGGGAGCTGGCACTGGCCGGCGGAACCTTCCTGGGCCCGGGCCAGCTGGGGCTCCTGGCGGCCCTGGGCATCACCCAGGTCAGGGTGCACCGAAGGCTGAAAGTTCTGCTCGCCACCACGGGGGACGAAGTGGTGGAGCCCGGTAACCCGCTGGAACCCGGAAAGATCTACGACTCCAACGGCACGCTACTCGAATCAGCCATGAGCCAGGCCGGGGTGGACGTCCTTCGGGCAGCCATCTCGACAGACAACCCCGATGAACTTACGGCGATGTTGCGGGAGCACGCCCCGCACGTAGACCTGATCGTCACCACGGGCGGCGTCAGCAAGGGCGCCTACGAAGTGGTCCGGCAGGCTGCAGCCGGGCAGGACGTTGAATTCCTGCATGTGGCCATGCAGCCCGGCGGTCCCCAGGGGATCGGGCGGTTCGACGGCGTTCCGTTTGTTGGTTTTCCGGGTAACCCGGTCAGCTGCCTGGTTTCCTTCGAGATGTTCCTGCGGCCGGCGCTCAGTTCGCTGTTCGGGGCACCGGCGCCGCGGCCGGCCATCCGGGCCAGGCTGGCGGAGCCGGTGGAATCACCCGAGGGCAAGCACCAGCTCCGGCGCGGCAGGCTCCTTCCGGACGGCACGGTCCGGCTGGAGGGGGGAGCGGGCTCGCATCTCGTTCACGCCCTGGCCAGTTCCAACGCCCTGATCCATGTCCCGGTGGGGACATCTGCGCTCTCCGCGGGCGCAGAAGTGGAAGTATGGACGCTGTGAATAATGAAGAAACTGCTGCCGGCCTGACGCATCTGCGCCGGGACGGGACAGCCCAGATGGTTGATGTTTCCGGCAAGGCCGAAACTACGCGGGAGGCTACAGCCACCGCCACGGTCCGCACCACCGCGGAAGTGCTCGCCCTCCTGGGCGCGGGGGACCTGCCGAAGGGCGATGCCCTGGCCGTTGCCCGCGTGGCCGGAATCATGGCGGCAAAGAAGACCCCCGAGCTCATCCCGTTGTGCCACCCGTTGCCCATCTCCAAAGTCACCGTCGACTTCGAACTGGGCCGGGACTCCGTCGCGGTGCTGGCGACCGTCAAGACCCGCGGCGTCACGGGCGTCGAAATGGAAGCGCTCACCGCCGCCTCGGTGGCGGCGCTGAGCGTGTACGACATGATCAAAGCAGTGGACAAGCACGCCGTGTTGACCGACATCAGGGTGCTGGCCAAAAGCGGCGGCAAGAGCGGGGACTGGACAGCATGAACAGCTTTGGACAGCAGCCCGAACCGCACCGCCACGGAGAGGCCACCGGCCGGAAGGCCGGCGTCGTCATTGCCTCCAACCGGGCCGCAGCGGGCATCTACCGCGACGAAACCGGTCCGGTGATCACCGACTGGCTGACGGAGCACGGCTTCGAAACGTTCCCGGCCATGGTGGTGCCCGATGGCGAACCCGTGGGCGCAGCGCTGCGCGCCCTGCTGACGCAGCATCCCGCCGTGATCATCACCAGCGGCGGAACCGGGCTGAGCCCCGATGACCTGACCCCGGAGATGACGGTCCCCCTGCTGGACCGCGAGATTCCCGGGATCATGGAGGGCATCAGGCAGGCCGGCCTCGCGAAGACGCCCATGGCAATGCTAAGCCGCGGACACGCCGGCGCGGCCGGACGGACCTTCATAGTTAACCTTCCCGGATCACCCAAAGGCGTTATGGACGGCCTGAGCGTGCTTGATCCGGTGATCAGCCACCTTTGCGACCAATTGGAAGGCAGCCATGAGCACTGAAACCGGATTTGAGATAGTGAATGCCGTGCTGAGCGCGGAGCCCATCTCCGTGGCGCAGGCCATCGCCGCTGTGGAATCGGACACGGCGGGCGCCGTCGTCAGCTTCAGCGGCGTAGTCAGGAACCACGACGGCGGCAAGCCGGTTGAGCGGCTCAGTTACAGTGCGCATCCCACGGCCCACCAGGTGATGGCCGACGTCGTCGCCCGGCTCGTCGCCGAACATGCGGGCGACGGCGGCGAAACAGTGCGGATCTGGGCCGCGCACCGGGTGGGCATGCTGGAAATCGGCGACCCCGCCCTGGTGTGCGCCGTGTCCGCCTCTCACCGCGGCCAGGCGTTCGAGGTGTGCTCGGAGCTTGTTGACCGGATCAAGGCGGAGGTGCCCATCTGGAAGGAACAGTTCTTCAGCGACGGGACCGTTGAATGGGTCGGGGCCGGGGCGTAAGGAAGTCCGGGGCCGGAGCCTAGTAACCTCCCGTCCCGGTTCAACCCGGCGGCCGGCCCGACGGTAGGGTTAAGTCCATGACCGAACAACTTGCCGTCGCCGTCCTGGGCGCGAACGGGCGCATGGGCGCCGAGGCCGTGAAAGCCGTGGAAGCGGCCCCCGACATGAAGCTTGTAGCGGCCCTTGGACGCGGTGATTCCCTGGATGAACTGGTCACCGCCGGCGCCCGCGTTGTGGTGGACCTGACGGTTCCGGAAAGCACCGAAGCGAACGTCCGTTTCGCCGTCGAACACGGCATGCACGCCGTCGTCGGCACCACCGGCTGGGATGCCGGCAGGCTCGGCGAACTTGAGGAACTGCTAGGCCGGAGCGCCGGCGTGGGCGTGCTCATTGCCCCGAACTTCGCGCTCGGTTCCGTGCTGGCGTCGGCCTTTGCCGCCAAGGCCGCCAAATACTTCGAATCGGTGGAAGTTATCGAGCTGCACCACCCGGACAAGGTTGACGCACCGTCCGGCACCGCGGTCCGCACTGCACAGCTGATCGCAGCCGAACGCGCCGCCGCCGGCATCGGCGCCAGCCCGGACGCCACCACCAGCGAACTTGCCGGTGCCCGTGGCTGCGAAGTGGACGGCATCCGCGTCCACAGCGTGCGCCTCCGCGGCCTGGTGGCCCACCAGGAAGTCCTCCTTGGTGGCCCGGGGGAACAGCTGACCCTACGCCACGACTCCTTCGACCGTGCCTCTTTCATGCCGGGCGTGCTGCTGGGAGTGCGGAACGTTGCCGGCCACCCCGGGCTGACCGTGGGCCTGGACGGCTACCTGGACCTCGGAGTCTGACGGCAATGGGCAACGTCCTCGCCGGCCTGAAGAAGAACCGCACCAAGATCTGGGTCGGCGCGGTAACGCTCCTGCTGGTCTTCTACCTGGTGGTGTCCTTCCAGCGCTCCGTGCTGCTCATCACCGACCCCAACCCTGTGGCGAAGGCCATTGGCGCCGCCTACCTGATCCTGCCCGTGATCGGCGCCTGGGCGCTGGTCCGCGAACTGATGTTTGGTGCCCGGACGGAGCAGATGGCCAAGGTCCTCGAAGCGGAAGGCGGCCTGCCTGTCGACAACCTGCAGCGCACCCCCGCCGGAAGGATCGTGCGGGAATCCGCGGACGCCGAGTTTGAAAAGTACCGGACAGAAGCAGAATCAGCGCCGGAGGACTGGCGCTCGTGGTTCCGGCTCAGCTGCGCCTACGATGCCGCAGGAGACCGCAAGCGCGCCCGGGCCTCCATGCGTGATGCCGTGAAGCTGTTCCGCGGGGGCGGCAGCCCCGCCTAGCGGACGCCCGACCGCTGGTAGCGGCCCACCTCGCTGGCTGCGTGGGCCACCCACTCCAGCGGCCCCCGCCAGCTGAGCACCGCGACCGACCCTCCGATGAGCACCGCGGTCAGCGCCTGGGCCGCATACACGCCTTCCTCAGTCCACCCGGCCGGCAGCGGCTGCAGGTACATGGCGGCCACCAGGCAAACATGCGCCGTGTACAGGCTGAGGGTCATGGCACCTGCACCCCGCAGCGGCAGCAACAGGTCCAGGGCGAGCCATTCGCCCAGCCTCCCCAGCAGCAGGCAGGCACCCACCACGGCGGCGGCCACGGCGGATGTATGGAGCAGGTCCAGCGTGGTGCCCGAGTGCGGCGCGCTGCTCGCAAGCCACCACCACGAGCCGGACTGATCGATCCCCGCAAGATTCACCTGCAGGAGGCTGTCCAGTGGGTAACGGGGGTCCGCCAGCCGGGCCTGCAGCGCTTCCTTGCCGCCCCACGCATCCATCGCCAGCACGCCCAGCCATTTGGCCAGCACGGCCACCACGGTTCCGCCGGCCAGCAGCAGCACCTGGATGGTTGCCTTCGCCAGTGCCAGCCGCCCGATCAGCAGCCCGATCAGCAGGTAGCTCAGCCACTGCAGGACGGGGTAGTAGCCGGTCAGGAAGATATCCCCGAGCAGGCGCCCTGGCGTGGCGAGGTCGTCCCAGTTGGGGTTGTGGCCCAGCTTGAGCGCCGGGGAAGGTGCCAGGAGCCACGGCCGCAGCAGGTAGGCCAGGACCGGCGAACCCACCACCCAGCCGGCAGCCAGCGCACAGAGCGGTTTGATGCCGAGCCCGATGAACGGAAGGACGCACAGGAACAACACGGCATAGTGGACCAGGATCACCGCGACGTTCACTTCCAGGCCGCCCAGGAAAAGTCCGACGACGGCGATCACCAGGGCGCGGAGCGCTATTCCCCGGCGTGCGCCGCTCAGTTCCTGGCCTTGCAGCGGACGCTGCTTGCCGGTGGACAGGGCCAGTCCGATCCCGGCCAGGACGGCAAAAAGTGCAGCCGCCCGTCCCGAGAAGGTCAGGCCGATCCAGGTGGGCGTCAACTGTGCGTCGGCTTCGAAGGTGGGAAGCAGGTGCGTGGCCATCATGCCGAGCAGCGCCAGTCCCCGGGCCGCGTCGATTCCGGTGAGTCTCGTCGTCTTAGTGGTGCCTGGGGCGGTCCGCGATGGTGAAGCAGTGCCACGGGAGGTCATGAGCCGATGGTCTCATATCCGGCTGGAAGCCCTTGTATTCGAATATATGTTCGAATAGCATCGTTCCATGAATAATGCACCAGAACGTGGAACTGCTGCTTCGGGGCCCCTTCGGGCGATGAGCCCCGGCGTGGTCGATTTCCTCTTCAGGCAACTTGTGGCCGGAGAGCCCGCAGAGGACATCCAGTGGAGCAGTGAGGGTGTGGCCCTCTCGGCCCAGCCTCCGGGCGCGGAACTGGCGCGCAGGCTCTCCGAATGCGACCTTGAAGCCCTCACGCCCACGGAACTCTTTGACTACGTCCGCGCCGCCCAGCGGCTGGCCGCCTGGGCGGAGTCGCTCCGCCAGGACGCTGTGGGCCGTTACTGCGGCACCGGCCGCCCGGAACCGTCCAGCAGTCCAAAAAAGTGACGGCCTCCGGCGCGAATTTGACGATGATCACGCCGCCGCCATTGTCCTAACAAGCCGGGGACAAGGTAACGTTTTTCCTATGGCTGACACTTCCGCGAATATCCCTGCTTTCGGTACCCTCCTGACCGCAATGGTCACGCCGTTTTTCGAAGACGGCAAAGTGGACTACCAGCAGGCGGCAGAACTGGCTGTCAAGCTTGTCGACGACGGCTGCGACGGCCTCGTCGTCACCGGAACCACGGGAGAAACGTCCACCCTCACCGACGAGGAGAACGTGGGCATGTTCCGTGCGGTCAAGGAAGCTGTCGGCGGCCGCGCCGCGATCATCGCCGGCACCGGAACGAACGACACCGCACACTCCGTGCACCTTTCCAAGCAGGCAGCCGAGGTCGGCGTCGACGGACTGCTGCTCGTCACGCCGTACTACAACAAGCCCAGCCAGGCCGGTGTCCGCGCCCACTTTGAGACGATCGCCTCCGCCACCGACGTTCCCGTGATGCTCTACGACATCCCCGGCCGTTCCTCAATCCAGATTGCTCCGGAGACGATGATCCGCCTCTCCGAGCACCCGAACATCGTTGCGGTCAAAGATGCCAAGGCCGATTTCGCCGCCGCCACCCGCGTCATGGCGAACACCGACCTTCTTTTTTACTCCGGGGACGACGGACTGACCCTGCAGTGGATGGCGCTGGGCGCCGTCGGGCTCGTGGGCGTCACCACGCACGTTGCCACTCGCCGGTTCCGCGAGCTCATCGACGCCGTCAACGCGAACGACCTCGGCACCGCCCGGAAGATCAATTTTGAACTTGAACCTGTTGTCCGGGCCACGATGACCCGCGTGCAGGGTGCCGTTGCGGCCAAGCAGATTCTTAAATGGCAGGGAGTCCTGCCCAACTCGGTTGTCCGTTTGCCCCTCGTGGAGCCGGACGAAGCTGAGATCGCAATCATCCGCGAGGATTTGGCGGAAGCAGGAATGGTCTTTTCCTGATCGGCAAAGACCTCTCCTGCTTTCGCCCGGAAAGTAGTGCACTATGACCCAAACCGCCCTTCCCGGCCTTGTTACGCCGCCAAAACTGCCCAAGGACACCCTGCGGATCGTTCCGCTCGGTGGCCTCGGGGAGATCGGCCGCAACATGACCGTTTTCGAAATCGACGGCAAGCTGCTCATCGTTGACTGCGGCGTCCTCTTCCCGGAGGAGACCCAGCCCGGCGTCGACCTGATCCTGCCTGATTTCTCCTACATCGAGAACCGCCTCAATGACATCGTCGCCGTCGTCCTGACGCACGGCCACGAGGACCACATCGGTGCCGTTCCGTACCTGCTGCGCCTGCGCGCCGACATTCCCCTGATTGGTTCCCAGCTGACGCTGGCCCTGATCGAGGCGAAGCTGCAGGAACACCGGATCAAGCCGATCACCCAGATTGTCACCGAGGGACAGGTGCAGAAGTTCGGCCCGTTCGAATGCGAATTCGTGGCCGTCAACCACTCGATCCCTGACGCCCTGGCCGTGTTCCTCCGTACTTCCGGCGGCACCGTGCTGCACACCGGCGACTTCAAAATGGACCAGTTGCCCCTGGACGGCCGCATCACCGACCTCCGCCACTTCGCCAAGCTGGGCGAAGAAGGCGTGGACCTGTTCATGTCGGACTCCACCAACGCCGACGTGCCGGGCTTCACCACCGCCGAGAAGGAAATCGGTCCCACCCTTGACCGCCTCTTCGGCCAGGCCACGAAGCGCCTGATCGTCGCGTCCTTCTCATCGCACGTGCACCGCGTTCAGCAGGTCCTGGACGCCGCGGCCAACCACAACCGCAAGGTTGCCTTCGTGGGCCGCTCGATGGTCCGCAACATGGCCATCGCCGAGAAGCTCGGCTACCTCGACGTACCCCCGGGCATCCTTGTCGACATCAAAAACATTGACAACCTCCCGGACAACCGTGTGGTGCTGATGTCCACCGGTTCCCAGGGCGAGCCGATGGCAGCCTTGTCCCGCATGGCCAATGGCGACCACCGCGTCGTCGTCGGCCAGGGCGACACCGTCATTCTCGCCTCCAGCCTGATCCCCGGCAACGAGAACGCCGTCTTCCGCATCATCAACGGCCTGCTCAAGCTCGGCGCCGATGTCATCCACAAGGGCAACGCAAAGGTCCACGTGTCCGGCCACGCGGCGGCCGGGGAACTGCTGTACTGCTACAACATCCTCGAACCGCTGAACGCCATGCCGGTCCACGGCGAGACACGGCACCTGATTGCCAACGGCAAAATCGCCCTCGAGTCCGGCGTGCCGGATGAGAGCATCCTGCTGGCGGACAACGGCACCGTGATCGACCTCCGGGACCACCAGGCCGACGTCGTGGGCCAGGTCGAAGTGGGCTTTGTCTACGTTGACGGCTCCAGCGTCGGTGAAGTCACCGAAGCTGACCTGAAGGACCGCCAGACCCTCGGCGATGAAGGCTTCATCTCGATCATCACCGTGATCCACCGCGCCACCGGCAAGGTGGTCTCCGGACCGGAAATCCACGCCCGCGGCGTGGCTGAAGACGATTCCGTCTTCGACGAAATCATTCCGAAGATCAACGCTGCGCTGGAAGAGGCCGTTCTCAACCACACGGACCACACCACGCACCAGCTGCAGCAGGTTGTCCGCCGCGTCGTCGGCACATGGGTGAACCGCAAGCTCCGCCGCAAGCCCATGATCATTCCGGTGGTGCTGGAAGCATAAAGCGCCCGGGATGGTTGACGGGGCCCTCCCCGCCGGAAAGTGTGCCTTCGGGCCGCAGTCCGCGGGGGAGGGCCTCGTCATTTAAACCCCTTGGAGCCCGCCCCCACAACGCGCGACACCCGCCGCTCTGTCCGCAACATGCATCGTGGAACGCCCCGGAAATCCGCGGTTTTTGGCTGGGCTTCGGGTACCGTGGCGGGTATGGCGACACGTACCTCCTCCGCGCCTAGAGGCAACTCAAGCGGCAAATCAGGCAGCTCAGCGGGCAGGAGCTCCGGCTCCGCTGCGTCCAAATCCACCCGGGCCGGAGGAACGTCAGGCACAGCACGCACGCGTCAGATGGCCGCCGTCGAACCCCGGCAGCCCTGGCTCGTGCGTATGGCGGCAGGCGCGTGGCTGGGAATCGGGCACGTCGTCGGCGGCGGTGTCCGCCGGATCGGCCATGACGTCAGCGACCTCGCGCCCGAGGACCGCCGTGACGGCGCCGCACTCTTCAACCTCGCCCTGGGCGTGTTCGTTGCCACCTTCGCCTGGTGGGGCTTCAAGGGGTGGTTTCCGGACACCGTGTTCGCGATCGTCAACGGCACGTTCGGCTGGATGTCCCTGCTGCTGCCGCTGATGCTGTTCGTCTGCGCCTTCCGGCTGTTCCGCCAGCCTTCGGACGGACGGGGCAACAACAGGATCGGCATCGGTTTCCTCATCATGACCTTTGCCGGCTGCGGCCTGGCTCACGTCATTGGCGGCCAGCCCACAGTCACGGACGGCTTCGACGGACTGCGCCAGGCGGGCGGAATGCTCGGCTTCCTGGCCGCGTCGCCGCTGGCAGCCCTGCACACCGCGGTGCCCGTGGCCGTCTACGGCCTGCTCGCCTTCACCTCCCTCCTGATCGTGACCGCCACCCCCTTCGGCGCGATCCCACGCCGGATCAGGGATGCCTATGAGCACCTCATGGGCATCGACCTGCAGGAACCCGGCGACGGCCACGACCGCAGCTACCTCTACGAAAACTCCGCCCCGGCAGCGCCCAAAAAGAAGAGGCGCGGCCGGCTGTTCGGCAAAGACCAGGAAAATGATCCCCGCCTCGAAGGGTATGTGGGCGACGAAGCTTTCGAACATGCCGTCATCGACGACGACGAAGCCGCCGACAGCGCCAACGGCCCCAAGGCAGGCGGCAAAAGCCCCCGCCCGGCACCGGGCGTGCGCCGGCCCACCCAGGCCGAAATCGCCGTCGAGAAGATCAAGGCGGCCCAGGGGCTGGGCACCAGGGGGCCGGAGGCAAACGGCGAGAACGCCACCGAGGCCATCCCGCTGGTGACCCCCGGGATGGTGGCTGCCGGATCGCTCAACCCCGCAGCTGCGGCCGGAGCCGGTGCTGCTGCCGCTGCGTCAGCCGCGCAGGTTCCTTCGCGCCCGGTGGCCCCCGCGCCGCCGCCCACGCCGATTCCGCAGCGTACGGAGCAGCTGTCGCTGGCAGGCGACGTCACGTACACCCTGCCGTCGTCGGACGTGCTGACCCCGGGATCCATCCCGAAGGAGCGCACCGAGGCCAACGACGCCATTGTGGCCTCCCTGACGGAGACGCTGACCCAGTTCAACGTCGACGCCCAGGTGACCGGCTTCAGCCGCGGCCCCACCGTTACGCGTTACGAAATCGAGCTCTCGCCGGGCACCAAGGTGGAACGCGTCACCGCCCTGTCAAAAAACATCTCCTACGCCGTCGCCTCCAGCGACGTCCGCATCCTCAGCCCCATCCCCGGCAAGTCCGCCATCGGCATCGAGATCCCGAACACGGACCGCGAGACG
This sequence comes from Arthrobacter oryzae, assembly GCF_030718995.1. Classification (NCBI taxonomy): domain Bacteria; kingdom Bacillati; phylum Actinomycetota; class Actinomycetes; order Micrococcales; family Micrococcaceae; genus Arthrobacter; species Arthrobacter oryzae. The sequence goes on from NZ_CP132204.1 coordinate 3,290,833, forward strand.
GTCTCCCTCGGCGACGTTCTCCGCAGCCAGAACGCCCGGCGCACCGACCACCCGATGGTGATGGGCGTCGGCAAGGACGTCGAGGGCGGCTACGTCGTGGCGAACCTCGCCAAGATGCCCCACCTGCTCGTGGCAGGTGCCACCGGCGCCGGTAAGTCGTCCTTCGTGAACTCCATGATCACCTCGATCCTTATGCGCGCCACGCCGGACGAGGTGCGGATGGTCATGGTGGACCCCAAGCGTGTGGAACTCACGGCGTACGAGGGCGTCCCGCACCTGATCACGCCCATCATCACCAACCCGAAGAAGGCCGCCGAAGCCCTCCAGTGGGTGGTCCGTGAGATGGACGCCCGCTACGACGACCTCGCCAACTACGGCTTCAAGCACATCGATGACTTCAACAAGGCCGTCCGCGCCGGCAAGGTCCACCCGCCGGTCGATTCCAAGCGTGTGATCCGCCCCTACCCGTACCTCCTGGTCATCGTGGACGAACTTGCCGACCTCATGATGGTGGCTCCGCGGGACGTCGAAGATTCCATCGTCCGCATCACCCAGCTGGCCCGTGCCGCCGGCATCCACCTGGTTCTGGCCACCCAGCGGCCGTCGGTGGACGTCGTGACCGGCCTGATCAAGGCCAACGTCCCGTCCCGCATGGCGTTCGCCACCTCCTCCGTCACCGACTCCCGCGTGGTCCTGGACCAGCCCGGCGCGGAAAAGCTCATCGGCCAGGGTGACGCGCTCTTCCTGCCCATGGGTGCCTCCAAGGCGATGCGTGTGCAGGGCGCCTGGGTCACGGAATCCGAGATCCACAAAGTCGTCGAGCACGTCAAGGGCCAGCTCAAGGCTGTCTACCGCGATGACGTTGCCCCCGAGGCGGAGAAGAAGCAGATCGACGACGACATCGGGGACGACCTCGAAGTCCTGCTCCAGGCCACCGAACTCGTGGTCACCACCCAGTTCGGCTCCACGTCAATGCTGCAGCGGAAGCTGCGCGTCGGCTTCGCGAAGGCCGGCCGTCTCATGGACCTGCTCGAATCCAGGGGAGTGGTGGGCCCCTCCGAGGGCTCCAAGGCCCGCGACGTGCTGGTGAAGCCCGATGACCTTGCGGCAGTCCTCGCCGCCATGAAGGGCCAGGAGGCCCCGGCAGCGCCGGATTCCCAGACCGCGGCGCTGAGCGACAACGCCAACGCAAACATCGCCCAGGGCGGTTACGCCGAGGACCTCGTGGCAGCGGACCTGGACAACCGGACCCAGAACGTCGAGTACTACGACGGCGCCGACGGCAACTCCGGCGACGACGAAGACGGCTCCGAGGACGCCTGGTCGCTCACTGGACGGTAGCCTAGGAGAGTGACTAGCACTGAAGCCAACAGCTCAGGCTCCGCCTCCGGGATCTGGAACCTTCCGAACATCCTGACGATGCTGCGGATTGTCCTGGTGCCGTTCTTCGTCTGGTTCCTGATCGCGGACGCGCCGGGGCTGGATGCCCGGAACGGTCTCTGGCGGTGGGCCGCGGCCCTCACGTTCGCGGTGGCCATCTACACGGACAAACTCGACGGCGACATCGCCCGCAGCAGGGGACTGATCACCGACTTCGGGAAGATCGCCGATCCGATCGCGGACAAACTGCTTACGGGCTCCGCGCTCGTGATGCTGTCCCTCCTGAACGAACTGCCGTGGTGGATCACTATCCTGATCCTGGCCCGCGAATGGGGTATTACGGCACTGCGGTTCTTCGTGATCCGATACGGAGTCATCCCTGCGTCCCGGGGCGGCAAGCTGAAGACTGTGGTTCAGACGGTCGCGATCCTGCTGTACGTGGTCCCGCTCGCCTCCCTGGCCCCGTGGCTGGGTGTGGTGTCCTTCCTGGTGATGCTGGCCGCCGTCGCAATCACCGTGTGGACCGGTGGACAATATGTCGTAGAAGCGCTGAAGCTGCGGGCCAATGGCAGGCGCGCAGCCAGCCGGCCCGTCCAGGGAGAGCTGCCATGAGCAATCTGCACCGCATCGCTGAACAGGCCGTCACCGTCGCCATCTCGCGGAGCCTGACGGTGGCCACCGCCGAATCGCTGACTGCCGGCATGGTGGCCGCGGTACTCGCAGACACCCCCGGCGCCTCGGGCATGCTCCAAGGCGGGGTGGTTTCCTACCAGAATTCCGTCAAGGCAGGCGTCCTGGGCGTCCCGCAGGAGCTGCTCGACGCCGTCGGATCCGTTGAGGGAGCCGTTGCGGAAGCGATGGCAGAGGGCGCCCGGCGGGTCTGCGGGGCGGACGTCGGGGTGTCCACCACCGGCGTTGCCGGTCCGGAACCGCACGGCGGGAAAGCCGTGGGAACGGTCTTCGTCGGTGTCGCCACCGCGGAGGGCACGACGTCGTTCGGTTATGTTTTCGAGGGGAATCGCGCCGACATCCGCGGCCAGGCATGCGCGGCTGCTTTGGAGCGGCTGCTTGAGGCCCTATCTTCCGGGGCTTACCCGGCGTAAAGTTGCCGGGAACAAAATTTGATTCCTAATAGTTGTTACATTGTGTCGCTTCCGAATGATGGTGGCGCCTAGGATGAATAAACAATTATGGTTCGCCGGATGAAGGCGGACCTTAACGTACGAGGGAGCAAGGCGATACAGATGGTAAAGCAGCCCGTATCCGTGAACGGCGTTGTCCGCTGGAAGGATGTGGGCCTCGCCGATCAGGCAAAGAGCGAACAGAAGGAGCGCAAGATGGTAGTACTTCGTCACGAAATCGGTGATGTTCTGCGCGACGTTCGCCAGCGTCAGGGCCGAACCCTCCGCGAAGTCTCACACAGTGCCCGGGTTTCCCTGGGGTATCTCAGTGAAGTGGAGCGCGGCCAGAAGGAAGCCTCTTCGGAGCTTCTGTCTTCGATCTGCTCGGCCCTGGACGTCCCGCTGTCCAGCATGCTCCGCGAAGTCAGCGACCGCGTTGCCGTCGCTGAAGGTGTTGCTGTTCCGGACACCGTTCCGCAGGAATTCTCGCAGCGTTACGGCCGCGACCTTGACCGCGAACTCAATACTGAACTGTCTGACGAACTGGCCAAGGGACTGCTCTCGGGCGCCCGCTGACCCGCATACTGCTCAGAACCTGGACCTTAGTCCCTGACACGAAGGCTGCCGGCTGTGCCGGCGGCCTTCGTTGTTTATATCCGCGGCGGCTATTTCGGCTCGTCCTTCGGGAAGCCGTCCCGTTCATAGGTTGCGTTGAGCTTGGCCATGTAAGCGGCGAGCGTCTGCAGTTCCTCCACCGGCCATTCCCCCAGCCGCTCGCGGAATACCTCGCGCCGGGCATCCTGCACCTGGTGCATCTTCTCTTCGCCCTTGGGCGTCAGTCGGATGGTCTGGGCGCGGCCGTCCAGGGGGTCAGCTTCCTTGGAAACCAGGCCGATGCTCTCCAGGAACGCGATCTGGCGGCTGACCGAGGGCTTGCCGACACCGATGCACGAAGCGAGTTCGGTGAGCCTGATGGGACCCTCGCGGCGGATAACAGTGAGAAGGCCGTAGGCCGCCGGCTCCATATCCGGGTGGACCTGCCGGGACAGCTGCTGGGAGATGGAGCGGCCCCGGCGCCAGAACAGGCTGATCTGGTGCTCCACGGTTCGCAGGGCATCATCGACGCTGTTTTCGGTGGACCCGGAAGCATCGGGTTCCACGGCTGGGTTGCTCATGGCAACCATTCTATTGGCCGCAGGCGTGAGAGACTTTATCCGTGCGAATCAGCGACTTCTGGCGGCTCATGGACGATGAGTTCGGGGCGGGATACTCCCGTGTCCTCAGCAGTTCCCTGGTACTGGCGGGTGTCGGAGGCCGGACTGCCGACCAGGCGCTGGCGGCCGGGATCCCCCCGCGCCAGGTCTGGCTGGCGATGTGCGACGTCCAGGACGTCCCGGCTGACCGCCGGCTCGGCAGGGACATCAAGCCGTCCCGGAACTGAGGTCACCGGCCTGACACGCCGCAGGATTGTTCGAATATCTGTTCGGGTCGGGCTATGCTTTTTTCAGACCGTTGTCCACATACGCAATGTCATCCGGCAATAATGTCGGTCGGTGCCGTTAGCGTCGGTGATGACAGATAAAGGGCCGCTCAGGCCACTCCACAGCGAGAAAACTAGAGGTGTGAACCATGGCGGCAGCCCCGGATCGTCAGAAGGCGCTCGACGCAGCGCTGGCCCAGATCGACAAGCAGTTCGGCAAAGGCTCCGTCATGCGGCTGGGCGATGAAGTACGAGCTCCCATCGAAGTGATCCCCACCGGCTCCATTGCCTTGGACGTTGCCCTTGGAATTGGCGGCCTGCCGCGCGGCCGTGTGGTGGAGATCTACGGCCCGGAATCGTCAGGTAAGACCACCGTCGCCCTGCATGCCGTGGCGAATGCCCAGCGCCAGGGCGGCATTGCCGCCTTCATCGACGCCGAGCACGCCCTCGATCCGGAATACGCCGCGAAGCTGGGTGTCGATACCGACGCGCTGCTGGTATCCCAGCCGGACACCGGTGAGCAGGCCCTGGAGATCATGGACATGCTGATCGGCTCGGGCTCCCTCGATGTCATCGTCATCGACTCCGTGGCAGCCCTGGTGCCCCGCGCGGAAATCGAAGGTGACATGGGCGACAGCCACGTCGGCCTGCAGGCACGCCTGATGAGCCAGGCGCTCCGTAAAATCACCGGACGCTTGAGCCAGACCAAGACCACCGCCATCTTCATCAACCAGCTGCGCGAGAAGATCGGTGTATTCTTCGGATCGCCCGAGACCACCACCGGCGGTAAGGCACTGAAGTTCTACGCCTCCATCCGCATCGACGTCCGCCGCATCCAGACGCTGAAGGAAGGCGCCGATTCGGTGGGCAACCGCACCAAGGCGAAAATCGTCAAGAACAAGATGGCTCCGCCTTTCAAAATCGCCGAGTTCGACATCATTTACGGCCAGGGCATCTCCCGCGAGGGCGGCATCATCGACATGGGCGTTGAGCACGGCCTGATCAAGAAGTCCGGTTCATGGTTCACCTACGACGGCGACCAGCTGGGCCAGGGCATGGAAAACTCCCGGCGCTTCCTCCGGGACAACCCGGAGCTTGCCGCGGAACTGGAGCGCCTCATCAAGGAGAAGCTGGGCGTTGGCGTCAAGCCGGCCGCGGCCGAAACTGAAGAGTCGCCGAAGCTCAAGGCCGTTGACGGTTTCTAGGGGAACCCGGCGGGGCGGTCCGGATCCGGAGGCTGAACAGGATGCCGAGCCGGATCCGGCCGCGGTGGCTCGGGCCATCGTGCTGCGGCAGCTGACCAGCTCGCCCAAGAGCAGGCTGCAACTGTCCCGCAAGCTTGCCGAACGCAACGTTCCGGAGGATGTGGCGGAGGCCGTCCTCGACCGTTTCGAGGACGTCCGGCTCGTTGATGACGCGGAGTTTGCGGATATGTGGGTCCGGAGCAGGTCCCAGACCCGGAAGCTCGCGAAGGGGGCGTTGCGGCGCGAGCTGGCTGACAAAGGTATTGACGCCGACATCGCGGCACGCGCCCTGGAGCAGCTCAGCGACGACGCCGAAGAGTCCGCTGCGCGGGAACTCGTCAAACGCAAACTGAAGGGCGGGGTTAACCTCGCGGACCGGGCTGAGCGGGACAAGGTGACGCGTCGGCTGGCGTCGATGCTGGCGCGGAAGGGATACCAGCCTTCACAGGCCTTCCGGATCGTAGGGGAGGTCCTCGAGTCCGCGGCGGCGGACCCGGACGGTGAGCGGGCGGCCACGGAATTCCTGTGAACCGGTACCCTTAACAGGTGAGTTTGACCATTCCCTCCCCAGCGTCCGGCACCAGCACGTCCGCCAGCATCGATGCAGCACCGGCGGCGGCCCCGCCGCGCACCTATCAGGTGCGCACCTTCGGCTGCCAGATGAACGTGCACGACTCAGAACGGATGGCCGGCATGCTGGAAGGCGCCGGTTATGTTCCCGCGTCCGGCGACCACGCGGATGTGGTGGTGTTCAACACGTGCGCGGTCCGGGAAAACGCTGATAACAAGCTCTACGGCAATCTCGGGATGCTGGCGCCGGTCAAGGCTGCGAACCCGGGCATGCAGATCGCGGTGGGCGGTTGCCTGGCCCAGAAGGACCGGGAAACGATCCTGAAGAAGGCCCCGTGGGTTGATGCTGTGTTTGGTACCCACAACGTCGGTGCCCTGCCCGCGCTGTTGGACCGCGCCCGGCACAACAATGAAGCCCAGCTCGAGATCCTTGAGTCACTGGACGTTTTCCCGTCCACGCTTCCCACAAAGCGGGACTCGGTCTACTCGGGCTGGGTGTCCATTTCCGTGGGGTGCAACAACACCTGCACGTTCTGCATCGTGCCTGCGCTGCGAGGCAAGGAAAAGGACCGCCGCCCGGGCGACATCCTCGCCGAGATCCAGGCGCTGGTGGATGACGGTGCGATCGAAGTCACGCTCCTGGGCCAGAACGTGAACTCCTACGGTGTGGAGTTCGGCGACCGCCAGGCCTTCTCCAAACTGCTCCGCGCCTGCGGCGAAATAGAAGGGCTCGAACGCGTCAGGTTCACCAGCCCGCACCCCGCTGCGTTCACTGACGACGTCATTGACGCCATGGCCGAAACCCCGAACGTCATGCCGCAGCTCCACATGCCGCTGCAGTCAGGCTCGGACAAAGTACTCAAGGACATGAAGCGGTCCTACCGTTCCACCAAGTTCCTCGGCATCCTGGACAAGGTCCGGGAACGGATTCCGCATGCAGCCATCTCCACCGACATCATTGTGGGCTTCCCCGGCGAAACCGAAGAGGACTTCCAGGCCACCCTGGACGTCGTCGAGAAATCCCGTTTTGCCACGGCCTTCACGTTCCAGTACTCCAAGCGTCCCGGCACTCCTGCAGCCGACCTGCCGGACCAGCTCCCGAAGGCCGTGGTGCAGGAGCGCTTTGAGCGGCTGACCGCCCTGCAGGACCGTATCGCGGCCGAGGAGAATGCCCGCCAGCTGGGCCGCCGCGTGGAAGTCATGGTCACCGCGCAGTCCGGCCGCAAGGCAGAAGAAACCCACCGGTTGTCCGGCCGGTCGCAGGACCAGCGGCTGGTGCACTTCTCGGTCCCTGAGGGCTCGGAGAAGCCCCGGCCCGGTGACCTCGTGACCGTCACCATCACTGAAGCCGCAGCCTTCCACCTGGTGGCCGATCCGGCGACGGCGGCAGACTACACGCTGCGCCGCTCCCGTGCCGGCGATGCCTGGGACAGGTCCCAGGCGGACTCCTGCGGTGCCCCGCTGCCCGGCAGCGGTTCCGGCACGAACGGCAGCAAGGGCGGGGTGTCCTTGGGCATGCCGGCTCTTCCCGTCCGACGCAGCTAGGCGATGGTCAACACGCCGCCTGCCGTCATCGCAGTGGTCGGCCCCACCGGGTCCGGGAAGTCGGACCTCGCAGTCGCATTGGCGCTGGAACTTGGCGGTGAAGTCATCAACGCAGACGCCATGCAGTTCTACCGCGGCATGGACATCGGGACCGCCAAGATCACTGCCGAGGAACGCAGGGGAGTCCCGCACCACCTGCTGGATACCCTCGACATCACCGAAGAAGCCAGCGTTTCGGACTTCCAGCGCGAGGCCAGGGCTGCCATCGCCGAGATCCACGGGCGCGGCAAGCGGGCCATCCTGGCCGGGGGCTCCGGCCTTTATGTCCGGGCCGCACTGGACGTGCTCGAGTTCCCGGGCACCGATCCGGCCGTCCGGCGCCGCCTGGAAGCCGAGCTCGACGACGCCGGCCTAGCCCCGCTGCGCGCCCGGCTCGAAGCGGTCGACCCTGTTTCCGCCGCCCGCCTGGGCGACGCCCGCAGGGTTGTCCGTGCCCTGGAGGTCTTCGAGCTGACGGGGCGTCCTTTCAGTTCCTTCATGCCGGTGCGGGAGTACTTCCAGCCAGCGGTACAGATCGGACTCGACGTCGACAGGGAAATCCTGAAGGACAGGCTGGCGCGCCGTGTCCACGGCATGGTGGCCAACGGACTGCAGGCTGAAGTGCAGCGGTTGGACGCTGCAGGGCTGCGGAACGGCAAAACCGCAGCGCGAGCACTGGGCTACTCCCAGTTCCTGAAGGTTCTCGACGGTGAGTGGGATGCAGGCCAGGCCACGGAAGACACGATTGTGGCCACGCGGAAATTTGCCCGCAGGCAGCTCACCTGGTTCAGGGCGGATCCCCGCATCGCCTGGCTCGACTGGCAGGACCCGGACCTGGCGGCCAAGGCGGCAGCCATCTGCCGCTGAGCCGCGCCCCGGTGTGCCTGCGGGTGTCCTGCCCGCCCCGCCGGGACGGTAACCTTGGAGCATGGACGAAACGCTTGCACCCGCCCCTGACCGCACACTCCAGGGGCTGAGCGGCCTGGCCTTCTCCAAGGGCCACGGCACCGGCAACGATTTCGTGCTGGTTGCAGACCCCGAGGGTACCTGGCCCATTGCGCCCGAGCAGGTTGCGGAACTCTGCGACCGCCACCGCGGCATCGGCGGCGACGGGCTGATCCGCGCGGTTCCGTCGCGGTACCTCCCGGAAGGACGTGAGCTGCAGGCCGTCCACCCTGATGCCGAGTGGTTCATGGACTACCGCAACGGGGACGGATCCCTGTCCGAAATGTGCGGAAACGGCGTGCGGGTGTTCGTCCACTTCCTCATCGCTGAAGGACTCGTCCGGCTTGACGCCGGCGACGCACTGACAATCGGCACGCGCGGAGGCGTCAAGACGGTAGTGCGGACCGACAACGGCTACGCCGTGGACATGGGCCCGTGGGAATTCATCTTCCCGGGTGAGGCCACCGCCCGGGCCATGGACTCGCTCGTGACCGCGGACGGCCTCGAGGTGCCCCGCCCGGCGCTGTCCGTCAGCATGGGCAATCCGCACACTGTGGTGGCCCTCGCGGAACTGAGCGAGCTCGAGGCAACGCAGCTTTTCAAGGCACCGCAGGTTGACCCGAAGCCGGCCCACGGGACCAATGTCGAGTTCGTCGTCCCGTCCGAGCCGCTCGTCCACGACGGCGTCGGGACCGTCACCATGCGTGTCCACGAACGCGGTGTGGGGGAGACGCAGTCCTGCGGCACCGGCGCGTGCGCGGCAGCGGTTGCCATCCGTCACTGGGCCGGGCAGGGCGCTCCGGACGCCTGGAACGTCAAGGTTCCCGGCGGCGTCGTCGGGGTGAAGTTCTTTGCGGGGCCGGAAGGCCACGAACATGTGGAGCTCAGCGGTCCGGCCGTGATCGTGGCTAGCGGGACGCTTTCCTGACCCTCAGGATCCGGAAGGACTTCGAGGTGCTCTCCCGGGTGACACTGAAACTGCTGTCCAATTCAGCGTCCAGCCAGCGCTGGAGGGAATCCGAACCAAGGTTCTTCTGGACCACCAGCCAGGCGGATCCGCCCGGGGCCAGCCGGGGCAGCCACTTCAACAGCAGCGAGTGAAGCTCGTCTTTTCCAATCCGGATGGGGGGATTGGACCAGATCGTGTCGAACCGGATTCCGGCATCGACGTCGTCGGGCAGGCTGGCGGTGACGTTGCCCAGACCCAGCAGGGCCGCATTTTCGTTGGTGAGTGCGATGCAGCGCTCATTCACGTCCACGGCGTAGACGTGTGCGTGCGGCGCGCGGAGGGCCATAGTGAGGGCGATGGGACCCCAGCCGCAGCCGATGTCCAGCAGGTTGCCCTGGGGGGACGGGGCCGGGACGTCGGCCAGCAGGACCGCCGTTCCCTTGTCGATGCCGTCGGGGCTGAAGATGCCGTTGGACGTCTGCAGCCTGCGGGTTTCACCGGCAAGTTCCACGGTGAGCGGTTTGCGGGTGAACGGCCCGGCCGGCTGGGCGCTGAAATAGTGTGCAGACTCCATAACTCGCCAGATTAGTTGCCACGCGCGCCGATGGGAAACGCGGACGGGAACGATGCAGGGAAACCGGTCTGCTAAGGTTTAATCCATGTTCTTGATCTTTGAGTAGCCGGCACGGGCCTTAGCCCGTCCCGCAGCGACGCAGGTATTCACCTTCCGCTCAGTGCGCCGTCCAGCCGTGACTATCCGGCCCGACGTCCCGCCCGTACTACTTGGAGTCCAGCAATGCTGATCATCTGAACCGTGGCGATCCGACTGCCACCGACACCCCGGCCCTTTCGCACAGCCGCCCGCCTCGCAGGACGCCTGTGTCACCACCCGCTTCACCACCAATTCCGCCGGCCGCCGCCCAGCGAGCCGCCGGCATTCCAGGAGCCCGAATGACCACTAGTCGTCAGCCCAGCGCGAATACCGCCCCGCAGACAACCAATCAGCATTATTCTGAAGGTGTCGAATCTTCAAAGGAGAACATGACCAACCAGCCCAACACCGGATCAGATTCAGCCTCCCAGGACATGAGTCCTGAGGAAATCCAGGCTGTCATCGACCGGATTCTGTCCAAGGATGTCCCGGCCCGTGCAGCCGGCTCCGCCCCGGAAAATCCGCGCGGAGTCCTGGGTTCGGCCCAGGCGATTTCCCGCCAGGACAGCGAACACAGCATTTTCGACGGCGACCAGCAGGACCTCGAGGAACGCCGGGCCTTGCGCCGCACGGCAGGCCTTTCCACGGAACTCGAAGATGTCACCGAAGTCGAATACCGGCAGTTGCGCCTCGAACGGGTCGTCCTGGCGGGCCTTTGGACCGAAGGCACGCTGGCCGACGCCGAGAACTCCCTCCGCGAGCTGGCCGCCCTGGCCGAAACCGCGGGCTCGGAGGTCCTCGACGGCATCGTCCAGCGCCGCGCCAAGCCCGACCCCGGTACCTTCCTCGGCTCCGGCAAGGCCCAGGAGCTCAAGGACATCGTGATGTCCACCGGTGCCGACACCGTGGTGGTGGATGCCGAACTGGCTCCGTCCCAGCGGCGCGGACTCGAAGACATCGTGAAGGTCAAGGTCATTGACCGCACGGCCCTGATCCTGGACATCTTCGCCCAGCACGCCAAAAGCCGTGAAGGCAAGGCACAAGTGGAGCTGGCGCAGCTCGAGTACCTGCTCCCGCGCCTGCGCGGCTGGGGCGAGTCCATGTCCCGCCAGGCCGGTGGCCAGGTGGGCGGCGCAGGTGCCGGCATGGGTTCCCGCGGCCCCGGTGAAACCAAGATCGAACTGGACCGCCGCCGGATTCGCACCAGGATGGCCAAGCTGCGGCGCGAAATCGCCGCCATGAAGCCGGCGCGGGAAACGAAGCGGGCCAACCGCCGTCGTAATTCCGTGCCGTCCGTCGCCATTGCGGGGTACACGAACGCGGGAAAGTCCTCGCTCCTGAACCGGCTCACCGACGCCGGCGTCCTGGTGGAGAACGCGCTGTTCGCGACGCTGGATCCGACGGTCCGCAAGGCGGAAACGGCTGACGGCCTGGGTTACACGCTGGCCGACACCGTGGGCTTTGTCCGTTCACTTCCCACGCAGCTGGTGGAAGCTTTCCGCTCCACACTGGAGGAAGTGGCCGATGCGGACCTCATCCTGCACGTCGTGGATGTTTCGCACCCCGATCCTGAGGGACAGATCGCCGCGGTCCGGGCAGTGTTCAGCGAAGTGGACGCGCGCAAGGTCCCGGAGATCATTGTGCTGAACAAGGCCGACGCCGCGGATCCGTTCGTGGTGGAACGCCTGAAGCAGCGCGAACCCCGCCATGTGGTGGTGTCCGCCCGCACGGGCCAGGGCATCGCCGAGCTCCTGAAGGCCATCAGCGATGCCATTCCGAGGCCGAGCGTCAAGATGGAACTGCTGATTCCCTACAACCGCGGGGACCTGATCAGCAAACTCCACGAAACGGACGCCGAAATCCTTCGCCTGGATCATGAAGAGGAGGGCACCCGCGCCCTCGTCATGGTGCGCGAGGGGCTCGCCGCTGAACTGGAATCCTTCATCAGCAATGTCTGATCCCGGGGCCGGAGAAACCAGCGGCTCCGCCGGCGAGGAGTTCGTCATCGAACTCCTCGACCGGGCAGTGTCCGGCATGGGCGGACAAAGCCGCAGCGGCCAGCACGAAATGGCCCGGCAGGTGGCGCGCGCTATCGACAGCGGCGACCACCTGCTGGTCCAGGCCGGAACGGGCACGGGCAAGTCCCTCGCGTACCTGATTCCGCTGATTGCCCATTCACAGGCCAGCGATAAACCCACGTTGGTGTCCACGGCCACCCTTGCCCTGCAGACACAGATCGTGGGCAGGGACCTGCCCCGGCTGCTCGAAACCATCAACCCCGCCCTGGAGCGCCCCGTCAAGGTCGCGCTGGTCAAGGGCAGGGCAAATTACGTGTGCCGGCACAAGCTCGACGGCGGATTCCCCTCCGAAGAACCGTCGGAGGGGCAGCTCTTCTCCCTGGGCGAGGACACCAGCGTTCCGCACTTTGCCGCCTCTTTGGGCGGCCCTGCATCCCAGCTGGGCAAGGAAGTGGTCCGGCTCCGCGAGTGGGCGGAGAAGACCGCCACAGGGGACCGTGACGAACTGATGCCCGGCGTGACGGACCGTGCCTGGCGGCAGGTGTCCGTCACCTCGATGGAATGCCTGGGCGCGCAGAAATGCCCCATGGCCGCCGAGTGCTTCAGTGAACTCGCCCGGCAGGACGCCGCCGAGGCCGACGTTGTGGTGACCAACCACGCGATGCTGGCCGTCAGCGCGTTCGAAGGCCTCGCGGTCCTGCCGGAGTACGACGTCGTGGTGGTTGACGAGGCGCACGAGCTGCAGGACCGTGTGACGGGAGCAGTCTCCGGCCAGCTGTCCGTGGCCATGGTCCATGCCGCCGCCTCAGGTGCCCGCAAAAACACGGGTATCACGGTTGATGCGCTCAACAACGCCGCCGCGAACCTCGAACTCGCCATCGCCGGGGTTCCCAGCGGTCTCCTGCCCAACGGGCTCAACGACGAACAGCTCGACTGCGTGGACCAGTTGCGGGAAGCCTGCCGCGCGGCCCTCTCCGACTCCAAAGGCGACAGCGCCAACACGGCCGACGGCGGGCGGCAGCTCGCGCGCTCTCGCCTCATGGTCATCCTTGAACTCTGTGAGCGCCTGATTGCCGCCCGGGAAAACCGGGAGGTGGTCTGGTTTTCGCGGAACAGCACCTTCGACCCGCACCAGGGCTACTCGCAGCCGGATGACGCCGCGCCGGCCCTGATCAACATTGCCCCGCTGAGCGTGGCCGGGAAGCTCCGCGACGGGCTCTTTGCCGGCCACACCGTTGTCCTTACGTCTGCCACCCTGGCGATTGGATCGGCCTTCGAACCGGCTGCGGGAGGGCTGGGGCTGGTGGGACCGGGCGCACCCAGCTGGACAGGCGTGGATGTCGGTTCCCCGTTCGACTACCCCAAACAGGGGATTCTGTACGTGGCCAGCCATCTGCCGAAGCCGGGACGCGGGACATCGCCCGAAGCGCTGGACGAGTTGGAGAAACTCATCCGGGCCTCGAACGGCGGTGCGCTGTGCCTCTTCTCGTCGCGGCGGGCAGCGGAGGAAGCGGCCGAGGCGATGAGGCCACGCCTGGATGTCAGCATCCTGTGCCAGGGGGAATCAACCATGACGGCGCTGGTGCGGCAGTTTGCGGACGAACCGGACACCTGTCTTTTCGGCACCATGTCGCTCTGGCAGGGAGTGGACGTTCCCGGCGGTTCGTGCCGGCTGGTGGTCATCGACCGTATCCCCTTCCCGCGGCCGGACGATCCGCTTATGACCGCACGTTCCCGGGCTGTGGCGCAGGCGGGGGGCAACGGTTTTATGTCGGTGTCGGCCACGCACGCCGCTATCCGGCTCGCCCAGGGCGCCGGCCGGCTCATCCGCTCCACGGGCGACAAAGGGGTTGTGGCTGTCCTTGACTCCAGGTTGTCCACTGAACGCTACGGGGGCTTCCTGCGGGCCGCCCTGCCGCCGTTCTGGCCCACCACTGATCCCGCGATCGCTGTTGCTGCACTGTCAAGGCTGGCAAAGGCTCCGGCGGAGGTTGCCGGCGCCTGACGAGGCCGCCGCCGCCCGCCGGTTCCGGCGGGGCGGCGGCTATAGCAGGCGGCTACAGCGAGCGGAGAACCGAAACGACCTTGCCCATGATGTTGGCGTGATCGCCGAGGATGGGCTCGTACTGCGTGTTCTGGGGCAACAGCCAGGTGTGGCCATCGCGCTGGCGGAAGGTCTTCACCGTCGCCTCGTCGTCGAGCAGGGCGGCAACGATGTCGCCGTTGACGGCGTCACTCTGCCGGCGGACCACAACCCAGTCGCCGTCGCAGATTGCCGCGTCGATCATGGAGTCGCCGGTCACCTTCAGCATAAAAAGCTCGCCATGGCCGACCAGCTGCCTTGGCAGCGGCATCACGTCCTCAACCATCTGGTCGGCCAGGATCGGCCCGCCCGCCGCAATCCGCCCCACCAGGGGGACCATGGCCGTGTCCGTTGCCGTGGCCAGTTCGGAAACAGCCAATCCGCCAACGGTGCGCAGCCGTGCAGGCTTCTCCACGCCGGAGATTTTGGCGGTGCCCTCGTCCAGGGTCAGCGGCATCAGGACTTCCATCGCGCGCGGGCGTTTCGGGTCACGCCGGAGGTAGCCCAGTTTTTCGAGCTGGGAGAGTTGGTGGGTGACGCTGGACAGGCTGGCCAGGCCAACGGTGTCACCAATTTCGCGCATCGACGGCGGATAGCCGTTGTCGTTGACGGACCGCTGGATCGTTTCCAGAATCTTCTTCTGCCGTACCGTGAGGCCCTTCGGCTTCGCTGGTGGCTGCTGGCTCCGCTGGGTAGCCCTGCCGCCGGTGGCTTGTGCTGCCATGTTCGCCAACGCCTTTCCGTTCCGCCCGGCATCCGTGGCTGCAGCTGCCGGGAACTTCCGGCCTGAAATGTCAGACCCTGCTGATCAACTGCAGAAGTGGTTGTTCTGTAGCTCAAACGTAGGCCAGCCTCATAGCTTTTTCAAACATTTGTTCTAGTGAGTCTCGACAATGTTCGTTGATAAGTGCTAGAACAGAACCAGCAAAGTTCGAATATGTGTTCTAGTCTGAAGTCCTGTTCGGTTTTATGTTCGATAGCCGGAAGCGGGCGGACGGCGGTTTGGGGAACACGGCGGGCGGCACAGTCAGGTCCAGGAGGGCTCAGTTCATGTCAGCAACAAGCGCTATTCAGGGTTCGAATAATGAAGGTTCACCCATCCGGGGAGCCCAAGCCGCAGGAATGCAGGCCTTCAACTGGGAGGAGCGTCCCGCAGCGAAAGCTGTTAAGACGGCCAAGGCCAGGGCCGTGCAGCCGCCGCTCCGACTGACGCGCAGGGGGCGCATCGTTCTTGTGGGCGTGCCGCTGATCCTGGTGTCCATAGTGCTGATCTCGCTGGCCGGGCTCCTGAATTCGCCGGCGAAAGCCGCGGATTCAGCGTCCGAGCTGTCGTTGACCCCCACCGTGTCCGTGACGGTCCAGCCGGGGCAGTCCCTCTGGGAGATCGCCGGGACCGTGTCCCCGGAACGGGACACCCGCGACGTCGTCGCCGATATCGTCCAGCTCAACAACCTGGACGGCGGCAGGGTCATGCCGGGCCAGCAGATTTTTGTTCCCTCAAACTAAGCCTCGGGCATGCCGCCTGGAGCCTCCGGCCATCGGGCCCCGGCGGCTCAGCGGCGTCACAGTTTCAATGGCCCGGCCACCCTCACTTAAACTGTTGAAGTGACTGACCAGCTAGAGCGACTGAACAGACTTCCCCTCCGGACCAACCTGCGGGGCCTCACTCCGTACGGTGCACCGCAGCTGGACGTTCCCATCCTGCTCAACGTCAACGAGAACACCCATGGCGTTCCGGCTGATGTCCTGGTGGCCATCTCGGAGGCCGTGACGGCTGCCGCCGCTGGATTGAACCGCTACCCGGACCGTGAGTTCACCGAACTCCGGGAGCGCCTGGCGGAGTACCTGGGCCACGGCCTGGGGGCCGAGAACATCTGGGCCGCCAACGGGTCCAACGAAGTGCTGCAACAGATCCTGCAGGCATTCGGCGGCCCGGGGCGTACAGCCCTCGGATTTCCGCCCACGTACTCCATGTACCCGCTGCTGGCCAGCGGGACCGATACCGGATACATCGCCGGCCAGCGTGCGGATGACTATGGCCTCAGTGCCGAATCGGCGGCGCGGCAGGTCCGGGAACTTCAACCAAACGTTGTCTTCCTGTGCTCACCCAACAACCCCACCGGCACCGGCCTGGGGCTCGACGTCGTGGAAGCCGTGTACGAAGCGGGCGAAGCGAGCCAGACTGTGGTGATCGTCGACGAGGCGTACCACGAATTTGCGCACGACGGCACGCCCAGCGCCCTGACTCTGCTTCCGGGCCGTGAGCGCCTGATCGTCTCCCGCACCATGAGCAAGGCTTTCGCTCTCGCCGGAGCTCGCCTCGGCTACATGGCGGCGGCACCTGAGGTTGCGGACGCCCTGAGGCTGGTGCGGCTGCCCTACCACCTGTCGGCCATCACCCAGGCCACCGCCCTGGCTGCCCTGACGCACCGCGAGGCCCTCATGGCCGACGTCGAAGACATCAAGCGGCAGCGCGACAGGATCGTCACCGAGCTGACGCGGATGGGACTCAAGCCTGCCGCGTCCGATTCCAACTACGTCTTCTTCGGCGGACTGGAGAACCCCCATGAGGTCTGGCAGGGGCTGCTCGACCGCGGCGTCCTGATTAGGGATGTGGGGATCCCCGGGCACTTGCGGGTTACAGCCGGCACTGAGACGGAAACCACAGCCTTCCTGGAGGCCCTGGAACTGATCCTGACCGGTCAGCCCAGCGTCCCGGCCTAAACTGGAGTCGGACCCCCGGGTTCCCGGGGGAACCACTTCCCGGGAACCAGCACCCAGACGGTATTTTCTCCTGACATCCAAAGGACACAACACATGAGCACCACCGGATCCACTGCTGTCGAGGCCCGGACCGCACGCATGGAGCGTTCCACGAGCGAATCGTCCGTGCTGGTCGAGATCAACCTTGACGGCTCGGGCATCTCGGACATCAGCACCTCGGTTCCGTTCTATGACCACATGCTGACTGCTCTGTGCAAGCACTCACTCATCGATATGACGGTCAAGGCGACGGGGGACATCCACATCGACGTCCACCATACGGTGGAGGATGTGGCCATCACGTTCGGCGAAGTGCTTCGGACCGCCCTCGGCAACAAGGCGGGGATCCGCCGTTTCGGGGAAGCCACGGTTCCCCTGGACGAAGCCCTGGCCCACGCCGTCGTTGATGTCTCCGGGCGGCCGTACCTGGTGCACGGCGGCGAGCCGGCCGGTCAGGAATACCACCTGATCGGCGGACACTTCACGGGTTCCCTGACCCGCCACGTCTTCGAAGCAATCACCCTGCACGCCGGCATCTGCCTGCACATGAACGTCATCGCCGGCCGGGACCCGCACCACATCGTGGAAGCACAGTTCAAGGCATTCGCTCGGGCGCTGCGCGCAGCCGTAGAGCCGGACCCCCGCGTGGAGGGCATCCCGTCCACCAAGGGCGCACTGTGACCGGCCCGATCCTCCGCGACGGGGCAATCCTGGACCCTGCCGCGAGTGCGAAACCGGCGTCCCCCGAGGGGAAACCCACGGTTACCGTCCTGGACTACGGCTCCGGGAACGTCCGCTCGGCCGTCCGGGCGCTGGAGCGGGCGGGTGCCGAAGTCATCCTCAGCGCCAAGCCGGAAGACGTCCTGAATGCCGACGGACTGCTGGTCCCCGGGGTCGGTGCCTTCGAAACGGTGATGCGCGAGCTCAAGGCAGTGGACGCGATCCGGATGATCGGCCGGCGGGTGGCCGGCGGCCGGCCCGTCCTGGGAATCTGCGTGGGCCTCCAAGTGCTGTTCGAGGCAGGCGTCGAGCACGGCACCGAGGCCGAGGGCATGGGGGAGTGGCCCGGAAAAGTGGAACTGCTGCCTGCAGAGGTTGTGCCCCACATGGGCTGGAACACCGTCAAGGTCCCGGAAGGGTCCAGGCTCTTCGAAGGCGTCGAAAACGAGCGCTTCTACTTCGTCCACTCCTACGGCGTGCAGCACTGGGACTTCGACGTCATCCAGCCGCGCATGGCTGCCCCGCTGGTCACCTGGTCGGAGCATGGCGCACCGTTCGTCGCCGCCGTGGAGAACGGCCCCCTGTGCGCCACCCAGTTCCACCCGGAAAAGTCCGGCGACGCCGGCGCCCGGCTTCTCCGCAACTGGGTCAACGGCCTGCGCCGCGGCAAAGGCGACGCCACAGCACCCACGGCCGCCGGTGCCGGACCGGCCGCCTAGATGTGGTCGATAGTCCTGATGGGCCTCGCCGGCCTGCTGGTTGGCGGGGCACTGTCCTTCAGGCAGCAGCACAAGCCGCTCTGGACCCAGGTCGTGTTCTACGTGCTGGCCGGTATGTCGCTGCTGGCCGCCTACCTGCTTACCCTGCCGGCAAACTGACCGCGCAACTCCAAGATCACCGCAGCTCCACTACAACCCCGAGGACTCCAACATGACCACCGAAACGCCGCTGCCCGTACTGGAACTGCTGCCCGCCGTCGACGTCGTGGACGGCCAGGCGGTCCGTCTGGTCCAGGGCGAAGCCGGCAGTGAGACGAGCTACGGCACCCCGCTGGAAGCTGCCCTCAACTGGCAGGAACAGGGCGCCGAGTGGGTGCACCTGGTGGACCTGGATGCCGCCTTCGGCCGTGGCTCCAACGCCGGGCTGCTCCGTGAAGTTGTGGGCCGGCTCGATATCAAGGTGGAGCTCTCCGGCGGCCTGCGCGATGACGAATCGCTGGAAAAAGCCCTGGACCTCGGCGTTGCCCGGGTGAACCTCGGCACGGCGGCCCTGGAAAACCCGGAGTGGACGGCACGGGCCATCGACCGCTTCGGTGACAAGATCGCCGTCGGCCTTGACGTGCGCGGAACCACCTTGGCGGGTCGCGGCTGGACCAAGGAAGGCGGCGACCTCTGGGACGTTCTGGCACGTCTCGAAGAAGCCGGCTGCGCCCGCTACGTGGTCACCGACGTCACCAAGGACGGCACCCTGCAGGGCCCCAACGTTGAGCTGCTCCGCCAGATGGTGGAGAAGACCGGCAAACCCGTGGTGGCCTCCGGCGGCATCTCCAGCCTCGAAGACCTCAAGGTCCTGCGCTCCCTCGTTCCCCTGGGCGTGGAAGGGGCCATCGTCGGGAAGGCGCTCTACGCCGGTGCGTTTACGCTGCCGGAAGCGCTGGACGTAGCAGGCCGCCGCTAGGCCAACAGCCACCATGGAACAGCAACCTCCCGCATCCCGCGAACTGCCGGGCCACATCGCGGCCGCGCTGGCAGGCTCCGGCGGCGCCACGGACTCTGCCGGGCAGCCTTGGGCCGGCCGCAGCCTCGCCGGCGAGGATGCAAAGATCCACAACTTCGAGCACGACGACGGCACGGCCGACGCCGGTTACCTCGCCGCGGTTGCCGCGCTCCGCTCTGCTGAGGGCGACGAAGCTGCCGTGGTGGCGTCTCTGGCCGCTGCCAGGGTTTTCGTTCCGATCGTTGCCCAGCTGGCCGAGGAAAGCGAACACACGCACGGGCCTCACGCAAGCGGGCACGGTGACGACGGGATGCAGGCTGACAAGCTGCACGGCGACAAGCAGGCGGACATGGCGCTCGTGACGCTGAAGGCGCCGGACGGCCGGACGGCCATGCCGGTCTTCACCTCGGCTGCGGCGCTGGAAGCATGGCATCCGGACGCCCGCCCGGTGGCAGTGTACGCGGCGCGGGCCGCCCTGTCCGCGGTGGCTGAAGGAGCCGAGCTCCTCGTCCTCGACCCCGGCTCCGAGTACACGTTCGTGGTCCGCCGGCCCGCCGTCTGGGCCCTTGCCCAGCAGCAGGACTGGCTTCCGTCCTATGCCGATCCGGAGCTTGCCCGGGCCATGGCCGACGCAACGGCCGGTTATGCGGCCGTTAAGCGGGTCGAGCTCCAGCCGGGCGGCGGCGTGGCCTCGGCAACAGCCGGGGGCGCTGTCGTCCGCGGCGGCGGTCCGGGGCCGGAACTCAGGGTGGTGCTGTACTTGGAAGATGGCCTCGATGCAGCAGGCGTCCAGGCGATCGTGGCAGGGCTAAACGCTGACTGGTCGCGGAATGCGGTCTTCGCCGAGCGCGTCGACTCGATCGAGGTAAAGTTGCAGCGCGCAACAGAATAGCTTGACGGCACGGGGACGCGTCCCGGTCTTGCCGCTGGCAGGATGAAGGACGTACCCGTGAATTTCGCTCTTTACAAGGAGCTCCTGGCAATCAGGCCCATCCGGCGACTGCTGACCGTCGGAATGATAGCCCGCATACCGCATTCCGCCGCCGGCGTGCTCCTGACGCTGCACATTGTCCTGACCCTGGGCGAGGGGTATGCCGCCGCAGGCACAGCCGCGGCGGTGATGACCATAGGCATCGCCCTGGGCGCGCCGTGGCGAGGGCGCCGGGTGGATACCGTGGGCCTGCGCAAGGCACTGATTCCTTCCGTTGTGTCCGAGACCGTGATCTGGTCCGTGGTGCCGCATGTTTCGTACGAGTGGGTGCTGGCGCTGGTCTTCGTCGGGGGACTCCTCACACTGCCGATCTTCAGCGTGGTGCGCCAGTCCCTGGGCGTGCTGGCCGGCGGTGAACAGCGGCGGACGGCGTTCGCTCTGGACGCCATCTCCACGGAACTTGTCTTCATGCTCGGCCCGGCGGCCGGGGCGATTGTGGCAACTGCCGGCCATTCGGTTGTCGGGCTGACCGTGGTGGGCGTGTGCACTTCTGTGGCCGGACTCTTCCTGATGTGGTTCAACCCGCCCACCCGCAGTGCTGTGCCGGATGACGACTACGAAACCGACCAGCAGGAAGGCGCGGAAGCTGCGGTCGTCGCTGCAGCTCCCGCGCACCTGCAGGAAGCTGCTGCGGAACTCGCTCCGGTAGCGGCCGGCGGCCTTCGCCGCACCCGGCTGCGGCCCGCCGGATTAAGGCGCAGCGTGGTACATAACTTCGCCTGGTTCACCGCCGCGGTGGCTGCGGTCTTCGCCGTGGCCTCCGGGGCAGGTATGGTGCTTAGCGGCACGGACGTGGGCATTGTTGCCGCGTTGGAGACCGGCGGCCGCCAGGCGGAGATCGGCCTTGTCTTTGTGTTCTGGTGCGCGGCGTCGGTTGTCGGAGGGCTCCTCTACGGCGCCATGCACCGGCCCGTTTCCCCGATGCTCCTGCTGCTCGGCATGGCCGCACTCACCATCCCGATGGGCTTCGCGCGCGACACACTGACGCTGTGCCTGCTGTCGCTGCTCCCCGGCCTGCTGTGCGCACCGGTCTTGTCCGCTGCGTCGGAAAAGGTTGCCGAACTCGTGGAGGAGGGCCGCCGCGGCGAGGCCATGGGCTGGTACGGGTCCGCTCTCACGGCCGGAGTGGCGCTGGGCGCTCCCTTGGCCGGCGTGTTCATCGACGGGGTCGGGCCGTCCGCCGGATTTGTCTCGGTGGGCACCGCCGGGGTTGTCCTCTGCCTCTTCGGCCTGGTGCTGCAGCGCCGGCGCCGCCAGCGCGCACTCACCTGACCGGCCGCCCAGAGTTTTTGTCCAGATAACGTGGCTTCCGGGGTCCGTAAGTCCCTGTATCTGGACAAAAACTCAGGGAATTACGACGGCGGCGGGCGGACCTGTGTGGTCCGCCCGCCGCCGTCGACGTGCTAGTGGATCGGCTAGTTAACCGGCCCGGTGTACTTTTCCCCCGGACCCTTGCCCGGGGCGTCCGGAATGGTGGACTCCTCGCGGAAGGCCAGCTGCAGGGATCGAAGTCCGTCGCGCAACGGTCCGGCGTGCTGGGAACCGATCTCCGGAGCAGCGGCGGTCACGAGTCCGGCCAGCGCGGTGATCAGCTTGCGGGCCTCGTCCAGGTCCTTGAGCTCCTCGGCATTCTCCTCGGCGGCGAGCCCGAGCTTGACGGCCGACGCGCTCATCAGGTGGACAGCGGCGGTGGTGATGACCTCGATGGCGGGGACCTCGGAGATATCGCGGATCTGTTGCGACACCTGCTCCTGGCCGTCCCGCTGATCGGCGGCGGGCTCGAAAACGTGTGAATTACTGTCTGAAGTGCTCATACTGGTAAGCTTGTCACAGACCGACTGAATGTCGTTATTTTGTTATGTGAATCTTGCTACTGCCAATGTGCAGTTTCCGGGGTTCTTTCTGTAGCATTGACTTTCAGTTTGCAAGCGGAGTTCTCTCCCACCCGCGTCAGCCGTTTTCCCGGAAGCAATGTCCAGGAAGCAAGGTTGCCGGGTACCTGGTCGGGCATTCCAGGACGGCGTCAGCCGGCCGGAACGCGTACAGCCTCCCCGGAGGCCCGGTACATCCGACCTTCGAGGCCTTCGATTGCTCCGGCAATTGGGGGCCTTCTCTGTTTGCCGGTGGAGTACTCATCTCAACCACAGGAGTTCTAACATTAGCGAGCCAAGAATCAATGAGCGTATCCGCGTCCCCGAGGTGCGGCTGGTCGGCCCTGCAGGCGAACAGGTAGGAATTGTCCGTATTGAGGACGCCCTGCGTTTGGCTGCCGAGTCCGACCTTGATCTCGTTGAAGTTGCACCGCAGGCAAAGCCTCCGGTGTGCAAGCTGATGGACTTCGGCAAGTACAAGTACGAAGCTGCTGTCAAGGCACGCGAGGCCCGTAAGAACCAGACCAACACGGTTCTGAAGGAAATCCGTTTCCGGCTGAAGATCGACACTCACGACTACGAGACCAAGCGCGGCCACGCCCTCCGCTTCCTCGGCGCCGGAGACAAGGTCAAGGCCATGATCCAGTTCCGCGGCCGTGAGCAGCAGCGTCCGGAAATGGGCATCCGCCTTCTCCAGCGTTTCGCCGACGACGTCGCCGAAGTTGGCGTTGTCGAGTCCAGCCCCCGCATCGATGGCCGCAACATGGTCATGGTGGTGGGCCCGCTGAAGAACAAGGCCGAGGCCAAGGCAGAAGCACGCCGTGCGACGCAGCGCGCTGAGGCAAAGGCCCAGAACGAAGCCAAGGCCAGCGGCCGGGTGGACGTCAGCCGCGACCAGCCCGCCATGACGCAGTCCCTGGCGGACCTGCTGCCTGAGGGCTTTGCAGTATCGACGGAAGAGGCAGCACCCGAGGCGAGCACCGAGGCCGCTGCGGCTTCAGCTGCCGTCGAGGCACCTGTCGAGGCCGCAGCTGCGCCGGAAACCGAGGTCCCGGCCGCGGAAGCTCCCAAGCAGGAAGCTCCCGTCCAGGAAGCTCCCGTCCAGGAAGCACCTAAGCAGGAAGCCCCGGTCAAGGAAGCTCCCAAGCAGGCAGCACCGAAGCGCGAAGCCCCCAAGGCTGCGGCGGCCCCGCGTCCTGCAGTCAGCAAGCCTGCTGCAGCCAGCAAGCCGCCTGTGGCCAAGGAGCCTGTTGCACCGAAGCCGGCAGAGGCCGCCCCCGTGGCGCCGAGGCCGGCCGGAATACCTTCGCCGCCCAAGCCGGTAGCACGGCCCGCAGCGCCGAAGCCTGCAGCACGGCCGGCTGCCCCCAAGCCGGGTAGCAAGAAGACCAACTAGTTCAAAGTTGCGCCAAGCATCGCCTGGCGCAGCAAGCAACCAGCACGCCGCCCGCAGGGGTGGCTGCACGAAAGACTGCAGACTTGTCTGCGGATACGTAAGGAGATCGGTTCCCATGCCGAAGATGAAGACCCACAGCGGTGCTAAGAAGCGCTTCAAGCTGACCGGTAGCGGCAAGCTGCGCCGCCAGCAGGCCAACCGCCGCCACTACCTCGAGCACAAGTCCTCCAGGCTGACCCGTCGCCTTGCCGGCGACAAGATCGTCTTCAAGGGCGACGCCAAGGTCATCCGGAAGATGCTCGGCATCTAAGTTCCAAGTTCTCTGACTGCTCGCCACCTGGCGGCGGTCAACTACCAAAAAGGCTTCTCAGGCCGGCCGGTTATCCGGCAGTAGACGCTTGGGATCAGAATTCTGAAGGAGTACGCACGTGGCACGTGTGAAGCGGGCGGTAAACGCCCACAAGAAGCGCCGGGTTATCCTCGAACGCGCAAAAGGCTACCGTGGACAGCGCTCACGCCTGTACCGCAAGGCAAAAGAGCAGCTGCTGCACTCGTTTGTGTACAGCTACGGCGACCGCAAGAAGAAGAAGGGCGACTTCCGCCGTCTTTGGATCCAGCGCATCAACGCTGCATCGCGCGCCAACGGCCTGACCTACAACCGCCTGATCCAGGGCCTGAAGGCCGCTGAGGTCGAGGTTGACCGCCGCATGCTGGCAGAGCTGGCCGTCTCAGACGCCAACGCCTTTGCTGCCCTGGTGCAGATTGCCAAGGACTCGCTGCCTGCTGACACTTCCGCGCCGGCCGCTGCGGCTGAAGCCCCGAAGGCAAAAGCTCCGAAGGCCAAGGCTGCGAAGAAGCCGGCTGCCGAAAAGGTTGCCAAGTAGCATTCCGCCGTTCAGGGACCGGTGGCAATAGCCACTAAAGTTCTTATATGAACGAAACCGGGCGCCCGCAAGACTTTCCACTCTCCAACCCCCGAGCTGATCGGGTAAAGGATGTGGCAAAGCTTGCAGGGCGCCCGGCCCGTTTAAAGCGCGGGCAGTTCCTGGCCGAGGGCCCGCAGGCCGTCCGCGAAGCACTGGTACTCCATCGGAAAAGGGTTGCAGCGGGGGAGCCCGGCGTGGTCCACGAAGTATTCGCCAGCGAAGCCTGCCTGGACCGGTATCCGGAGTTTGAAGAGCTCGCCGAGGGCGTCAATGCCAGGCTCGCCACCGACGAGGTACTCGCCGCCATGGCGGACACCGTTAATCCCCAGGGCATCATCGCCGTCTGCGCTTTTGTGGACGTGCAGCTTGAGGCAGTGCTCGACGCCCGGCCCCGCCTGATCGCCGTGCTGTGCCAGCTTCGGGACCCCGGCAATGCCGGCACTGTCCTGCGGGCGGCCGACGCTGCCGGAGCCGACGCCGTTGTCCTGACGGCCTCCAGTGTGGACATCTACAACCCCAAGGCAGTCCGCTCCACGGCCGGATCGCTGTTCCACCTGCCGGTTGTGCTGGGAACGGACCTGGCCGAACTGGCCGGGGCCTGCCGCGAACGCGGGATCGGCATCCTGGCCGCCGACGGTTACGGCCAGCTGGACCTGGACCAGCTCCAGGACGAAAGTGCTGCCCGGAGGCTGGGCACGTCGGATGCGGAATCGGCCTATGATCTTGAGCGGCCCACCGCCTGGTTGTTCGGGAATGAAGCCCAGGGCTTGTCGGACGCCGAGCTCGCCTTGGCGGACCACAGGGTGGCTGTCCCGGTCTACGGTGCCGCGGAAAGCCTTAACGTCGGCACGGCTGCCACGGTGTGCCTCTACGCCAGCGCGCGTTCGCAGAAGCGGGCCTGAACGCAAAAGGCGGGACCCGCCTTCCGGTGGGTCCCGCCGTCGTAATCTTCACCGTTGGGCACCTCGGTGCCCAGATCGGTTAGGGGTGTAGTTATGTGGTCCGGTTCCTGCCGGTGATGAAGCCGTAGATACCGGCTACAACTAGGCCGCCGACGATGGCCAGAAGCCAGGAGCCGAGGTTCCAGAATTCCATTCTGCCGCCGCCGAACAACAGGTCGCCGATCCAGCCGCCGACGATGGCGCCGACGACACCGAGCACCAGACTGGTGACCCAGCCGCCGCCGACTTTTCCAGGCATGATCGCCTTGACGATTGCTCCTACAATGAGTCCGAGAATGATCCAGCCAAGAAAGCCCATTTCTCCTCCTACATATTCGTCGGGGCTCACTACAAGCCCCGATTATGGCTTCAAGCTAACACAGGGTGTGTTTCCT
Source organism: Arthrobacter oryzae (assembly GCF_030718995.1). Taxonomy (NCBI): domain Bacteria; kingdom Bacillati; phylum Actinomycetota; class Actinomycetes; order Micrococcales; family Micrococcaceae; genus Arthrobacter; species Arthrobacter oryzae. The sequence goes on from NZ_CP132204.1 coordinate 3,316,578, forward strand.
TGTCAGCAGGCGAAGTTTCAATGTTTTTGGTGTCACCAGCAGTGACCCGTGGTGCATCCGGCAGCGGCAGGCGGGTACGGTATTCCTTGCGGGCATCAGCATTGTGCGGTGATTCGCACCCGCAAATTTTCCGGCAATCCCTGAAGAGGTGAAGCTCACTTGGCTGCAAATGGCGGTACCAAGGCGATCGTCGCGGCTCTGGCTGCAAACCTGACCATCGCTGTACTAAAGTTCGTCGCTTTCATCCTGACGCTGTCATCCTCAATGCTTGCTGAGGCCATCCACTCCGTTGCCGACTCGGGCAACCAGATCCTCCTGCTGGTGGGCGGCAAGCGCGCCAAGCGTGCCGCAAGCCCGGAACATCCCTTCGGTTACGGACGTGAGCGCTACATCTACGCCTTCATCGTGTCGATTGTGCTGTTCAGCGTGGGCGGCCTGTTCGCCTTGTATGAGGCCTGGGAAAAAATCCAGCACCCGCACGCCATCGAAGGCGACTTTTGGTGGGTTCCGCTGGCAGTGCTGATCGGAGCGATCATCGCCGAATCCTTCTCGTTCCGGACGGCGATCATCGAATCGAACCACGTGCGGGGCAAGCAGAGCTGGGTGCACTTCGTGCGCAACGCCAAGCAGCCCGAGCTTCCCGTCATCCTCCTCGAGGACCTCGGCGCCCTGCTGGGCCTGGTGTTCGCACTCTTCGGTGTGGGCATGACGCTGATCACCGGCAACGGCATTTGGGACGCCCTGGGAACCGCGATGATCGGCTTCCTGCTGGTGGCCATCGCCATCATCCTTGCCCTGGAGACCAAGTCCCTGCTGCTCGGTGAGTCCGCCACCAAGGCGGATGTCGCCAGGATCAGCGGGGCGCTTGAAGCCGACGGTACCAGGATCATCCACCTGAAGACCCTGCACCTTGGTCCCGAAGAACTCCTGGTCGCTGCCAAAATCAGCGTCGGCGCCGCCGCCACCGGCGCGGAGATTGCCACGGTAATCGATAGCGCCGAAAGCCGCATCCGCGAGGCTGTGCCTATGGCGCGGGTCATCTACCTTGAACCGGACGTGGAGCGCGCGCACGTCTGATTGCGCGTACACCGGATCACGGGACGCCGTGACGCGGGAGGCCGCTGGACCGAACCTGCCCGGGGCAGGCTAGGACACCAGCGGCCTTTTGCGTTCCAGCATGCCGCTGGCGACGGCCACGGCGAGGCCCAGGACTGCCAGCACCGCGCCGACCAGGGCGGGCGCGACATAACCCCAGCCCCAGGCGATCACGAGGCCGCCGAGGAAGGCGCCGAGGGCGTTGGCCACGTTCAGGGCGGCGTGGTTGAGCGAGGATGCCAGTGACGGAGCATCGGGGGAGGCGTCGAGCAGCCGCGTCTGCAGGGCGGGTACCAGCAGGGAGCCGGCACCGCCCACCACGAACACCATCACGAAAGCCGACCACGGCCAGTGGACGGCGATGGCGTAGACAACCAGCGCGATCGCAATGCCCGGCAGCACCAGGTAGATGGTTCCCATGACTGACTTGTCGGCGATGCGGCCGCCTACGATGTTTCCGGCCACCATGCCCAGGCCGTAGAGTGCCACCACCAGGGGGAGGAACGCCGACGGGATACCTGCCACGGACGTCATGGTGTGTGCAATGTACGTGTAGGTGGCAAAGAATCCGCCGAAGCCAACAATGCCGATGAGGATAGCCAGCCAGACCTGAAGCCGCTTCAGGGCACCAAGTTCCCTGCGGATGCTGGCATCCGGGTGCGCCGCCTGGAACGGGACGTACTTCCAGAGCATGGCAAGCGTGACCAGCCCGATGACGCCGACAAGCACAAACAGCAGGCGCCAGCCGAAGGCCTGGCCCAGCCAGGTGGCGAATGGAACACCGATAACGTTTGAGATGGTCAATCCGGCCATCACCATGGAGATCGCCCAGCCCCGTTTGGTAGGTGCGACCAGCGAAGCCGCAATCACAGCCGCCACGCCGAAGAACGCTCCGTGAGGCAGGCCGGCCGCAAACCGGGACACCAGCATGGTGCCGTAGTCCGGGGCTATGAACGACGTCAGGTTGGCCACGCTGAAGAACAGCATGAGGCCCAGGGCAAGATGTTTGCGGGGGAGTTTGGCGCCGACTGCTGCCAGCAGCGGTGCTCCGATGACGACGCCGAGTGCGTAGGCAGAGATGAGGTGGCCGGCTTCCGGTGTGCCGATGTTCAGGCCCTGCTCCACCTCCTTGAGCAGTCCCATCATGGTGAATTCAGTGACGCCGATGCCGAATCCGCCCATCGCAAGGGACACTATGGCCAAGGCGAGGTGCTGGGTCCCTGCCTTCGGTCGGGCGGGGCTGAGCGTGGACGTGGAGGTCATTGGCCTGCTTTTCGGAAGTTCTGGTTCATCGGACGTTAGAGTCAGCACGCGGCATAAAATCTGATTACTGCAACACGGGGGGAGGGGGCCGTATTCCTGCGCCGTCATTCCTGCGCCGACATTCCTGCACCGTCGCTTTTCGGCGCACGTTATCCCGGGCACTGGCGGAATCAGCTACAACCATTGTCCCCCATAGACTGATGCGGTGACTGGACTCATCAATGTTGTTGGCGGAGCTGTTGTGGATTCCCTGAGTTCCCCTGCCCGGCTGCTGGTGGCGCGGAGGACTGCGCCGCCCCAGTTTGCCGGAATGTGGGAATTCCCGGGCGGGAAGGTGGAACCCTCGGAATCAGCCGAAGACGCCCTTCACCGGGAACTCCGGGAGGAGCTGGGAGTCGGGGTCCGGCTCGGCGCTGAACTGCCGGCGGAAACTGCCGCCGGCTGGCCCCTCAATGCGAAGGCGTCCATGCGTGTGTGGTTCGCCGAAATTGCCGAGGGTGATCCCCGGCCGCTGGAAGACCACGACGAGCTGCGCTGGATCACCCTGGCAGGAAGTGACGAAGCGCTCACCCTTCCCTGGATACCCGCTGACTTTCCGATTGTCCGGGCCCTGCTGGCAACTCTTGCCGGCCCTGTGTCGATTTCGCGGGATTCGTAACGGAAGCGGAGCCCTTTAATGCCTCGGTTTATCGCGTCGGTCAGAACAGCGTGGGCTGCGCGGACTCCACGCCCCGGCCGCTTCCCGGGCCGGTTCGTGCAGCCGGGATGCTGCCGGCCGGGTACTGCGCTTCCTCGTCCCTCGGATCCCCGGCCAGGTCCCGGTGGCTGAACCCGTGCGAACCGGAAAAACCATGCCGTGACTTGAAGTAGCGGATCCGTCCCGCGAGCCACTGGCGATACTCCTTGGACGCGTACGACCCCGTGCCGTACAGCCGGCGATAGCGGCCGGCCAGCTCAGGGCGTCGGGCGGCAATCCACTGCATGAACCATTCGCGCGTGCCGGGCTTCAGGTACAGGGCCCCTGCCGTGACACCTGTTGCGCCGGCCGCAGCCAACGAGCCAAACAGGGAGTCCAGCGCTTCGTCGCTGTCGGAGAGCCACGGCAGGATGGGCATGGCCATCACGCCGCAGGGAAGGCCCGCATCGCGAAGCCTCGAGACGAGCTTGAGCCGCGCCCTGGGACCCGGCGTGCCCGGCTCGATTGCTTCAGATAGCTGTTCGTCGGTCATGGCCAGCGAAATTCCGATGCCCACGGGAATCTGCGTCGCCGCGTGCTTGAGCAGCGGAATATCCCTGGCCAGGAGCGTCCCCTTGGTGAGGATGGACAGCGGTGTTCCTGAATCGGCAAGCGCGCGGATGATGCCGGGCATCAGCTGGTAGCGGCCTTCTGCGCGCTGATACGGATCCGTGTTGGTGCCCAGCGCAACGTGGTGGTGGCCCCACGAAGGCTTCGCCAGCTCCTTCCTCAGGACTTCGGCGGCATTGATTTTGACGACGACCTGGCTGTCAAAGTCCAGGCCGGCATCAAAGTCCAGGTAGGTGTGGCTTTTGCGGGCGAAGCAGTAGACGCAGGCGTGGCTGCAACCGCGATACGGATTGACAGTCCATTCGAACGGCATGCGCGAACCGGCGGCCACTTTGTTGAGCACTGACTTGGCGGTGACCTCGTGGAAAGTGACCCCCGCAAATTCGGGGGTTGAAACGGAACGCACCAGCCCGGCCAGGGGCAGCAAGGCGTCAACAGCCGGGGCGGCGGTCCGCGCGTTGCCTGCGGCGTCCTCGGCGCTGTCCGGCTTCGGCCCCTGCGCCGGCCGTAGTGCTTGTGCATCCCATCTCATGGGTACCATTCGAAGATATATTCGAATCAATGTCAAGGTCCAGCAGCCGCAACCGTCGCAGCAGGGCGGTGTCGCAGCAGTGCCGGTTGCTAGGCTGGGGCCATGATCCTGCTCACCGGGTTTGAACCGTTCGGCGGCGAAACCATCAACCCGTCCTGGACTGCCGCGGAGGCGGCTTGCCGTGTCCTGCAGGCGGAGGGCCACGCCGTCGCCGCCGTGCAACTGCCATGCGTGTTCAAGCAGTCCATCACGGTGCTCGAGGATGCGCTGCGGGACCACCGTCCGGAGCTGGTGATCTGTGTGGGCCAGGCCGGAGGGCGGCCGCGGATCTCCCTGGAACGGGTCGCCATCAACTGCGACGACGCCCGCATCCCGGACAACGCCGGAAACTGTCCCGTGGACCAGGAAGTTGTCCCCGGCGGGCCGGCGGCCTACTTCAGCTCATTACCGGTGAAGGCAGCGCTCGCAGCGCTGCGCAGTGCCGGCATACCGGCCGAGGTCTCCCAAAGCGCCGGCACCTACGTCTGCAACCACGTTTTTTATGCGCTGATGCACGCACTGGATGCCAGTCCGGACGCCGGCTCTCCGCCCGTCCGCGGGGGCTTCGTCCATGTCCCCTACGAGACGCAGCAGGTGCCCCGGGGCAGCGGCACCCCGTCGCTGCCCGCCGCCGTGATGGCCGAGGCGCTCGCCGTCGTCGTCCGTACCGCACTGGTGACCGCCGCGGACCTCAAGCTTTCCGCCGGGGCCGTCCACTAGCGGCTCCTGCCGCGGGGCGGGTCAGCGAAGCTCCCAAACGACCTCCACCGTCGCCGACACGCTGGACTGGCCCGCCTCGATCCCCACGGAGTCCACGGCCATGGCCCGCTGCATTTTCGCCACCGGGATCGGCCCCGACGGCCCGGGCTGCTGTGTCACGGACACCACCGGGCCGAGTTCGGTGCCCGCCAGCGACGCGAACTGCGTGGCGGTGGCCAGGGCGTCCTGCCAGGCGGCTTCGCGTGCCTGCGCCGTAACGCCGGCCGGGTCTGCGAAGCCGAGGTCCAGCCCGTTCAGCCTGACGTCGTTGCCGCCCGCGGCCACCGCGCCTGCAATGACCTCCGAGGAGCCGGCAACATCCCGCAACCGGACGGACAGGATGCTTGAGGCAACGTACCCCGTCACGGTCTGGCCCTGCCCCTCCTTCCACACCACATCCGCGCGGACGTTGAGTCCGGACGTGCTGATGTCCTGGTCGCCCACGCCGTGCCCCCGCAGCACCACGGAAATTCCGGCCGAAGCCTGCCCGGCGGCCGCATAGGCCGCCCCCACATCCTCCCGGCGGCATTCCACGCCGATCGAGACGGTGAGTAAATCGGGTACTGCTTCGGCAGTCCCCGAGCCGGTTACGGTGACGGTCCTGGCGGTTTCGGTCATGTCATGCCTCAATTCCATCGCGGGCGTTCTTGCCGGCGGGGCGCCGGCGCTTGCGGCGGGGCCCCGGATCCATAGGGTGCCTGTCCACGTAGCCGCCGGCCTCCAGCCCTGCCAGGCGTTCAAAAACGTTGGCGGACCCCGGGTTTCCCGTCCGGAGCTGCGACCACCCCGCCGCGAGGAAGTACAGCGGCAGGAACGGCAGGCCAAGGCACCAGGCATACTGGCTGCTGTGCTGTTCCTCATGCCGCAGCAGCGCCGGATTGGCGAGTGCCTCCGCGGGCGCGGCACGGAAGAGCACGACATTCCCCACGGTGAACGCCTGGGCGAAGGGGAGGTGCCAGCGGTAGCCGGTGGCGATCATAAGGCCTCGCGGACCGGTGTGCACGGCGGTCCGGGCACACTTGGCCAGCAGCAGGCCCAGGAGCGTCGTTGCATTCAGCACATTGGCGATTTGCCGCACCCGCTGTCCGGAGGTCATGAGGCCATGGTAGTCACACGGGGCAGTTGTGGCGCGTCCGGCGGGGCGCCTTCAACTAGACTGGGGGAGAGTGCCCGCCGGACGAAATCCGGCGAGCCCTGCCCTTTGTCACTCCGCGCGGCCCGCAAACGGCTGCGTGGAAGACAAGCCAGTGACGGACACGCTGCCGGTGGACCCGGATGCAGCAGGACAGTTCGCTGGCGATAACCCGACTCGTAGCTAAGAACAGTAGATGACTGAAACTTTGCCGGGCGCTGACATCCCGAACCCTCTGGATGAAGCCGCCATCACTGCCGCCGTAGACCACGCCGTCGCCGCCATTGCCGCGGCCTCCACCCTTGATGAACTCAAGGCCGTGAGGCTGGCGCACACCGGCGAGAAATCGCCGCTGAGCCTTGCCAACCGCGGAATTGGCGGCCTGGCGAAGGACCAGAAGGCCGCCGCCGGAAAACTGATGGGTGCGTCCCGCGGACGCGTCAACAAGGCGCTCGCGGACCGCACTGCCGAGCTCGAAGCTGAAAACGATGCCAGGATCCTCGTCGAAGAGACCGTCGATGTGACCGCAGCTCCGCGCCGCCGCCGTGCCGGTGCCCGCCACCCGCTCTCCACGCTGCAGGACCGTGTGGCGGACATCTTCGTGGGCATGGGCTGGGAAATCGCCGAAGGGCCCGAGGTGGAATCCGAGTGGTTCAACTTCGACGCCTTGAACTTCAAGCCGGACCACCCTGCCCGCGAAATGCAGGACACGTTCTTCGTGGAGCCCCCGGAAGCCCACCTCCTGATGCGCACCCACACCTCGCCGGTCCAGGTCCGCTCCATGCTGGAACGCGAAGTGCCCATCTACGTGCTCTGCCCGGGCAAGGTGTTCCGCACCGACGAACTCGACGCCACGCACACTCCGGTATTCCACCAGTTCGAGGGCCTGGCCATCGACAAGAAGCTGAGCATGGCTGACCTCCGCGGAACGCTGGAGCACTTCGCCCGGCAGATGTTCGGCGATGAAGCCCAGATCCGGCTGCGTCCCAACTACTTCCCGTTCACCGAACCGTCCGCCGAGCTGGACATCTGGCATCCGGGCGCCAAGGGCGGTCCGCGTTGGATTGAATGGGGCGGCTGCGGCATGGTCAACCCCAACGTCCTCCGGGCAGCCGGCATCGATCCGGACGTCTATTCAGGTTTTGCCTTCGGCATGGGCATCGAGCGCACCCTTATGTTCCGCAACGAGGTGGGCGACATGCGCGACATGATCGAAGGCGATGTACGTTTCAGCGAGCACTTCGGGATGGAGATCTAACAGTGCGTATCCCACTTTCCTGGCTGCGTGAATTCGCGCAGGTACCGGCCGGAGCGACGGCCGAAGACGTCATGGCAGAACTGGTCAAGGTCGGTTTTGAAGAAGAAGCGGTCCACCGCCCCACGGACGCGCTCCGCGGTCCCGTGGTAGTGGGCCAGGTGCTGAGCCTGGTCAAGGAGCCGCAGACCAACGGCAAGACCATCAACTGGTGCCAGGTCCGCGTGGTCCCCGAGGGCCAGGAACAGACCCTCACCGGTGACGGCATCGACCCTTCCGGTGTCCAGGGAATCATCTGCGGAGCCCACAACTTCGTGGAGGGCGACAAGGTGGTTGTCACCCTTCCAGGCGCCGTGCTTCCCGGAAACTTCCACATCTCCGCGCGAAAGACCTACGGCCACCTGTCCGCGGGTATGATCGCCTCGGTCCGTGAACTGGGCATCGGCGAGGACCACGACGGCATCCTGGTGCTCTCACGGATCGGGCTGGATCCCGAAATCGGCACCGACGCTATGGAACTGCTCGGGCTCTACGACCAGGCCGCCGAAATCAACGTGACGCCGGACCGCGGCTACGCGTTCTCTATCCGCGGCGTAGCCCGCGAATACGCCCATGCCACCGGGACCACCTTCACGGATCCGGCGTCCAGGGTGCAGGCACCGGCCGAACTTTCCGGCGGCTACGGCGTCAAGCTCAACGACGACGCTCCCATCTACGGCAAGCCGGGGTGCGACCGTTTTGTGGCCCGCACCGTCCGCGGCGTCGACGCCACCAGGCCGACGCCCCCGTGGATGGTCTCGCGCCTCAGGCTGGCCGGCATCCGCTCCATCTCGCTGCCGGTGGACATCTCGAACTACGTCATGCTGGAACTCGGCCAGCCCACGCACTGCTACGACCTGGACAAGCTGTCCGGCGACATCGTGGTCCGGCGCGCGGTGGCAGGGGAGAAGATCACCACCCTTGACGACAAGGAGCGGAAGCTCGACGTCGAGGACCTCCTGATCACCGACAGCTCCGGCGCGATCGGCATCGCCGGCGTCATGGGCGGTGCCGCCACGGAGGTGAGCGATTCGACGTCGAACGTCCTGGTTGAAGCTGCCCACTTCGATGAGGTGTCGATCGCACGGTCCCGCCGGCGGCACAAGCTGCCGTCCGAAGCATCCAAGCGTTTTGAACGCGGCGTGGACTGGCAGGTCGCGGGCATAGCTGCGCAGCGTGTAGTGGACCTCCTGGTCGAGCTGGCCGGCGGCATTGCCGACGACGCCGGCACCGACGTCGGGACCGCACCGGACGCCGTCACCATCGAACTGCCCGCGGCCTTCGCCGCCGCCCGGATCGGCATCGATTTCACTGAAGAGCAGATCGTCACCTCGCTCGAGGACCTCGGTGCTGCCGTGGTGAAGAACGACGCCGGCTGGACGGTAACGGCCCCGAGCTGGCGGAACGACCTGGAAACCAAGGAAGACCTCTCCGAGGAGATCGCCCGGCTGGTGGGTTACGACCAGATTCCGGCGACTCTCCCCGTGGCGCCTCCCGGACGGGGGCTGACGCGCGTCCAGCAGCAGCGTCGCCGGCTGGTCCAGGCACTGGCCGATGCCGGGCTCACCGAGGTCCTGGCCTACCCGTTCGTCTCCAAGGCTGCCAACGACACCTTCGGCGTGGCGGAGCAGGGCGCTGAACGCAAGGCCGTGAAGCTGGCCAACCCGATCAGCGAGGAACAGGGCTTCCTGCGGACGTCCGTGCTTCCCGGCCTGATCGAGGTGGCCAAGCGGAACCACTCGCGCGGCTTCCGCGACCTGGCCGTCTTCGAAGCCGGATTGGTGTTCCTGCCGGGTGACACCGTGGGCACGCCGTCCATCCCGCCGCTCGGAGTCAAGCCCTCCGATGAGCTGCTGGATGCCCTGTACGACGGCGTTCCGGACCAGCCGCTGCACATCGCTGCAGTCCTGACGGGCCACGATTCCCCGGCGGCCGCGTCGCACACGCCCCGCGCCTGGGACTGGGCCGACGCCGTGGACGTCGCCCGCCTGGCCGGCGACGTCCTGGGAGTGGAGATCGTGGTCAGCCAGGGCCACCACCAGGCCTTCCACCCGGGACGCACCGCCCGGCTGGCACTGCGTTCCGGCGACGTGATCGGCTACGCCGGCGAGCTGCACCCCAAGCTGCTGGCATCGCACGACATGCCCGCACGCTCGGTGGCGGTTGAGCTCAACGCGGACACCCTCTTCGACGCCGCCGCGGACGTCATCGTGGCCAGGCACATTTCCGGCTTCCCGGTGGCCACCCAGGATGTGGCACTGGTGGTTCCGCAGGAAATCCCTGCCGACGACGTCCTGGCCGCCCTCCGCGAGGGCGCCGGCGAGCTGCTGGAAGACGTGGCGTTGTTTGACGTGTACGCCGGCAAGGGCATCGAGGAGGGCAAGAAGTCGCTGGCTTTCGGCCTCCGCTTCCGTGCCGCCGACAGGACGCTCACGGCCGACGAGGCGTCTGCCGCACGCGAAAGCGCCGTCGCCTGTGCCGCCGAGCGCTTCGGAGCCGTCCAGCGGTGACCTAGAACAGCGGTGGCGGAGTTCACCGCTGGCTCACGGAGCACCAGCACGCGGAAGGGCGGGCCATGGCATCACAACTTGTTGTGCGTGCGTGCCCGCCCTTCCGCGTACGCGGACAGGATTCAACCGAGGCAGTGGCCGGCCTGGAACGGAGTGCCCGCCGGCTCCTGGACGGGGCCGAACTGGAGCGCGCCCGTGGCATGGTGCAGCCAGCGCGTTCGGATTTCCTGGCCGGCCGGATTGCCCAGCGACTCTTCGCGGCGGAGCTGCTCGGGGTGCGCGCGGAGGACCTGGCCGCCAGCTACACCTGTCCGCAGTGCGGCAGCGGGGCGGCGATCTCCCATGGCACGCCGGGCTACACCCGGGCAGGGGCGCCGGTGCCCCTTCTGCTGAGCCTGTCCCGGGCCGCCGGCTGGACCCTGCTGGCGGCCGTGCTTCAACCGGCACCGAAGCAGCGGCTGGGTGTTGATGCCGAGGACCCGCAGCTGATGGAATTTGACGGCTTCGACGCGGTGGCGCTGACACCGGCGGAGCGGCAGGCCCTGGCCCCGCTGACCGGGAGCGCCCTGCTGCGAGAGCGAGCCCGGCTGTGGGCGCGGAAGGAAGCCTTCCTGAAGATGACCGGGGAGGGGCTGAGGCGTGCGCCGCAGACCTTGGACGTGCTTGACCGGCACGGCGTCAGGGACCTCGGACCCGCCGAGTCAGGGCTGCCGGGCCATCTGGCCGCCGCCGTCGCATTCGGCTGACGACGGCGCCCGTGCCGACGCGCTACCGGACGGGCAGTTCGCTACCGGACGGGCAGGGCCGGCAGCGCCTCTTCGAACAGCCAGGGATGGAGCAGCGCTTCTGAATCGATGCCCGCCACGCGGTCGGCGGTCTGGATAAAAGCGGCAGTGGACACGGATCCATGGTGGTTGCTGGCGGCCCAGTCGTGCAGCAGCGCAAAAAAAGCGAGGTCGCCGCACCGGATCCGGAGTGCGTGCAGCGCCAGGGCCCCGCGCTTGTACACACGGTCATCGAACATCAGCTCGGGTCCGGGGTCCCCGACGACAATGTCCTTGCCCAGGGCCGCAAGCTTCCGCCAGGCGGCCGCTGCCCGGTCCGCAACGCTCATGACGCCCGCCGACTCGGACCAGATCCACTCCGCATAGCACGCGAATCCCTCATGAAGCCAGATGTCGCTCCAGGCAGCAACGGTCAAGGAATTGCCGAACCACTGGTGCGACAGCTCGTGTGCGATCAGCCGCTGCGATTCCCAGCCTGTATCCAGGTGGTTGGGCCCGAAGATGGACAGGGTCTGGGCTTCGAGCGGAATTTCGAGCTCGTCCTCCGCCACCACCACGGTGTACTCCTGGAAGGGATAGGGGCCGAAGCTCTTGACAAAGGTCTGCATCATTTCCGGCTGGCGGGCCAGGCCCCGGCGTGCCTCGTCGGCCAGGTTTGCCGGCACTGCGACGTGCTGGGGGACGCTGCCGGGAATCCCGGTGGTATCCAGGGTCAGGACGTCGTACCGGCCGATTTGGACGGTGGCGAGATACGTCGCCATCGGCTCGGCCTGCTCGTACGTCCAGGTTTCCCGGCTGGAGCCGGTTTTACGGGAGATCAGCAGGCCGTTGCAGACCGCCCGGTAGTTGGTGTCCGTGGTGACGGCGATGCGGTAGCTGGCCTTGTGCTGCGGATGGTCGTTGCAGGGAAACCACGAGGCGGCACCGTTGGGCTGGCCCGCCACCAGGACGCCGTCGGTCAGCTCCTCCCAGCCCACCTCGCCCCAGAGGCCACGCCGGGGAGAAGGGTTCCCCTCATACCGGATGTCCAGCACGAAACGGTCGCCCGGCAGCAGCGCCGCATCCGGGACGACCACCAGCTGCTCGGCCCGCTGGCTGAATCTCCGCACCCTTCTGCCGTTCAGGGAGATTTTGACGGCACGCAGTCCCGTGAGGTCCAGGACAACGGCCGACGCCGGACGTTCCACCTCGGCGTGCAGGACGGCCCTGCCGTTGAGCTTGTTGCTGGCGAGTTTGTAGTCCAGGTCCAGCTCGTACCGTGTCACGCGGTAGGCATTCGTGCCGTGCCCGGGCACGTAGGGATCCGGTGGGTCCGATGGTTCGCCCGGCCGGCGCGTATCACCGGGGCTGGCTGGTGCTGCGAAACTCATAAACGGGGCTTTCATGGTGAGCTGGTGGGACGGAGGTACTGCCGTGCGGGTGTTACTTTAGCCGCGGAGCCCGCACTGCCGGGCCTGCCCAGGGGCTGACCGGGTTGCCCATCCAGTATGTCCCGGCAGGGACAGTTTCCCCGCGCATGACCAAGGACGCCGGGCCCACCGTTCCGCCCCTCGCGATGCGTGCCCGCGGAAGGATGACCCCGTGTGGTCCCATGGTGGCTCCGTCTTCGAGGGTAACAGTGTCGATGCTCATGATCCGGTCGTGGAACAGGTGGGTCTGGACCACGCAGCCCCTGTTGACCGTAGAGCTCTCGCCCAGGGTGACCAGGTCTGCTTCGGGCAGCCAGTAGCTCTCGCACCACGTGCCGCGGCCAATCTTTGCGCCCAGGCCCCGCAGCCACCAGACCAGCGCCGGCGTGCCCGAGGCGGATCGGGCAAACCATGGCGCGCTCACCATTTCGATGAATGTATCCACCACCTCGTTGCGCCAGATGAAGGAACTCCACAAGGCATGTTCACCCGGCCTGATCCTGCCCACCAGCAGCCACTTGGCCACCACAGCGCTGGCGGCGGCCACAGCTCCGGCCACAAGGACCACGATGCCGCCCAGGAGTGCGGCGATCCCGTAACCCCACGCCGAGGCGATCCGGTCGAACGCGAGCATCACGCCGGCGGCGAGGCCAACCGTGAGCACCACCGGGATGAACCGGCACAGCTCCCAGATGGCGCGGGCCAGCTTCAGCCGCCGGGCCGGCTGGAAAGTCAGGGTGTTGTCTGTGGCGATTGCCGTGCGCCGCAGGCGGACCGGAGGGCTGCCCAGCCAGGACGTGCCGGATTTTGCCTTGGCCGGGGTGGCGGAGAGGACGGCCACCAGCGAGTTCTTGGGCACGCTTCGTCCGGCTCCCGTCATTCCTGAATTGCCCAGGAAGGAACGTTTGCCGATCTTCGCGGGGGCAATCCGCATCCACCCGCCCCCCAGTTCATAGGAGGCCACCATCGTGTCGTCCGCGAGGAAGGCGCCTTCGCCGACGGTTGTCATCTTGGGAAGGAGGAGGACGGTGGAAGCTTCCACGTTCTTGCCCACCTTGGCTCCCAGCAGCCGCAGCCAGACCGGCGTGAACAGGCTGGCGTAGATCGGGAAGAGTACATCCCGGGCCAGGTCCAGCACCCGTTCGGTTGCCCAGACCTGCCAGCCGATCCGGCTCCGCACCCTGAAGTAGCCTTCCTTGAGTCCGGTGCCCAGCAACCGGGTGGTGGCAAGGATCAGCAGGAGGTTGGTCAGGAACCACGTCAGGGCCGCCAGCGGCAGCGAGGCAAGAACCTGGGGGAGGGCGGCCGAAAGCGATTCGCTGCCGCGGATGAACAGGAAAATGACGAATGCCCCGGCGGCAGCGGAGAGGTACGGAAGGGTGGCCAGTACAGCGGACGCTGCGGCAAAGGCAGCGAACCAGAGCCGCCCGATCAGCGCATGCGCCGGCGGCGTATCCGGCCATGCCTGCCGTGCCTTGCCGATCCGCTCGGCGGGGGAACCGGACACCAGTTGCCCGGCCTTCACCTTGCCGAGGACCGCTGACCCCGGTTCCACCTGCGCTCCGGCACCAATACTGGCCCCTGGCATGAGCGTACTGCGGGCCCCGACCGTCGCGCCGGCGCCCACATGCACTTGGCCGATGTGGACAGTGTCCCCGTCTATCCACCAGCCGGAGAGGTCCACTTCGGGTTCGATGTTGCTGCCGCGGCCCAGCGAAAGCATTCCGGTGACCGGCGGCAGCGAGTGCAGCTGGACGTCGTTTCCGATCTTCGCCCCGAGCGCTTTCGCATAGTACGGAACCCACGGGGCGCTTGCCAGGCTGATGGCACCCGACAAATCCTGGATCTGTTCAGCCAGCCACAGCCGAAGGTGGACCTTTCCGGACCTGGGGTAGGTCCCGGGGACCACCCGCCGGAGCAGTGTCCTGGCGGCAAGGACGGACAGGGCCATCCGGCCGGCCGGGCTCACGAAAACAAGCCATGAGGCAGCCACCCACCACCAGGAAACGACAGGAGCCGCCGAGAACCCGGCAAAGGCGGCCAGGAGATTGTTGGCCGCCATTACGTAGGTGAGCCAGCGCATCCCCACCAGGATGTGCAGGGGGACCCCCATCAGGGTCTGGAAGACCTGCGATTTCAGGGCTGTGGGGCGCACCTCCCGTTCCGGTGCCGGCCCGGCTACGCCTTCGGGCAGGGATTGCCGGGCGGCATCGATGAGCGCCCCCACTCTGGGCGTGGCATAGATGTCGGCCACCGTAATGGTGGGGTAGCGCACACGCAGTGCCGACACGAGCTGCGCGGCTGCCAGGGACCCGCCGCCATGGGCAAAGAAGTCCGCGTCAAGGCTCGACGCCGGTGTCCCCAGCACGCTGCCCCACTGCTCCACGATCCAGCGTGCGTCATCCGGCAGGTTCAACGGGGCGTTGTCCGCATCTGCAGCCCCCGCACCGGCCAGCGGCCAGGGCAGGGAGTGCCGGTCCACCTTTCCGCTCGTCTTGGTGGGCAATGATTCCACAACGGTCAGGAGCGGGATGAGGGCCGCCGGGAGGCTGGCGCCCAGCAGCTCCCTGGCAGCGGTGAGATCGATGTCCGCTGTGCCCGCGGCGGCAAGGTAACCGACAAGGATCTGGTTCCCGGCCGCCGTCGTACGGACGGCCGCCGCCGCTCCCGCAACGTCAGGCAACGCCTGCAGGGCGGCGTCGATCTCTCCGAGTTCGATCCGCCGGCCACCGAGCTTCACCTGTTCATCGGCCCGGCCCATGAAGACGAGCCCGGCTGCCTCGTAACGGACCAGGTCACCGGAACGGTAGGCCCGGGGCCAGCCGAGGGACGGCATGGGCGCATACTTTTCAGCGTCCTTGGCGGGGTCGAGGTACCGGGCCAGCCCCACGCCGCCGATGATGAGCTCGCCCACCTGGCCCTCGTCCACGGGAACGCCGGCGGGGTCAACCACTGCCAGGTCCCAGCCGTCCAGCGGCAGGCCGATCCGGACGGGGCCGGGCGCGCCCAGCGGCGCCGCGCAGGCCACCACGGTTGCTTCCGTGGGCCCGTAGGTGTTCCAGACTTCCCTGCCGTCGACCGCGAGGCGTTCCGCGAGCTCCGGAGGGCAGGCCTCGCCGCCGAAAATCAGCAGCCTCACGTTTTCCAGCGCTTCCGCCGGCCACAGGGCCGCGAGGGTGGGCACGGTGGAAACCACGGTGATCCCGTGGCTGATCAGCCACGGGCCGAGATCCATGCCGGTCCGGACCAGCGACCGCGGAGCGGGAACCAGGCAGGCTCCGTAGCGCCAGGCCAGCCACATCTCCTCGCAGGATGCGTCGAAAGCCACCGAGAGCCCCGCGAGCACGCGGTCCTGGGTGCCGATGGGTTCGTCCTGCAGGAAGAGCCGGGCTTCGGCATCAACGAATGCGGCAGAGGAGCGGTGCTGGACGGCGACGCCCTTGGGCGTGCCCGTGGAGCCGGACGTGAAGATGACCCAGGAGTCGTCGTCGGCCTGCGGCTTGCGCGGGGCCGGGAACGGCCGGGGCCGCTTGCTGTCCGTGACGATCTCGCCGGCGCCCTTGAGGATGGCGCCGACGCGGGCTTCGCTGAACACCAGCTTGGCGCGTTCGTCGGGGTCGTCGGCGTCCACCGGAACGTACGCCGCCCCGATCAGCAGGACGGCCAGGATCGACACGTAGAGCCGGTTGGTGCCGGAGGGTATGCGTACGCCGATCTTGTCCCCGGCGCCGAGGCCCGCCAGATGCAGCTCGCGCGCGGTGGCCCTGACCTCGGCCATCAGCTGCGTGTAGCTCAGGCGCCGGTGGCCGTCGTCCAGGGCCGAGGCTTCGGGGTACTTCCGGGCCGTCTCCTCCAGGATGTCGATCAGCGTACGCTCCGGCGGTGCCGCGGCGGCGCCGGCCAGCTGCGGCGCATGGATGTCCCGGATGCCGGGAAGTACAGGACGTCCTTCCAAGGGGATGTTTTCCGCTTCGGGCACGGATCCGGGATCTTGCGGTTGGTCAGTCACGGGGGTGATTCTCTCGGAGCAAGATGAACAAAAGGTGTCGCAGTTCGCCGGACGTTCACTGCAGGTTTGCGTTCTGTTTACCGGGTCACGGTACGAGGACGATCTTGCCGGTGGTGCGGCGCTGTTCCAGGTCGTCGTGCGCCCGGGCTGCGTGCGCAAGGTCATAGCGGCCGCCGATCCGGACCTTGAGGCTGCCGTTGGCCGCTGCTGCGAAGATTTCATCCGAGCGCCAGCGGCGTTCCTGGGCGTTGCGCAGGAAGTGGTTTATGGTCGGCCGGGTCAGGTACAGCGAGCCGCCGGCATTAAGCCGTTGCGGATCGAACGGCGGAACCGGTCCGGAGGCGGCGCCGAAGAGAACCAGCGTGCCGCGCACACGGAGGGCGGCGAGGGAACCGTCGAAGGTGTCCTTCCCCACGCCGTCGAACACTGCATCCGCGCCGGTCCCGTCGGTCAGTTCCCGGACTTTGGCGGAGAACCCGTCGTAGCGGATGACATGGTCGGCTCCGGCTTCGCGGGCCAGCTTCGCCTTGTCGTCGGTGGAGACGGTGGTGATGACCCTGACGCCCTTCGCCTTGAGCAGCTGGATCGCCAGCAGGCCCACGCCGCCGGCGCCGGCGTGGAGCAGGACTGTGTGGCCCGGTTCCACCCGGAACGAGGAGTTGATCAGGTAATGCGCGGTAATCCCTTGAAGGGGAAGGGCCGCTGCCGTGAAATCGTCCACGCCGCGGGGGACCGGAAGGGCCTTGTCCTCGTCTACCAGGATGTAGCCGGCGTAGCAGTTGGTCCCTTCAGCGGTGGCCACCCGGTCGCCGGGGGAGTAGACCGACACGCCCTCGCCGACCTCCTCGACCGTACCTGCGGCTTCGGAGCCCGGGGTGAAGGGGTACTGGACTTTGTACGTACCGCTGCGCTTGTACGTGTCGATGAAGTTCACGCCTGTGGCGGACACCTTGACCAGGAGCTGGCCTCGGCCAGGTACCGGACGCTGAACTTCGGCGAGCTCCAGGACGTCCGGCCCGCCGGCCTGGCGGGCGACGATTGCGTGCATCATGTGTCTCCTTCCCTGGGCTGGGATTTCCAGGCCCGGATACAGGAACCATCCTAGGGACACGGCCGTCAACGACGAAGTGACGGCCGGTAACCGGCCGTCACTTCGGGGTAAATGGGGATGTGGGTGCTAGCCAGGGACGTGCCTGGTAAGGGAGTGGCGCCTAGTAGCGGCGGGTAACCGTGGCCATGGGGCACTCGAAGTGCCGCCCGGCGGAGAGGCCCACGTCGTTGAGGTAGCGGACGATGATGCCATAGGACTGCAGCAGGGTGGTTTCCGTGTAGGGGACCTGGTGCTTGGCGCAAAACTCCCGGACGATCACGGCGGCCTTGTCCAGCTGCGGGCGGGCCATGTCCGGGAAGAGGTGGTGTTCGGCCTGGCGGTTCAGGCCGCCCATCAGGATGTCCATGAAACGGCCGCCGGAGATGTTCCGGGAGGTCAGGACCTGGCGGCTGAAGAAGTCCACGCGGCTGTCGGCGGGCAGGACCGGCATGCCCTTGTGGTTCGGGGCGAAGGAAGCGCCCATGTAGAAGCCGAAGACGGCGAGCTGGACGCCGATGAACGCCAGTGCCATGCCCCATGGCAGGAACGTGAAGGTGAGGACCGGCAACAGGCTCAGGCGGGCCAGGAGGATCGGGAGTTCAACCCAGCGGTGCGTGACCTTTGCGCGGCGGAAGACGAACTTGACCGAATCGATCTGCAGGCCGAGCCCCACCAGGAACAGCAGCGGGAAGAAAAACCAGCCCTGCTTCCGGGTCAGGAAGGCGAACCGGCCCTGCCGGTCGGCAACCGCCTCGGTGTGGAACGCGATGGGCCCGGGAGCGATGTCAGGATCCTTGGAAATGACGTTCGGGTGGTTGTGGTGGGCGCCGTGCTTCTGCTCCCACCAGGAGTAGCTCATGCCGGCGACGGACGTGGCCAGCAGCCGGGCGGCCCAGTCGTTGGCGCGCCGGGAGGCGAAGATCTGCCGGTGTCCGGCTTCGTGGGCCAGGAAGCTCAACTGGGTGCAGATGACGCCCAGCGCAGCGGCGATGAGAAGCTGGAACCAGCTGTCACCGATGAGCGCGAAGCCGAACCAGGTTGCGGTCATCAGGAGCACCAGGACGGAGAAGACCGTGACGTAGAAACCGACCCGGCGTTCGAGCAGGCCCGCAGCCTTCACGGTCTTGAGGAGCTCGGAATAGCTCAGGACGACGGCGTTGGGTTGCCGGACACGCGACTGGGGGCGCTCCGCAGTAGTGGTGGGGGTCATGGACTTGGAGCCTCGTAACTGTTACGGGCAACGCTGCAGCCGACATTCGGACCGCACGGTCAGGATCACCCTTCTCCAAGCATACGCCGACGCTCGCAATGCGGCCGGGCAACGGGCACGCATAAGTCTATGCATAAATATCGGGTTCTATGCATAGTCTTGCTGTATAGTCGTTTCCATGACTATTTCTGTTGCCGTTTCCGGTGCCAGCGGTTACGCCGGCGGTGAGGTGCTTCGCCTTCTGGCCGGGCACCCCGACGTCACTATCGGCGCCATCACAGCACACAGCAACGCCGGTTCCAGACTAGGCGAATTGCAGCCGCATCTCCATGGTTTGGCCAGCCGCATCCTTGAAGACACCACGGTGGAAAACCTTTCCGGCCACGACGTGGTGTTCCTGGCGCTCCCGCATGGAGCGTCCGCGGAGATCGCGGCGCAGTTGCCCGACGGCACGGTCGTGATCGACGCCGGTGCCGACCACCGCCTCGAAGACCCCGCCGCCTGGGAAAAGTTCTACGGGTCCGCACACGCCGGAACCTGGCCCTACGGGCTCCCTGAACTGCCGGGACAGCGGGAAAAGCTGAAGGGCGCCAAGCGGATCGCAGTACCGGGCTGCTACCCGACGTCGTCCCTGCTGGCCCTGACGCCCGGGTTCGCCGGAAATCTCCTCCAGCCCGACGACGTCGTGATTGTCTCTGCCTCAGGCACCTCGGGTGCCGGGAAAGCCGCAAAGGTGAACCTCATCGGCTCCGAAGTCATGGGGTCGATGAGCCCCTACGGCGTCGGCGGCGGCCATCGGCACACCCCCGAGATCGAGCAGGGGCTGGGGAACGCGGCGGGGGAGGCCGTGACGGTCTCCTTCACACCCACGCTCGCGCCGATGAGCCGCGGCATCCTCACCACGGCCACCGCGCGGGTGAAGCCCGGCGTCACGGCGGCAGAGCTGCGCACTGCCTGGGAAGAGGCCTACGACGACGAGCCGTTCGTCCACCTGCTCCCCGAGGGCCAGTGGCCGGCCACCAAGTCCGTGCAGGGTTCCAACCATGCCGTGATGCAGCTGGCCTTCGATGCGCACACCGGCCGCGTTATCGTCACCTGCGCCATCGACAACCTGACCAAGGGGACGGCCGGCGGCGCCGTGCAGTCCATGAACATTGCCCTTGGCCTGACGGAAACCGCCGGCCTCAACCTGCAGGGAGTTGCCCCGTGACCGTTACTGCCCCCAAGGGCTTCCGCGCCGCCGGCGTCAAAGCCGGCCTGAAGGCGTCCGGGAACCCCGACCTTGCCCTGGTAGTCAACGACGGCCCGTCCAAAGCCGCAGCCGCGGTGTTCACGTCGAACCGGGTGGCAGCGGCCCCCGTGCACTGGTCCCGCGAGGTGGTGAAGGACGGCCGGGTGGACGCAGTGATCCTCAACTCCGGCGGCGCCAACGCCTGCACCGGCCCGCAAGGCTTCCAGAACACGCACACCACCGCCGAAAAGACCGCCGAAGCGCTGGGCGTCTCAGCCACTGACATCTTCGTCTGCTCCACCGGCCTGATCGGCGAGCAGCTGCCCATGGACAAAATCATCCCGGGCATCGGCGCTGCCAAAGCCGCCCTCAGCGCAGACGGCGGGCCCGTGGCCGCCACGGCCATCATGACCACCGATTCCGTGTCCAAGGAAGCAGTGTTCACCGGGAAGGACGCCGAAGGCCACGAGTACACCATCGGCGGCATGGCCAAGGGCGCCGGCATGCTGGCCCCCGGGCTGGCCACCATGCTGGTGGTTCTCACCACCGACGCGGACGTCCAGCCGGAAATGCTCGACGTCGTGCTCCGCGACGCCACCCGGGTCACCTTTGACCGGACGGACTCGGATGGCTGCATGTCCACCAATGACACCGTGGTGCTGCTGGCCTCGGGCGCGTCGGGTGTTGTGCCGTCGGCAACGGACTTCGGTGCCGGGGTGACCCAGGTCTGCGCCGAACTGGCCCGCAAGCTGATCGGCGACGCCGAGGGCGCCAGCCACGACATCGCCATCCGCACGTTCAACGCGGCCAGCGAGAAGGACGCGGAGATCGTGAGCAGGGCCGTGGCCCGCTCCAACCTGTTCAAGGCCGCCATCTTCGGCAAGGACCCCAACTGGGGCCGGGTGCTTTCCGCCGTGGGCACCACTGATGCCGCGTTCGAGCCGGACCAGCTGAACGTTTCCATGAACGGCGTGCAGATCTGCCGTAACGGCAGCATCGGCGAGGACCGCAGCCTGGTGGACCTTGAGCCCCGCGAGGTCCTCGTCGAGATCGATCTGCAGGCCGGAGAGACCGAAGCCACGATCTGGACCAACGACCTCACGCACGACTACGTCCACGAAAACAGCGCCTACTCAAGCTAGGTGAAGCACCCACCTTCCGGGGAGACAGCAGCATGAACACCCAGACACGCGAGACCACTACCATGAGTGCCGCCCGGGACAAGGCCGGCACCCTGATCGAGGCCCTGCCCTGGATCCAGCGCTTTGCCGGCACCACCATGGTGATCAAGTACGGCGGCAACGCCATGGTCAACGATGAACTCCGCCGGGCGTTCGCCGAGGACGTGGTGTTCCTGCACCACGTGGGCATCCACCCCGTGGTGGTGCACGGCGGTGGCCCGCAGATCAACTCCATGCTCAGCCGGCTCGGCATCGAGTCCGAGTTCAAGGGCGGGCTGCGCGTCACCACCCCCGAGGCCATGGACGTGGTCCGGATGGTCCTGACCGGCCAGGTGGGCCGCGAACTCGTGGGCCTGATCAACTCCCATGGACCCTACGCAGTCGGCATGTCCGGTGAAGACGGCGGCCTGCTGCGCGCCGTCCGTACCGGGACCGTCGTGGACGGCCAGGAAGTGGACCTGGGCCTGGTCGGGGAAGTGGTGGGCGTCAACCCGGAAGGCATCGTTGACATCCTCGCAGCCGGCCGGATCCCGGTGATCTCAACCGTTGCCCCGGAAATAGCCGACGACGGCTCCACCACCGGGCAGGTGCTCAACGTCAACGCGGACACCGCGGCGGCCGCCGTCGCCTCCGCCCTGGGCGCCTCGAAACTCGTCATCCTCACCGACGTCGAGGGCCTCTACGCGAACTGGCCGGACAAGTCATCGCTCATCTCGTCCCTGACGGCGTCGGAGCTCCGGGAGATGCTGCCGCGGCTTGAATCGGGCATGATCCCCAAGATGGCCGCCTGCCTTAAGGCGGTCGATGACGGAGTGGAGCGCGCGCACATCGTGGACGGCCGACTGCCGCATTCCATGCTGCTGGAAACATTCACCACCGCGGGCATCGGCACGCAGGTGGTCCCGGACGAGGAAACGAACGCATGAGCCAGATCGAAAAGTCCCCGGTGGTTGAACTGGTGGAGACCCGCGGCCACACCACGGGAGCAGAGTGGCTGAGCCGCTACTCATCGTCCCTCATGGGTGTCTTCGGCACGCCGCAGCGGGTCCTGGTCCGCGGGGCCGGGTGCCTGGTCTGGGACGCCGACGGCAAGGAGTACCTCGACCTGCTCGGCGGCATCGCCGTAAACGCCATGGGCCACGCCCACCCGTTCGTGACGTCGGTGATCTCCAGCCAGCTGGCCACGCTGGGCCACGTCTCCAACTTCTTCACCAGCCCCACGCAGATCGCGCTGGCCGAGAAGCTGCTTGAGCTCACCAAGGCGCCGGCAGGTTCCAAAGTGTTCTTTGCGAACTCCGGCACCGAGGCGGTGGAGGCCGCATTCAAGCTGGCGCGCCGCAACTCCGGAGCCGAGGCGTCGGCAGGACCCGGCAGCGATGTGAAGCGGCGGACCAAGATCATCGCCCTTGAAGGCGCCTTCCACGGCCGCACGATGGGAGCCTTGGCGCTGACCGCCAAGGCTGCCTACCGGGCGCCGTTCGAACCGCTTCCCGGCGGGGTGGTCCACATCCCGTTCGGCGACGTCGACGCCCTGCTGGATGCCATCGACGAAACCACTGCCGCCGTATTCCTGGAGCCGATCCAGGGCGAAGCAGGCGTCCGGCCGCTGCCTGCCGGCTACCTGAAAGCAGCACGCGAGGCCACAACAAAGGCCGGCGCGCTGCTGATCCTCGACGAAGTCCAGACCGGCATCGGCCGCACCGGCAAGTGGCTGGCCAGCGAAGACGCCGGGATCGTCCCGGACGCCGTGACCCTCGCCAAGGGCCTGGGCGGCGGCTTCCCGATCGGGGCGCTGGTCACCTTCGGCCCTGAAAGCTCCTCGCTCCTGACCGCGGGCCAGCACGGCACCACCTTCGGCGGGAACCCGGTGGCCACGGCCGCCGCCCTGGCAACACTGCACGCGATTGAAAGCCAGCGCGTCCTGGAGAACGTCCGCACCGTGGGTGACCGCCTGCGCTCGAAGCTGGCCGCTGTCGACGGCGTGACGGAAGTACGCGGCGAAGGCCTCCTGATCGGCTTTGACCTGGACGCGGACATCGCGCCCGCCGTCGTGACCGCCGGACTGGACGCAGGGTTCATCGTCAACAGCCCCGGTCCGCGCACCATCCGCCTCGCCCCGCCGCTGATCCTCACCGCCGAACAAGCCGACAGCTTCATCCAGGCCCTGCCCACGCTCCTCCAGACCGCAAAGGACGCCGCCCAGTGACCAGCTCCGCGACCACCCGCCACTTCCTCAAGGACACCGACCTCACCCCGGCAGAGCAGGCCGAGGTCCTGGACCTCGCCATCCGGATGAAGGCTGCGCCGTACAGCGTCCAGCCGTTCGCCGCCGAGGGCAGCGGTCGTAAAACAGTGGCGGTCATCTTCGACAAGACCTCCACCAGGACCCGGGTCTCGTTCGCCACCGGAGTGGCTGACATGGGCGGAAACGCCCTCATCATCAACCCGGGTGAGGCACAGATCGGCCACAAGGAATCGGTGGAGGACACCGCCAAGGTCCTGGAGCGCATGGTCTCCACCATCGTCTGGCGCACCGGTGCCCACTCCGGACTGGTGGCCATGGCGGAAAACTCCAAAGTCCCGGTCATCAACGCCCTGTGCGACGACTACCACCCCTGCCAGCTCCTGGCCGACCTGCTGGCCGTCAAGGAACACAAGGGCGACCTCAAGGGCCTCACCATGAGCTACC
The DNA here is from genome assembly GCF_030718995.1 of Arthrobacter oryzae. Lineage (NCBI taxonomy): Bacteria > Bacillati > Actinomycetota > Actinomycetes > Micrococcales > Micrococcaceae > Arthrobacter > Arthrobacter oryzae. Next base: position 3,340,112 of record NZ_CP132204.1, read on the forward strand.
TTGGCGACTCCGCCAACAACATGGCGAACTCCTACCTGCTCGCCGGCGTGACCGCCGGGATGCACGTGCGCATCGCGGGTCCGGACGGTTACCTGCCGGCCGCGGACATCGTCGCCGCCGCGGAGGAGCGGGCCGCCGAGACCGGCGGTTCGGTGCTGATCACCACCGACGCCGCGGAAGCCCTCAAGGGGGCCGACGTCGTCGCCACCGACACCTGGGTGTCCATGGGCCAGGAGGCCGAAAAGGAAGCCCGGCTCCAGCTGTTCCGCGACTATTCCGTGGACGAAGCGGCGATGCAGCTCGCGGCGCCGGACGCCGTCGTGCTTCACTGCCTGCCGGCGTACCGGGGCTATGAGATCTCCGCGGGCGTCATCGACGGCCCGCAGTCGATCGTCTGGGACGAGGCTGAAAACCGCCTGCACGCGCAGAAGGCGCTGATGGCGTGGCTCATGCACCGGTCCGGACTGGCCTTCGTGGACGGTCTTTCTCCCGTTGAGGGCACCGGGGAGAGCACGTTCTAGTGTCCACCAACCCGTCGGTGCCGGGCGCGAGCCCGGCCACCAAAACGGCCAGGCTGGCGCGGATCACCGCGATCCTGACCGGCGAATCCGTCCGTTCGCAGGCGGAGCTCGCCGCGCTGCTGGCGGACGACGGCGTCCAGGTCACCCAGGCCACACTGTCCCGCGACCTCGTGGAACTCGGCGCGGTCCGGGTCCGCGGCAAGGACGGCGTGCTTGTCTACGCCGTTCCGGGGGAGGGCGGGGAGCGTGCAGCCAAGGCCGGCGTGACGCAGGAGATCCTGGACGCCCGGCTTGCCCGCCTGTGCGGGGAACTGCTCGTGACCGCGGAAGCGTCGGCGAACATCGTGGTGCTCAGGACTCCTCCCGGCGCGGCGAACTTCCTGGCCCTGGCGATCGACCACTCGGTGATGCCGTCCATCCTGGGGACCATCGCCGGTGACGACACCGTGCTGCTGGTCACCCGGGACCCGCTGGGCGGAGCGGACGTGGCCGCCCGCTTCCTGCACTTTGCCGAAGAAGCCGGCCAATAAGCTTTATGACAACCAAGAACCAAACAACTAAGGAGCATTTGAAGTGACTGAGCGTATTGTGCTGGCCTACTCCGGTGGCCTGGATACTTCCGTAGCGATCGGCTGGATCGGTGAAGCCACCGGTGCCGAGGTGATCGCCGTTGCGGTCGACGTCGGGCAGGGCGGCGAGTCGCTGGAGACCATCCGCCAGCGTGCCCTGGGCTGCGGTGCCGTCGAAGCCTACGTGGCTGATGCCTCCGACGAATTCGCCAATGAGTACTGCATGCCCACGCTGAAGGCCAACGCCCTCTACCAGGGCCACTACCCGCTGGTTTCCGCGATCTCCCGCCCGGTGATCGTCAAGCACCTGGTCAAGGCCGCCCGCGAATTCGGCGCCACCACCGTGGCCCACGGCTGCACGGGCAAGGGCAACGACCAGGTCCGCTTCGAAGTGGGCATCCAGACCCTCGGTCCGGACCTGAAGTGCATCGCCCCGGTCCGCGACCTCGCCCTGACCCGCGACAAGGCCATCGCCTTCGCCGAGGAAAAGGGACTGCCGATCGAGACCACCAAGAAGAACCCGTACTCGATCGACCAGAACGTCTGGGGACGCGCCGTCGAAACCGGCTACCTCGAAGACATCTGGAACGCCCCCACCAAGGACATCTACGACTACACGGCCACCCCGGAGTTCCCGCCGGCGCCCGATGAAGTCACCATCTCCTTCGAAGCCGGCGTTCCGGTCGCGATCGACGGCGTCAAGGTCACCCCGCTGCAGGCCATCAAGGAACTCAACCGCCGCGCCGGCGCCCAGGGCGTCGGCCGGATCGACGTCGTCGAGGACCGCCTCGTCGGCATCAAGTCCCGCGAAATCTACGAAGCTCCCGGTGCCATGGCACTGATCACCGCGCACAAGCACCTCGAGGACATCACCATCGAGCGCGAGCAGGCCCGCTTCAAGGCAACGGTCGGCCAGCGCTGGTCCGAGCTGGTGTACGACGGCCAGTGGTTCTCCCCGCTCAAGCGCTCCCTGGACGCCTTCATCGAGGACACCCAGAAGTACGTCTCCGGCGACATCCGCATGGTGCTGCACGGCGGCCAGGCGATCGTCAACGGGCGCCGCTCCGAGACCTCCCTGTACGACTTCGACCTCGCGACCTACGACACCGGCGACACCTTCGACCAGTCGATGGCCCGCGGCTTCATTGAGCTGTGGGGCATGTCCGCCAAGGTTGCGTCCGGCCGCGACATCCGCGTCGCAGGAAAGTAGCCCCTGTGGCTGAGCAAAAGTCCGAAGCCACCAACACGGGTGCGCTGTGGGGCGGCCGGTTCGCCGGCGGCCCCGCCGACGCCCTCGCAGCCCTGAGCAAGTCCACGCACTTTGACTGGCGGCTGGCCCGCTACGACATTGCCGGGTCCAAGGCGCACGCGCGCGTTCTGCACAAGTCCGGGCTGCTGGACGATGCTGAACTTGAAGGCATGCTTGTTGCGCTGTCCCGCCTGGACGAAGACGTCGCCTCCGGCGCGTACCTGCCCGCGGAGTCCGATGAGGACGTCCACGGCTCGCTGGAACGCGGCCTGATCGAGCGTGCCGGCGCCCAGCTGGGCGGGAAGCTCCGCGCCGGCCGGTCCCGCAACGACCAGGTGGCCACGCTGGGGCGGATGTTCCTGCGCGACCATGCGCGGATCATCGCCCGCGGCGTGCTGGCAACCATTGAGGCACTGGTGGACCAGGCCAAGGCACACCAGGGCGTGGCCATGCCGGGCCGCACCCACCTCCAGCATGCGCAGCCGGTCCTGCTCAGCCACCACCTGCTGGCCCACGCCTGGGCGCTGCTGCGCGATGTGCAGCGGCTGCAGGACTGGGACAAGCGCGCAGGCGTTTCGCCCTACGGTTCCGGTGCCCTCGCAGGCTCCTCGCTGGGCCTGGACCCGGAAGCCGTGGCAGCCGACCTGGGCTTCTTCTCGGCAACACACAACTCGATCGACGGCACCGCCTCGCGCGATGTCTTCGCCGAGTTCGCGTGGGTCTGCGCCATGATCGGCGTGGACCTGTCCCGGGTCTCGGAGGAAGTCATCCTGTGGGCCACGAAGGAGTTCTCCTTTGTCACCCTGCACGATTCCTACTCCACCGGCTCCTCGATCATGCCGCAGAAGAAGAACCCGGATGTCGCCGAGCTGGCCCGCGGCAAGGCGGGACGCCTGATCGGCAACCTGACCGGGCTGCTGGCTACCTTGAAGGGCCTGCCGCTCGCGTACAACCGCGACCTGCAGGAGGACAAGGAACCGGTCTTTGACGCCGCCGACACCCTGGAGCTGCTGCTCCCGGCTGTCTCGGGCATGATCGCGACGCTGAAGTTCAACACTGAACGGATGGAGTCGCTGGCACCGCAGGGCTTCGCACTGGCCACGGACATAGCCGAATGGCTGGTCCGCCAAGGTGTGCCGTTCCGCGAAGCCCACGAGCTTTCCGGTGCGGCAGTCAAGCAGGCTGAAAGCCGCGACGTCGAACTCTGGGACCTGACCGACGAGGAATACGCGGCGATCTCGGAGCACCTGACGCCGGAAGTGCGTACGGTCCTGTCCACTGAGGGTTCGCTCAACAGCCGCAACTCCCAGGGCGGCACGGCCCCGGCCGCCGTCGAGCGCCAACTGCTCGCGCTGGAAGCCGAGCTTGCGGGCGTGCGGGAGTACGCGGGCTAGCAGGCCACATGCTCTCTCACTTGTTGCAGCTTTCGGGCCGCACGCTCTCTCACTTGTTGCAGCTTTCGGGCCGACGCTCTCTCACTTTCCGCAAGAAAGTGAGAGAGCGTTCGCCGATTTTCTTGCAACAACTGAGAGAGCGTTCTGCGTTTAGGGTGGGTGAATGAGCGAATCCTTCCGCCGGTACCTCCGTGCCCTGCCGGACTTCCCCGACGACCTGCCGGATTTTGACCCGGCGGCTGCGCCGGCGGACCCGGCTGAGCTGTTCCGGCAATGGCTGGCGGAGGCGCTGGCCGCGGGGGAGCCCCAGCCGCACGCCTGCAGCCTGGCCACCGTGGGGGCCAATGCCCAGCCGTCGTCCCGGATGCTGATCCTGAAGGACATCGACGACGACGGCGGCTGGCAGATCGCAACGTCCCGCACCTCGCGCAAGGGGCAGGAGCTGGCTGCCAACCCGAGGGCGGCCCTCAATTTCTACTGGCCCCTGCTGGGCCGGCAAGTGCGTGTGGCCGGGGGAGTCCTTGAATTGTCCGCCGAAGCTTCGGCCGCGGACTGGGACGCCCGGCCCGGAGCCGACGGCGGCACCAACCCGGACTGGCAGCTGTACGCCGTCCGGCCGGTGGAGATCGAGTTCTGGCAGGCGCGCCACGACCGCCGCCACATCCGGCACCGTTACGGTGGCGGTCCGGCGGGTGACGTTCGGGACAGTCGCGGTCCCGGCATCGGCTCTGGCAGCGGCCTGCGTTAAGGACCATTAACCGTCCGCTACGATGGCGGGTATGACCGCAATCACACCGGACGCGCTGCTCGCCGAACTCCATAAAGCTGCCGACGTCGTTGCCTCCCAAGCCGGCAAACTCGCCGAAGATGATGTCAAGGCACAGTCATTACTGCCGGGCTGGACGCGGGGGCACGTCCTCGCGCACCTGGCCGGCATTTCGAACGCCATGGCCCGGCAACTTGAATTCGCAGGCCGCGGCGAGACCGTGGAACTGTATGACGGCGGTCAGGAGGGCCGCACCAAGGCCATCGACATGGCCGCCGGCCACACCTTGGCGCAGCACCGGGCGGACCTGGACGCCGCGCTGGCACGCGCCCTGCGGGCTTTCGATAGCCTGGACGCCGGCTCCTGGCAGGTGCCTATTTCCTACCGCGGCGGAGTGGTGCTGGACGGCGGGTTTGCGCTGTGGCGGGAACTCCTGATCCATGCCACCGACCTCGGCACCGGCCGCGGTCCGGAAACCTGGAGCAGGCCCTTCTGTGAGCACCTGTTCGATTTCCTGGCTGCCCGCGTGCCGGAGGGTCAGCGGTTTGTGCTGCAGCCCCTCGGACTTCCGCCGGTGACCATCGGCGCCGGCAACCGGTCCACTGTCATCAACGGCATGCTGACGGACATCGCGGCCTGGCTCGCGGGGCGCGAACCCTCGCTGGGCAGCCTGCGTGCGTCCGCTGCTGCGGACGGTGTGGATCTCCCCGAGCTCCTGCCCTGGCCCTCGGGCGTACCGATCACCAAATAGGGCTGCCGGCCCGCCGTCATCAGCCCTTCCCTGGTCAACGCTGTTCGCGGCCCAGCAGGCTTTCCTTGATGGCGAGGCCCCACCTGAATCCGCCGAGCGTGCCGTCCGTCCGCACCACGCGGTGGCACGGCACGAACAGTGCCGCGGCATTGAAGGCGCAGGCACTCGCCGCGGCGCGGACGGCCTTCGGGTTCCCGGAGAGCTCCGCGTACTCGGTGTAGGTGACCGGCCGGCCGGGGTTCACCGTCCGGAGGACATCCCAGGCATGGCTGCGGAAAGGCCCCGATTTCTGCAGGACCCGCACACGCATGGCGGGCTCCGGATCGCCCGCGTAGAACGCAACGACGGCGTCGGAGATTTCGCCCAGTTCCTGGACCGGGATGTATTCATCAGGCAGCAGTTCGGGATGGATCTGCCCGGTGAGCTCTGCAGCCTGCGCAGTCCAGCCGGATGCCAGCACGGCACCGTCGCGGGCAATGATGGTGAACGGACCGTCCGGGGTGGGCATGGTCAGCAGTTGGGCTTTCATGGCTTTCGCTTCCTGGTTAAGTCGCCTGAGTTAAAACTGTTGGGTTAAATCGCCGGATCATGCGGCAGGGAAGGTGCCTGCCGGTTCGCCTTGGGCCTGGGGTTCATGGCGGCCGCACGCCAGAGGTGCATCGTGGCATAGGAACGCCAGGGGCTCACTTCGGAGAAGTCCGGTGTGCGCCGGCCGGGAAGCCAGCCGTCCGTCCCTGCGTCAGCACTGCCGGCGGCGAGGGCGAGGATGCCGTTGCGCACCGCGGCGTCGTTGGCCAGGAACACGTCCGGCGCCCCGATCACGCGCATGGCCACGTACCCCGCGGTCCAGGGTCCCACCCCGGGCAGCGGCAGCAGTTTGGCGTGCAGGCCGGCGAAGTCGTCGCCGTAGCCGAAATCGAGGTCCCCGGCGGCCATCATGCCGGCGGCGGCGCGGACGGAGTCGATCCGCCGCTGCGGACCACGCAGCAGGCCGTACCCCTCGTCGGCGATCCGGGCGGCAGTGGGGAAGAGCCGATGGAGGCCGTCCCCCGGTACCAGGCTCTCGCTGCCGCAGGCCGACAACTGGGTGAGGGCGGTCCGGGCGGGCGCGACGGTTATCTGCTGGCCTATCAAGGCACGGACCAGCAACTCCTGCGGATCCAGGGCCCCCGGCATCCGGATGCCCGGGACGGCGCGGACCGCCGGTGCCAGCCGCGGATCGGCTTCCAACGCACTGTCCATGGCCACCGGGTCGGCGTCGAGGTCCAGCAGCCGCCGGACCCTGCTCAGCAGTGACGGCAGGTCCCGGAGGTCCACGGCACCGATGGTGAGGACAAGTGGCCGCTCCGGCGCGCCGGCGTCGTACTCAACGCTAAAGCGGGCATCCGCGTGGGGGAGCCGCAAGGTCCTCGCATAAGAGGTTGCTGTGCCGGCCTCGATCCCGGGAATGGACCGCACGGCCAGGAAATCGAAGATGCCAGGATCGAACGGCTCACGATAAGGAAGGTTCAGCGTCAGCGCCGTAGTCGCGGCCGGCGTCGGGTGGTGGCGGGCGGTGCCGCGGAGCGCCGTCGGAGTCATGTCGAAGACTTCGCCGATGGTTTCGTTGAACTGGCGGACGCTGCTGAACCCGGCGGCGAATGCCACGTCTGCAAGCTTCATCTGTGTGGACACCAGCAGCGTCCGGGCAGTCTGTGCCCTGCTGGCCCGTGCCAGTGACAGCGGACCGGCGCCCAGTTCGTGGCTGAGGATCCGGTTGAGCTGCCGCGAGGAGTAGCCTAGCCGCGAGGCGAGTCCCTCCACTCCGTCGCGGTTGATCACCCCGTCATTAATGAGCCGCATGGCCCGGCCCGCGATGTCGGACCGGAGGTTCCAGGCCGGCGTCCCCGGGACGGCCTCCGGCAGGCAGCGCTTGCAGGCGCGGTATCCGGCGTCGTGGGCCGCAGCAGAGGTTTCATAGAACGTGACGTTCTCCGCTTTAGGCGTCCGGGCAGGACATGAAGGCCGGCAATAAATCCCCGTGGTCCGGACAGCGGTGTAGAACTGCCCGTCGAAACGGGTGTCGCGGGCATCGATCGCCCGGTAGCGCTGCCAGAAGTCCATGGCTCCATCCTGTCAGCTCGGCGCACCCGGGGGCTAGCGGAAATCGGACATGGGCGTAGGGCATCATTTGGCAGCGGCTGTTTGTTAAAGTCGATGCATGAGCTCCAGCCCGCCGCGCACCGGACGTGAACACGCCGTGCGGCAGGTGCTGTCCGGGGACGCCCGGCACGTGGCGCCCCTGATGCTTGGGGCTGTGCTCACCTATGACAGCCCGGAGGGGGTGGTTTCGGTGCGCATCACCGAAGTGGAGGCCTACCTTGGCCCGCACGACTCCCAGCACCCGGACCCCGGTTCGCACACCTTCCGCGGACAGACGGGACGCAACAAGCCCATGTTCGGACCCGCCGGGCACTTGTACGTCTACTTCACCTACGGGATGCACTACTGCGCCAACATTGTGTGCGGACCGCCCGGGACAGCCTCTGCCCTGCTCCTGCGCGGCGGGGAAATCGTGGGTGGCGAGGAACTGGCGCGCACCAGGCGCCCGACGTCGAAATCCGCAAAGGACCTGGCCAGCGGGCCTGCCCGGCTCGCCATGGCGCTGGGATTGACGACGGCGGACAGCGGGCGGGACGCCCTGGACGACCCGTTCAGGCTGGAACTGCCGGTGGCACGCGCACGCGAGATCAGCACCGGTCCGCGCGTGGGGGTCTCGGGGGCGGGCGGCAGCCATGCTTATCCATGGCGGTACTGGCTCACCGGCGATCCCACGGTGTCGCGCTATAAGGCCGCGAAGGCCCGCCCGGATCGTGAAGAATAGCCGCCACCGGCATAGGGTAGATGCGTGAATCAAAGCGAGCCCGGCCAAGCCAGAAGAAGCGTTCCAGTGGACCAGCTGATCAACAGCCTCTGCGCCACGGTGCCGGACTACCCCAAGCCCGGAATCATCTTCAAGGACCTGACGCCCGTCTTTGCCAACGGCGCAGCGCTCCGCGCTGTTGTGGACGCACTTGTGGAGCCGTTCAAAGGGCAGTTCGACGCCGTAGCCGGGGTGGAGGCCCGAGGCTTCCTGCTGGCCGCCGCTGCCGCCTACGCCACGAACACGGGTGTGATCACCGTGCGCAAAGCCGGAAAACTCCCCCGGAAGGTGGTCGCGGAGGATTATGCGCTGGAGTACGGCACTGCGACACTCGAGCTGCACACCACGGACCTGCCGGCCGGAAGCCGGGTGCTGATTCTCGACGACGTCCTTGCCACGGGCGGCACGCTCGGCGCCGCCGCACGCCTGTTTGAGCGCTGCGGAGTGCATGTTTCGGGAGTGGGCGTGGTCATGGAACTGGGCGAGCTGCGCGGCCGATCCGCCCTGAGCGGCCATCGCGTGCGCTCGCTCATCCGGACCTAGCGTGCGTTCATCAAAATGGTTGTAGAATGGACGGTCTGTCTTTTGCGATAGGGGAAAGTCTCGATGCTCGACGCTGATTTGGCCCATGAACGGGACTATGTTGCCGGACTGTATGCCCGCCTTGATGAGCTGCGCGAGGAAAAGCGCACTCAACTTGCCCAGGTCCGCCGTGCCGGTGCCGTGGGAACCATGCAAAATGTTTCCGAACGGGATGCCTTCGCGGCCCTCTATGAGGACCGCCTTGCCCAGCTGGACGCTGTGGATGACCGGCTGGTCTTTGGCCGCCTCGACCTGGATTCCGGGGAGGCCCAGTACATCGGCCGCATCGGCCTGACCACCGATGACCTCCAACGGCTCATGGTCGACTGGCGCGCGCCCGAAGCCGGGCACTTCTACCAGGCCACGGCCTTCGACCGCCAGGGCGTACGCCGCCGCCGCCACCTGATCCTGCAGGGCCGCGAGGTCAAGGCCATTGAAGACGACGTCCTCGACGCCGGCATGCTGGCCGACAATGAATCGCTGCAGGGGGAGGGCGCGCTGCTGGCCGCCCTAAACTCCAAGCGCACCGGACGCATGTCGGACATCGTCGGCACCATCCAGTCGGAGCAGGACAGGATCATCCGCTCCTCCATCTCCGGAGCCGTCGTCGTCCAGGGCGGGCCCGGAACGGGCAAAACGGCCGTTGCGCTGCACCGCGCCGCGTACCTCCTCTATACGCACCGCGACCGGCTCAAGACCGCCGGCGTGCTCTTGGTGGGGCCCTCGTCCTCATTCATGAAGTACATCGAGCGCGTCCTGCCGTCACTCGGCGAAACGGGCGTGGTCATGGCGAGCGTGGGCCGGCTGATGCCCGGAATCAACGCCGTTCCCGAACAGGAAGCGGACGTCGCCGCCATCAAGGGCAGGCTGGATATGGCCGAGGTGGTTGCCAATGCCGTTTCCAACCGGCAGCGAATTCCGGCCGAGAACCGGATCCTCGAAGTGGACGGCCGCAAGCTGGTCCTGACACCCCGCCAGGTTCGCCGGGCCCGGGAAAAGGCCCGCGCCACCCACAAGCCGCACAACGAGGCACGCCTGACGTTTGTGAAAATCCTGCTCCGCGAACTGACCGAGCAGATGACCGAGCTCGTCGAGGCCGGCAGCATCGGCAACAACGCGGACCGTTCGTATCTGGCCGAGGACGTCCGCACAGCACGCGATGTCCGGATCGCACTGAATCTCTGCTGGATGCCGATGACCCCGGAAAAGCTCATCTCCGAGCTGTTCGGCAAGCCTGCCATCCTGGAAGCGTGCACCCCCCACCTGACCGAGGCTGAACGCGCGCTGCTGGCCCGCCCCATAGACAGTCCCTGGACCGAGGCCGACGTGCCGCTGCTGGACGAGGCTGCCGAGCTGCTGGGTGAGCTTGACCCCGCGGCCGGCCGCGGACTGGCCCAGCAGGAGCACGACCGCGCCCGGGACATCGCCAACGCCAAGCAGACCCTGGTGAACATGGAAACCGCCGGGGTGGACGTGCTGATGACCGCCGAGGAACTCGTCGACCAGAACCAGGAACGCGAAGCGCGGCTCACCGCGGCGGAACGGGCCACCAGCGACCGCACCTGGGCGTTCGGGCACATTGTTGTCGACGAGGCCCAGGAACTGTCGCCGATGCAGTGGCGCCTGCTGGTCCGGCGCTGCCCGCTGAAGTCGTTCACGATTGTCGGCGACATCGCCCAGACGAGTTCCGTGGCCGGGGCCAAGTCTTGGCAGAGCGCGCTGGAGCCGATGTTCGGCGACCGCTGGCAGCTTGAGGAACTCACCGTCAACTACCGCACGCCGTCGCAGATCGCGGAGGCGGCGGCCCGGATGGCCACTGCCGCCGGACTGGTGATTTCGGCCCCCAAGGCCGTCCGCGAAGGACGCTGGTCGCCGATCATTGACCGCGTGGAGGACGGGGCAGTCGTCAGCCGGCTCGTCGAGGTCCTTCCGGATGAGCTGGACGCGCTCGACGGCGGCCTGCTTGCGGTGATTGCCGACGGCGAGCTCCTGCCGCAAGCCTCCACGGCCCTGCGCGCCGCCTACGGCCGACGCGTCGGCAGCGGCGCAGGCAGCTACGAGCAGGACATCGTCGTTATCAGCCCCCGGGAAGCCAAGGGCCTCGAGTTCGACGGCGTTGTGGTGCTGGAGCCTTCCATGATGCTCAACCAGGAGCATGGGCGGGTGGGCGACCTGTACGTTGCCATGACCCGGCCTACCCAGCGGCTGCGGCTCATCGCTGCCGCCCCGGTGCCCGCAGGCATCGAACGCTGATCCCCGGCTGCAGGAGGACCGGATCATCCCGGCCTCCTGCCGGCCGGCGGCGCTGTCACGCAGCGCTGGCGACCGGCCAATCCTGCTAACTTAGATCACGTGTCCCAACTAAATGATCTCGAGTCCCAGCAGAACGATCCGACCTTCGCCAACATCTGGCAGGAGCTCAACTGGCGCGGCCTGGTCCACGTGTCCACCGATGAAGTGGAACTGGAAAAGCTGCTCGCCGGGGACCCGATCACCTATTACTGCGGCTTCGACCCCACTGCGCCCAGCCTGCACCTGGGCAATCTCGTGCAGTTGCTCCTCATGCGCCGGCTCCAACTGGCCGGGCACAAGCCACTGGGCCTGGTTGGTGGGTCGACCGGCCTGATCGGTGATCCGAGGCCGACGGCGGAACGCACCTTGAACACCAAGGACACCGTTTCCGAATGGGTCGGATACCTCCAGGCACAGGTCCGCCGCTTCCTGAGCTTTGACGGCGAAAACGCCGCAAGGATGGTCAACAACCTGGACTGGACCGCTCCCTTGAGCGCCATCGATTTCCTGCGCGAGATCGGAAAGCATTTCCGCGTTGGTACCATGCTCCGCAAGGACGCCGTCGCCTCCCGCCTCAGCTCGGATGAAGGCATCAGCTACACCGAGTTCAGCTACCAGATCCTGCAGGGCATGGATTACCTCCAGCTCTTCCGTGACTACGGTTGCGTGCTGGAAACCGGCGGCTCCGACCAGTGGGGCAACCTCACCAGCGGCACCGAACTCATCCGCAAGGTTGAGGGCAAGCACGTGCACGCGCTGGGCACGCCGCTCATCACCAATTCGGACGGCACCAAATTCGGTAAGAGCGAAGGCAACGCCATCTGGCTGGATCCGGAGATGTGCAGCCCGTACGCGTTCTACCAGTTCTGGCTGAACACGGCCGACGCCGATGTTGCGGCGAGGCTCAAGGTGTTCACGTTCCTCACCCGCGCCGAAATCGAAGCCTTGGAAGTTTCGATCGCGGAACGTCCCTTTGCCCGCGAAGGCCAGCGCCGGCTTGCGTTCGAAGTGACCTCCCTGGTCCATGGCGTGGAAGCAACGGAAAAGGTCATCGCGGCATCCGCTGCTCTGTTCGGCGGCGGGGACCTTGCGGCGCTGGACGAACGGACCCTGACGGCTGCCACCGCCGAGCTGCCCTCGGCCCGTGTTGCCGCTGATGGTCTTGGCATCGTGGATCTGCTCGTGGCCTCCGGGCTCTCGGACAGCAAATCGGCTGCCCGCCGGACCGTGGGCGAAGGCGGTGCCTATGTCAACAACACCAAGGTGACCGATCCTGAGGCGGTCATTCCGGGCAGTGAACTTCTGCACGGGCGCTACCTGCTCCTGCGCCGCGGGAAGAAGAACCTGGCAACCGTGGAAGTGTCGGCGTCCTAGGAACACGGTTTTCTGGCAACCATATGCACGCTCCTTTCCGGCCGATTTGCACGGCCGGGGAGGAGCGTGTAATGTTTTCTGAGTCGCCGCCGCTGAGTGGTGACAAACCCCCTATAAGTGAGAAGCAATTCTTCATGCGCAAGGCGCAGAAATGAAAAATTGCTTCGCGTTTTGCTGGGCGGATTCGCTCTACCAAGTGAATTTCGGAAGAATATCCGGATTTGCAAAGTGGAAATGAATGAAATAAGCTAGAAACATCGCAGCGAAGAAATAATAACAAAGAATTCACTGGAATTCAAATATTGTTTGAAAAGTATTCGAATGTGTCTGTTGTTTGAGAACTCAATAGTGTGCCAAGTTTGTTGATACCAATTTATTGTATTGAATTGGTTGAATTTGCCGGATTGTCCACCCCGTGGATGGTTTGGTGTTTTTAGCTGGTTTCAAATTTTGTGCAGCCTGGTTCCGCGTTTTCCCGTGGTGCCTGGTTGTGTCTGTTTTTGTTTTACTTCAACGGAGAGTTTGATCCTGGCTCAGGATGAACGCTGGCGGCGTGCTTAACACATGCAAGTCGAACGATGATCCCAGCTTGCTGGGGGATTAGTGGCGAACGGGTGAGTAACACGTGAGTAACCTGCCCTTAACTCTGGGATAAGCCTGGGAAACTGGGTCTAATACCGGATATGACTCCTCATCGCATGGTGGGGGGTGGAAAGCTTTTTGTGGTTTTGGATGGACTCGCGGCCTATCAGCTTGTTGGTGAGGTAATGGCTCACCAAGGCGACGACGGGTAGCCGGCCTGAGAGGGTGACCGGCCACACTGGGACTGAGACACGGCCCAGACTCCTACGGGAGGCAGCAGTGGGGAATATTGCACAATGGGCGAAAGCCTGATGCAGCGACGCCGCGTGAGGGATGACGGCCTTCGGGTTGTAAACCTCTTTCAGTAGGGAAGAAGCGAAAGTGACGGTACCTGCAGAAGAAGCGCCGGCTAACTACGTGCCAGCAGCCGCGGTAATACGTAGGGCGCAAGCGTTATCCGGAATTATTGGGCGTAAAGAGCTCGTAGGCGGTTTGTCGCGTCTGCCGTGAAAGTCCGGGGCTCAACTCCGGATCTGCGGTGGGTACGGGCAGACTAGAGTGATGTAGGGGAGACTGGAATTCCTGGTGTAGCGGTGAAATGCGCAGATATCAGGAGGAACACCGATGGCGAAGGCAGGTCTCTGGGCATTAACTGACGCTGAGGAGCGAAAGCATGGGGAGCGAACAGGATTAGATACCCTGGTAGTCCATGCCGTAAACGTTGGGCACTAGGTGTGGGGGACATTCCACGTTTTCCGCGCCGTAGCTAACGCATTAAGTGCCCCGCCTGGGGAGTACGGCCGCAAGGCTAAAACTCAAAGGAATTGACGGGGGCCCGCACAAGCGGCGGAGCATGCGGATTAATTCGATGCAACGCGAAGAACCTTACCAAGGCTTGACATGGGCCGGACCGGGCTGGAAACAGTCCTTCCCCTTTGGGGCCGGTTCACAGGTGGTGCATGGTTGTCGTCAGCTCGTGTCGTGAGATGTTGGGTTAAGTCCCGCAACGAGCGCAACCCTCGTTCCATGTTGCCAGCGCGTAATGGCGGGGACTCATGGGAGACTGCCGGGGTCAACTCGGAGGAAGGTGGGGACGACGTCAAATCATCATGCCCCTTATGTCTTGGGCTTCACGCATGCTACAATGGCCGGTACAAAGGGTTGCGATACTGTGAGGTGGAGCTAATCCCAAAAAGCCGGTCTCAGTTCGGATTGGGGTCTGCAACTCGACCCCATGAAGTCGGAGTCGCTAGTAATCGCAGATCAGCAACGCTGCGGTGAATACGTTCCCGGGCCTTGTACACACCGCCCGTCAAGTCACGAAAGTTGGTAACACCCGAAGCCGGTGGCCTAACCCCTTGTGGGAGGGAGCTGTCGAAGGTGGGACTGGCGATTGGGACTAAGTCGTAACAAGGTAGCCGTACCGGAAGGTGCGGCTGGATCACCTCCTTTCTAAGGAGCACCTACAGCAACCTCACCCCGTGTATGCGGGTGTGGTGGTGTTGTCAGGAAGTTGCCCGTTGCGCAGACGCAAGTTCTGCGGCGGGTGCTCACGGGTGGAATATCAACAAATAGCGGCCGCTGGTTCTTTCCCTTTGTCTAGTACGGATGTCCTTGCTGTGAGTAATTGCAGTGAGTGTGTCCTGGAACGGTGCGGGGAGGGTAACGGGCGGTTTAGTGTTTGGCACACTGTTGGGTCCTGAGGCAACAGGGCCATGGTTTTCCCTTTGCGGGGTTGATCGTGGTACTTGTTTGTTTCTGGTTTCCTGGCTGCACCGATCACACGGTTTGTTCTTCCTTCGGGAGGGGTGGTGTGTGGGGTGTGTGGTACGGGGTTGTTGTTTGAGAACTACATAGTGGACGCGAGCATCTTTTATAAGAAGCAATTTCCAAGAATATGAACCTGGATCTGTTGTGCTGTCTTTCGGGATGGTGCAGTGGTTTTCGTGGTTCTCTCGAAAATTAGCGTTTTTGATCTTTTGTGGTCAAGTTTTTAAGAGCACACGGTGGATGCCTTGGCATTAGGAGCCGAAGAAGGACGTAGGAATCTGCGATAAGCCTGGGGGAGTCGATAACCGGACTGTGATCCCAGGGTGTCCGAATGGGGAAACCCCGCCAGGGGCGCGAGTTGCCTGGTGACCCGCATCTGAACACATAGGGTGCGTGGAGGGAACGCGGGGAAGTGAAACATCTCAGTACCCGCAGGAAGAGAAAACAATAGTGATTCCGTTAGTAGTGGCGAGCGAACGCGGATCAGGCTAAACCGTTCCATGTGTGATAGCCGGCGGGCGTTGCATGGTCGGGGTTGTGGGACTTTCCGTATCAGTTCTGCCGGACTGGTGAGGTGTGATGTGCAGGCATAGGTGAACGGTCTTGAAAGGCCGGCCAGAGAGGGTGTGAGCCCCGTAACCGTAATGTTGTGTACCGCCTGGAGAGTATCCCAAGTAGCACGGGGCCCGAGAAATCCCGTGCGAATCTGTCAGGACCACCTGATAAGCCTAAATACTCCCTAATGACCGATAGCGGACCAGTACCGTGAGGGAAAGGTGAAAAGTACCCCGGGAGGGGAGTGAAACAGTACCTGAAACCGTGTGCTTACAATCCGTCGGAGCCAGTCTGATTCTGGTGACGGCGTGCCTTTTGAAGAATGAGCCTGCGAGTTAGTGTTACGTCGCGAGGTTAACCCGTGTGGGGCAGCCGTAGCGAAAGCGAGTCTGAATAGGGCGTTGCAGTGGCGTGATCTAGACCCGAAGCGAAGTGATCTACCCATGGCCAGGTTGAAGCGACGGTAAGACGTCGTGGAGGACCGAACCCACTTCAGTTGAAAATGGAGGGGATGAGCTGTGGGTAGGGGTGAAAGGCCAATCAAACTTCGTGATAGCTGGTTCTCCCCGAAATGCATTTAGGTGCAGCGTTGCGTGTTTCTTACCGGAGGTAGAGCTACTGGATGGCTAATGGGCCCTACAAGGTTACTGACGTCAGCCAAACTCCGAATGCCGGTAAGTGAGAGCGCAGCAGTGAGACTGTGGGGGATAAGCTTCATAGTCGAGAGGGAAACAGCCCAGACCACCAACTAAGGCCCCTAAGCGTGTGCTAAGTGGGAAAGGATGTGGAGTTGCGAAGACAACCAGGAGGTTGGCTTAGAAGCAGCCATCCTTAAAAGAGTGCGTAATAGCTCACTGGTCAAGTGATTCCGCGCCGACAATGTAGCGGGGCTCAAGTACACCGCCGAAGTTGTGGCATTCACATTTTATCCAAGCCTTTGTGGTTCAGGAGTGTGGATGGGTAGGGGAGCGTCGTGTGGGCAGTGAAGTCGCGGTGTAAACCAGCGGTGGA
This sequence comes from Arthrobacter oryzae, assembly GCF_030718995.1. NCBI lineage: Bacteria > Bacillati > Actinomycetota > Actinomycetes > Micrococcales > Micrococcaceae > Arthrobacter > Arthrobacter oryzae. The sequence goes on from NZ_CP132204.1 coordinate 3,356,430, forward strand.
GCCTACACGAGTGAGAATGCAGGCATGAGTAGCGAAAGACGGGTGAGAAACCCGTCCGCCGAATGATCAAGGGTTCCAGGGTCAAGCTAATCTGCCCTGGGTAAGTCGGGACCTAAGGCGAGGCCGACAGGCGTAGTCGATGGACAACGGGTTGATATTCCCGTACCGGCGAAAAACCGCCCATGCTGAACAGGGGATACTAACTGCCCGAGACCTGCCCGATCACCCTTGTGGTGTGAGGGTTTTGGTGGAGCGCGGGACCTGATCCTGGGAGGTAAGCGTATTAACAGGTGTGACGCAGGAAGGTAGCCGAGCCGGGCGATGGTTGTCCCGGTCCAAGGATGTAGGGCGAACGGTAGGCAAATCCGCTGTTCATGATGCCTGAGACCTGACGGGACCCCCGTAGGGGGGGATTCGGTGATCCTATGCTGCCTAGAAAAGCATCGACGCGAGGTTTTAGCCGCCCGTACCCCAAACCGACACAGGTGATCAGGTAGAGAATACTAAGGCGATCGAGAGAATTATGGTTAAGGAACTCGGCAAAATGCCCCCGTAACTTCGGGAGAAGGGGGGCCCCAACCTTGAACACCACACGCTGGTGGGAGGGGATCGGGGCCGCAGAGACCAGGGGGAAGCGACTGTTTACTAAAAACACAGGTCCGTGCGAAGTCGCAAGACGATGTATACGGACTGACTCCTGCCCGGTGCTGGAAGGTTAAGAGGACCGGTTAGCCGCAAGGCGAAGCTGAGAATTTAAGCCCCAGTAAACGGCGGTGGTAACTATAACCATCCTAAGGTAGCGAAATTCCTTGTCGGGTAAGTTCCGACCTGCACGAATGGAGTAACGACTTCCCCGCTGTCTCAACCATAAACTCGGCGAAATTGCAGTACGAGTAAAGATGCTCGTTACGCGCAGCAGGACGGAAAGACCCCGAGACCTTTACTATAGTTTGGTATTGGTGTTCGGAGTGGCTTGTGTAGGATAGGTGGGAGACGTTGAAGCCCGGACGCCAGTTCGGGTGGAGTCATCGTTGAAATACCACTCTGGTCACTTTGGACATCTAACTTCGGCCCGTAATCCGGGTCAGGGACAGTGCCTGATGGGTAGTTTAACTGGGGCGGTTGCCTCCTAAAAAGTAACGGAGGCGCCCAAAGGTTCCCTCAGCCTGGTTGGCAATCAGGTGTCGAGTGTAAGTGCACAAGGGAGCTTGACTGTGAGAGAGACATCTCGAGCAGGGACGAAAGTCGGGACTAGTGATCCGGCGGTACATTGTGGAATGGCCGTCGCTCAACGGATAAAAGGTACCTCGGGGATAACAGGCTGATCTTGCCCAAGAGTCCATATCGACGGCATGGTTTGGCACCTCGATGTCGGCTCGTCGCATCCTGGGGCTGGAGTAGGTCCCAAGGGTTGGGCTGTTCGCCCATTAAAGCGGTACGCGAGCTGGGTTTAGAACGTCGTGAGACAGTTCGGTCCCTATCCGCTGCGCGCGCAGGAAATTTGAGAAGGGCTGTCCTTAGTACGAGAGGACCGGGACGGACGAACCTCTGGTGTGTCAGTTGTACTGCCAAGTGCACCGCTGATTAGCTACGTTCGGATGGGATAACCGCTGAAAGCATCTAAGCGGGAAGCTCGCTTCGAGATGAGATTTCCATACACCTTGTGTGTGAGAGGCCCCCAGCCAGACCACTGGGTTGATAGGCCGGATGTGGAAGCGAGGACTAACGACTCGTGAAGCTGACCGGTACTAATAGGCCGATAACTTACACCACACACCACCCCCGCAAACCGTTCAAAAGAGGTTTGCACCCAGGGGTGGTAAAAAGAAAACAAGACTGCTTGCGTCCACTATGTGGTTCCCAAACAACAAACCCGTTGCTTTGGCGAACCGACAACTAAATAACAACACCACAATGTTGTAACCACATTTTTCCCACCCCCCAGGGCACACAACCGACGGGGGAACGGGTAACAGGGTTACGGCGGTCATAGCGTGGGGGAAACGCCCGGTCCCATTCCGAACCCGGAAGCTAAGACCCACAGCGCCGATGGTACTGCACCCGGGAGGGTGTGGGAGAGTAGGTCACCGCCGGAACATCATTCAGGTCGAGAGCCTCCAAACACCCGTTTGGAGGCTCTCCCGCTTTAACCACCCAAAACCCCCACCCCACCCTCACACCCTCTCTCACATCCGGCACCCCTTTTGCCGGATCCTCTCTCAGTACCCGCACCCAATGCCGGATCCTCTCTCAGTACCCGCACCTTTTCGACGGACCCTCTCGCACCCGGCCCGGGACCCGGCACACCCCACCCGGCACACCCCCCGTCGAACACCCACCCCCGGGAACTGAGATAGCGCCCGGGGAAACCCGGCAGCAACTGCGAGAGCGCCCGGGGAGGCACTCAAGCTGTGCCGGCTGGCCCTGGACCTTCGGACGACCATAGCTTCAGGTTGCCCGATACCGGGTTGGATTCTGTGGTCCTGTGAGGCTTGCCACGAGAGCGGCCGGTAGGGCTAGGGTAGTTAGTTCGTGGGCGGGGACTCGCCTAGAATTACATGAGATGTACGGACTTGGAAGCGCTTTATTTCGGGTTGCGTAGGATAACGAAACACGGATAAGAGCGGCTGCGATTGCGCCAGTGGTCGGCTCACAACAGGAGGAATCCAACATGGCTGAGCACAACGGCGGAAATCGAAGCGGCAAGGACCGCGGTAGCTACGGAGGCGGCCGGCCTTCGGGCGGAGGACCTTTCCGGGCCTCAAATAATTCGGGCGGGGACCCCCGCGGGTTCCGCTCCAAGGACGACCAGGGTGATCGTCCGTCGCGTGAGGGCGGCGGGGAACGCCGCAGTTTCGGTGCCGGTGGTGACCGTGACCGTAAGCCGTTTGGTGATCGTCCGCGCCGTGAGGGCGACGGCGAGCGTCGGAGCTTTGGTGCCGGTGCCGGTGACCGTGACCGTAAGCCGTTTGGTGATCGTCCGCGCCGTGAGGGCGACGGCGAGCGTCGGAGCTTTGGTGCCGGTGCCGGTGACCGTGACCGTAAGCCGTTTGGTGATCGTCCGCGCCGTGAGGGCGACGGCGAGCGTCGGAGCTTTGGTGCCGGTGCCGGTGACCGTGATCGTAAGCCGTTTGGCGCCGGTGGTGAGCGTGACCGTAAGCCGTTTGGTGATCGTCCGCGCCGTGAGGGCGACGGCGAGCGTCGGAGCTTTGGTGCCGGTGACCGTGATCGTAAGCCGTTCGGTGCCGGCGATCGTGACCGTAAGCCGTTTGGTGACCGTCCGCGCCGTGAGGGCGACGGCGAACGTCGCAGCTTTGGTGCCGGTGCCGGCGACCGTGATCGTAAGCCGTTCGGTGCCGGCGATCGTGATCGCAAGCCGTTTGGTGACCGTCCGCGCCGTGAGGGCGACGGCGAACGTCGCAGCTTTGGCGGCGGAGACAACCGCAAGCCTTTCGGTGACCGCCAGGAGCGAGCGCCCCGGAGCTATGACCGAGGCGAATCAGGCCCGCGCGACTTCGGACGCGACCGACCCGAGGACCGTCCCGCCCGCGTACCCAACGCCCGCGACCTGCGCAGCGCCAACCGACCGGACCGTGAGCGTTCTCCCCAGATCGACGACGATGTCACGGGCCAGGAGCTGGACCGCGCCACCAAGCACGAGATCAAGACCCTCGAACCAAAGAGCGCGGAGTGGGTGGCACGCCACCTGGTGATGGCAGGCCGCCTCATCGACGAAGAGCCGGAACTCGCCTTCCAGCACGCACTGGCAGCCAGCCGCCGCGGCGGACGCCTGTCTGCAGTCCGCGAGGCAGTGGGCCTGACCGCCTACGCCGCGGGACACTACGGCGAAGCCCTGCGCGAGTTCCGCACCTACCGCCGGATCAGTGGTTCCAACGTGCACCTGCCCGTCATGGCCGACTGCGAACGCGGGCTGGGACGCCCGGACCGTGCCCTGGATGTGGCACGCTCCGAGGAAGCCAACGACCTGGACGCCCCGGGCAAGGTTGAACTGGCCATCGTGGCTGCCGGTGCCCGCACGGACCTCGGCCAGTTGGATGCGGCTGTTGCCGAACTTGAAATCGCCCAACTGGACATCAACCGCGCTTTCTCCTACAGCCCGCGGCTCTTCCGCGCCTACGCGGACGCTCTCGCGGCTGTGGGCCGTACTGAGGAATCCGCCAAGTGGCAGCGCCAGGCGGTTGTCGCGGAAAACGCACTCGGTCTCGGTGCAGACGAGGAGCCGGACATCATCGACCTCGGATGGGACGAGGAAGAAGAAGCCCGCGAGGAGGAAGCACGCCGCCGCCTGCTTGCGCAGCAGAAGGCCGACAGCACACCCGCCCCGGCGCCCGGGGTCCGCGACGACAGCGAGTCGGCCGTCGTCGAGGCTGCAGCATCGGACGCGGCCGCATCAGAAGCAGCTGCCTTGGACGAAGGCTCCGATGACGCCGAGGGCGACTACTTTGAGTCCGACGACGCTGAATCCGACCAAGACTCCGTGGAGACGGACGAACTCGAGGAAGATGAACTCGTAGAGGGCTCCTTCGGAGACGAAACCCACGATGTCGGCGATGCGGACGACGCACAGCCTGGCCGCGAAAGGGAATAACTGCGCATGAGCGGTGCTTCATTGATTTCGAGGTTCGACGCCCTGCTGTCAGACCTTGACGGAGTTGTTTACGCCGGACCCCACGCCATCCCCGGCGCGGTAGAGGCTTTGCGGCAGCTCGCCGGAATCGACGTCGGGCTTGGCTACGTCACCAACAACGCGTCCCGGACGCCCGCGCAGGTGGCTGCCCACTTGCGTGAGCTTGGAGCGCCGGCAGACGACGAGCAGGTGGTCAGTTCCTCGCAGGCTGCCGGCGAGCTGCTGGCGGGCCTCCTTCCGGCCGGCGCGCGGGTCCTGGTGACAGGGAGCCCGGCGCTGGCGCATGAGGTGGAACTGGTGGGACTGACACCCGTCCGCAGCGCCCAGGACAATCCGGTGGCGGTGGTCCAGGGGTTCAACCCCGAGATCGGCTGGAAAGACCTCGCCGAAGCCTCGTACGTCATAGCCGGCGGGGCCCTCTGGGTTGCCACCAACACGGACATGTCCATCCCGCAGGCCCGCGGCATCGCTCCGGGGAACGGGACCCTGGTGGCGGCCGTTGCGGCGGCCACCGGGCAGAGGCCGCTGGTGGCCGGAAAGCCCGAGGCGCCGCTGTTCCGCACCGCCGCCAGGCGGCTCACGTCCGACCGGCCCCTCGTAGTGGGCGACAGGCTGGACACCGACATCCTCGGCGGGAACAATGCCGGGTTCGCCACCGTGGCAGTGCTCACCGGCGTCGACACCCGGGAGTCGATCCTCGCGGCCCGGACGGCGGAACGGCCGGACTACCTGATCAATGACCTCAGCGATCTGTACCGCCCGTACCCGGCCGTGGAAGAGCACGACGGCGGCGCGTTCCGTTGCGGTGCGTCCTCCGCCGTCGTGCGGGGTGAAGCCGTCCGCGTCACCGGGGTTCCGGAGGACCTGGACTCGTGGCGTGCGGCCTGCTCGGCGTGGTGGACGGCCAATCCGGACGCAGACGCTGCCCTGGCCCCAACGGTCGAGTGGCTGACGCGCTGAGCCGACTCATTAGACTGGGAACATGACTGAGCTGAACAACTTACCGGAAGCCGGCAACGGCGAGGGCCCGGTCGGGGACGCTTCAGTTGACGCTGTGCTGGCACGCCTGGACAACCTCCAGGCGCTGTCCGTCGAACAGCACGCGGAGGCATACGCGACCCTTCACGATGCACTGCTGGACGCATTGAACGAGGACAATCCGTCGGCTGCGGGTGACGCCTGAGGATGGCAAGGCTTGACCAAATGCTCGTCACCCGGGGACTGGCGCGATCCCGCACGCACGCGGCGCGCCTGATTGCCGAAGGCAAAGTCAGCTCAGACGGCGCAGTGCTGGCCAAAGCATCCCATCAGGTGGACGAGCTCACGCCCCTTGATATCGCCGACGACGGCCAGGACAGCTACGTGAGCCGGGCCGGCCACAAACTCGCCGGAGCACTCGACGCCTTCCCGGACGTCACTGCGGATGGAAAGCGCTGCCTGGACGCCGGCGCCTCCACCGGGGGTTTCACAGAGGTCCTGCTCAGGCGTGGAGCTGACCACGTGGTGGCGGTCGACGTCGGACACGGCCAACTGGTTCCCCAGCTCAGGAACGACCCCCGCGTCTCGGTGCACGAAGGCCTGAACGTGCGCTACATGACTCCGGACTCGATCGGCGGCCCCGCAGCGCTGACGGTCGCTGACCTGTCGTTCATCTCGCTGACCCTGGTCATGGTTCCGCTGGCGGCATGCACGCATCCCGGCGGCGACCTGGTCCTGATGGTCAAGCCCCAGTTCGAGATCGGCAAGGACCGGCTGGGCCGCACCGGCGTGGTGAATTCCGAGCGTGAACGCCGGATGGCGGTGGAAAAAGTCGCCAATGCGGCACTGGACGCAGGGCTGGAATTGCACGGTCTCGCGGCGAGCCCTTTGCCAGGCCAGGACGGAAACGTCGAATACTTCCTGTGGATAAGGCGAAGGATGACCCCGGACTTGCCTAAGATCGAAGAGCGGGACGCAGCCGTTGCTGCGTTGCTCGGAACAATCTGGCCGAACCACTAGAAAGCGGAACCCGATGAGCAGGCGTGTACTGGTCCTTGCCCACACCGGCCGCGAGGAATCACTGAAGGCTGCCTGGGAGGCGTGCATCCAACTGCACGCCTCAGGCATTGTTCCAGTGATGCAAAAATCAGAACTTGAAGACATGGAGGGGTTTTTCGGCCGGCTCGAGGACCCCGTGGAAATCCTCCACGACCACATCCAGCTCCCCGACGTGGAGCTGGTCATGGTCCTCGGCGGCGACGGCACCATCCTCCGCGCCGCCGAGCTGGTCAGGGAAGTGAACGTCCCGCTGCTCGGCGTCAATCTGGGCCATGTGGGGTTCCTTGCCGAGAGCGAGCGGGCCGACCTGGCACAGACCGTTGAATGGATCGCCAGCCGCGACTACACGGTGGAAGAACGGATGACCATCGACGTCCAGGTCTGGGTCCGCGGACAAAAGATCTGGCACACGTGGGCCCTGAACGAGGCCGCCATCGAAAAAGGCAACCGGGAACGGATGCTGGAGGTGGTCACCGAGGTGGATGAGCGGCCGCTGACATCGTTCGGCTGCGACGGCGTGGTCCTGGCCACGCCCACCGGGTCGACCGCCTATGCCTTCTCCGCAGGCGGCCCGGTGGTTTGGCCGGAAGTGGAAGCCCTGGTGATAGTCCCCATCAGCGCCCACGCGCTGTTCGCCAAGCCGCTGGTGGTCTCCCCGCGGTCCAGGCTGGCCGTAGAGGTCCTGAACCGGACGGACGCCCAGGGAGTCTTGTGGTGTGACGGGCGCCGTTCCGTGGACCTGCCGCCGGGCGCCCGCGTGGAGGTGACCCGCTCTGCCACCCCGGTGCGGCTTGCACGGACGCACCAGACCCCGTTTTCGGCGAGGCTGGTCCGCAAGTTCCAGCTGCCCATCCATGGCTGGCGAGGCCCCATGCCGCAATCCGAGTCCGTCCATACCGGGCCCGTACCCATCATCCGTACCCCCAGGCCGATGGCGCCGCCTGCGGGTCCCCGGCACGCCGGGACGTCCGAGACTGATCCGACGACTGCGAAGTGAATCATGCTTGAAGAACTGAGAATCCGCGACCTCGGCGTCATCACCGACGCAACCCTCCCGCTGGGCCCGGGCCTCAGCGTGGTGACCGGCGAAACCGGCGCCGGCAAGACCATGGTGGTCACCGCCGTCGGACTCCTCCTGGGTGCCCGCTCCGACGCGGGCGCCGTGCGCAGCGGGGCGAAGAGCGCGTCGGCGGAAGCCGTCCTCAAGCTCGACGCCGGCCACGTGGCCGTGGCGCGTGCGCTGGAGGCCGGTGCCGAGGTGGAGGAGTTCGACGGCGGCGCTGAACTGATCCTTGCCCGCCGCCTGGGTGCGGATGGACGCAGCCGTGCCTACCTCGGCGGCCGCGCCGCCCCGGTGGGGGTCCTCGCGGAGATTGGCGAAACTCTGGTGGTGGTCCACGGCCAGTCGGACCAGATCAGGCTGAAGGGGGCGCTTGCGCAGCGCGGTGCCCTGGACAAGTTTGCCGGCGACGCCCTGGCCGATCCGCTGGGCACGTACCAGGCTCTTTACAGCCACTGGAAGTCCATCCAGACGGAGCTGGACACCCTGCGCAGCGCTGCCCGGGACAGGCTGCGGGAGGCGGAATCACTGGAGATCGCCCTCGCTGAGATCGACGACGTGGACCCGCAGCCGGGCGAGGACGAGTCGCTCAAGGCCGAGGCCGTGAAACTGGCCAACGTGGAAGAACTCAGGATTGCGGCAAATACCGCGCACCAGGCGCTCATCGCCGAGGACTACGGTGACGAGGGTGACGCCACCACCCTGGTGGACGCGGCAAAACGGACCCTGGAACATGTGGCCGAGCATGACGCCGAACTCGGCTCGGCGGCCGCACGCCTCGCCGAGGTGGGCTTCCTGCTGAACGACATCGCAACGGAACTGGCGAGCTACCAGGCCGGCCTGGACTCGGAAGGCCCGGAGCGGCTGGCGGAAATCGAGGACCGGCGGGCCTCTTTGGCCAAACTGGTCCGCAAGTATGCCCCCAGCATCGATGAGGTCCTGGTGTGGGCGGAGAATGCGCGTGTCCGGTTCGACGAACTGCAGGACGACTCCACCAGGATCGAGGCGCTGGATGCGGAAGTCGTCCGGACCGAGACTGAGCTCAAGAAGCAGGCCGCGGCCATCAGCAAAATCCGGGGCAAGGCCGCGAAGGACCTCTCGGCACGGGTCAGCGCCGAACTGAAGGCCCTGGCGATGGCTGACGCGACCCTGGTGATCACCATCGAGCCGGCCGCCCAGCTGATGCCATACGGCGGGGATGAGATCTCGTTCCTGCTCCAGCCTCACTCCGGTGCGCCGGCCCGGCCGCTGGGCAAGGGCGCTTCCGGGGGCGAGCTTTCCCGGGTGATGCTGGCCATCGAAGTGGTGCTCGCCGCAGTGGACCCGGTGCCCACCTTTGTGTTCGACGAGGTCGACGCCGGCGTGGGCGGGCGGGCCGCCGTCGAGATCGGCCGCCGGCTGGCCATGCTGGCACAACATGTGCAGGTCCTTGTGGTCACGCACCTGCCGCAGGTCGCCGCGTTCGCGGACCAGCACATCACCGTCACCAAGACCTCGGTCAGGGGCGCCGACGGCGGCACGGCCACCGGTTTCACGTCCAGTGATGTGCGGCTGCTCGACGGCCCCGAGAGGGTCAAGGAGCTCGCCCGGATGCTGGCCGGCCAGGAAGACTCCGAAACCGCGCAGGCCCACGCCCAGGAGCTGCTGGACGACGCCAAGCTGCTGCCGCAGCGGGCCTGAGTGATACTGCGAGAACCGTCACACCGTCCGGTCCGACGTCGGGCGGTCCAGGCCGAACTCCCCGCTAAACCCCGCGCCAAGCCTTGATCTGGACGGGGCGGCGGGGGAGACTGAGGCATTTGGGAATCCGATTTGCGACCCGTGGAAGGCTCAAATGATGATAGGCTCGAATTCCGTGGTGCAGCGATCAAATTCCCGTGTAAATTCCCGGTTCCCGGGCTCGTCCAAGACGACCAAACACATCTTCGTCACCGGCGGTGTGGCGTCCTCGCTAGGCAAGGGACTGACGGCTTCGAGCCTCGGCCACCTGCTGCGGGCACGCGGTTTGTCTGTAACTATGCAGAAGCTCGATCCCTACCTGAACGTGGATCCGGGCACGATGAACCCCTTCCAGCACGGCGAAGTCTTCGTGACTGACGACGGTGCTGAGACCGACCTGGACGTGGGCCACTACGAGCGCTTCCTCGATGAAAACCTCGAGGGTTCGGCGAACGTCACCACCGGCCAGGTCTACTCCACGGTGATCGCCAAGGAGCGCCGCGGCGAATACCTCGGCGACACCGTCCAGGTCATCCCGCACATCACCGATGAGATCAAGCGCCGGATGCGGCTTCCTGCCGAAGGCAAGAACGCGCCGGACGTCATCATCACGGAGATCGGCGGAACCGTCGGCGACATCGAGTCGCAGCCCTTCCTCGAGTCCGCACGCCAGGTCCGCCAGGACATCGGCCGCGGCAACGTCTTCTTCCTGCACGTGTCCCTGGTCCCGTACATCGGACCGTCCCAGGAACTGAAGACCAAGCCCACGCAGCACTCCGTTGCCGCACTGCGCTCTATCGGCATTCAGCCCGAGGCGATCGTGATCCGTTCGGACCGCGAAGTCCCCCAGGCCATGCGCGACAAGATCGGCCGCATGTGCGACGTCGACATCGACGCCGTGATCGGCTGCCCGGACGCCCCGAGCATCTACGACATCCCCAAGACCCTGCACTCCCAGGGCCTGGACTCCTACATCGTCCGTGCGCTGGACCTGCCGTTCAAGGATGTTGACTGGACCAGCTGGGACAAGCTGCTCGAAGCGGTCCACAACCCCAAGCACGAGGTGGAAATCGCCCTGGTGGGCAAGTACATCGACCTGCCGGACGCCTACCTCTCCGTCACCGAAGCCCTGCGCGCCGGCGGTTTCGCCAACGACACCAAGGTGAAGATCCGCTGGGTCCCCTCGGACGAATGCGAAACACACGAAGGCGCCGTCAACTCCCTGGACGGCGTGGACGCCATCTGCGTGCCCGGCGGCTTCGGAATCCGCGGCCTCGAAGGCAAGCTGGGTGCCCTCAAGTTCGCCCGCGAAACCAAGCTGCCGGTCCTGGGCCTGTGCCTGGGCCTCCAGTGCATGGTCATCGAGTACGCCCGGAACGTAGTGGGCCTTGAAGGCGCATCGTCCAGCGAGTTCGAACCCGACTCCAAGTACCCGGTGATTGCCACCATGGAGGAGCAGCTGGACATCGTTGACGGTAAGGGCGACCTCGGCGGCACCATGCGCCTTGGCCTTTACGAAGCCAAGCTCGACGCAGGCTCTGTTATCGCGGAGACCTACGGCACCACCAAAGTGAGCGAACGGCACCGCCACCGCTACGAAGTCAACAACAAGTACCGCGACCAGATTGCGTCGAAGGGGCTCGTGTTCTCCGGAACGTCCCCCGACGGCAAGCTGGTGGAGTACGTGGAGCTTCCCCGCGAAGTCCACCCGTACTACGTGGCCACCCAGGCGCACCCCGAGCTGAGCTCCCGCCCCACCCGGCCGCATCCGCTGTTTGCCGGTCTGGTCAAGGCCGCGCTGGACCACCAGAAGGGCGGGGACAACCTTCCTGCCGCCACGGGTGTGGAAACAAACGGCGCGGCAGCACCCGCCGAGGCCGGCGGTTCCGCCCGCAAGGTCTCCGCCAAGTAGTCACCAACTAAATCAAAGGACGGCGCGATGCCCGGTATGCCTGAAACCCCCAATGCTGCACGGCAGGTTTCGGATGCGCCGAGCCCGCGCCGTCTTTTGTCCTCCCGGAAGGTATACGAAGGCCGCATCTGGGACGTTGTCAGCGACAGCTTCCAGCTCAGCGAACACGGCGACGAACTGGTGCGTGACTACATCGACCACCCGGGGGCCGTGGCAGTCCTGCCGATGAACGCAGCCGGTGAGGTGCTGCTGATGAAGCAGTACCGGCATCCCGTCGGCATGGACTTGTGGGAGATCCCTGCCGGGCTGCTGGACATTGAGGGCGAAGACTTCGTTGTGGGCGCCGCCCGGGAGCTCGCCGAGGAAGCGGACCTGGCAGCCGGAACCTGGAACGTGCTGGTGGATTTCTTCAACTCACCGGGGTCCTCGAGCGAAGCGATCCGCATCTACCTCGCCCGGGACCTGCGCGAGGTGCCTGATCACGAACTCCACGTCCGCACGGACGAGGAAGCGGAGATCGAACTGCACTGGACGCCGCTGGAGGAAGCCGTGTCGGCCGTCCTGGAGGGCAGGTTGCACAACCCGTCCGCCGTCGTCGGCGTCCTCGCGGCTGCGGCCGCCCGCGCGGACGGCTTCGAGCACCTGCGTCCGGCCAATGCACCTTGGCCCGCCCATCCCAGCCAGCGTTGATGAGCAGCACCGTCACTCCCGCACCGGACCGTGCCGGTGCCGAAGAGACACGCGCCGGGTCCGGGGCGGAACGTCCTGTACGGCCCCGCAACGACATAGACCGCGCCGTGGGGGACTACCTCCAGCACATGGGCGTGGAGCGGGGACTCGCAGCAAACACGCTGTCCGCTTACCGCCGGGACCTGTCCCGCTATGCAAACTACCTCGCCGCGTGCGGTCCTGCCCGCCCGGCCGACGTCACGCGGCGGCACGTCACCGGTTTTGTCCAGGCATTGTCCGACGGCTCCGACGGCGGAACAGCCCTCGGGGTCAGGTCCGCTGCGCGAACAGTCGTGGCGGTCCGCGGCCTGCACAAGTTCTGGGCGCTGGAAGGGATTACGACGGCGGATCCCGCCAGCGATGTCCACCCGCCGATGCCCGGCAAGCGGCTGCCCAAGGCCATCAGCGTCGATGAAGTCACCAGGATCCTCGAAGCGGCCGGCACCGACACGGCAACAGGCCTGAGGGACCGGGCCCTGCTGGAGTTCCTCTATTCCACCGGCGCCCGCATCAGTGAGGCAGTCGGCCTGGATGTCGACGACATCTCGCTGCAATCAGAGCAGGACGGCCCGGCCATCGTCCGGCTGTTCGGCAAGGGCTCCAAGGAGCGCCTGGTGCCGCTGGGTTCCTACGGCGCACGTGCCCTCGACGCCTACCTGGTGCGCGGCAGGCCACTGCTCGCAGCCAAGGGCAAAGGGACGCCGGCGCTGTTCCTGAACGCCCGCGGCGGCCGGATCAGCAGGCAGAGCGCCTGGACCATCCTCAAGGCTGCGGCGGATAAAGCCAACATCACCAAGGACGTGTCCCCCCACACCCTCCGCCACTCCTTCGCCACGCACCTGCTCGAAGGCGGGGCGGACGTCAGGGTGGTCCAGGAACTCCTGGGCCACGCCTCAGTCACCACCACGCAGGTTTACACGCTGGTGACGGCCGATACGTTGCGGGAGATCTACGCCGCGGCCCACCCCCGTGCACTCGGCTGACCTCTCAGGTCAACACAGCTAGGCTGTTCCACATGACGTCAACCCCCGTGACCCTGTGCTTCCTGCTCCGGGATCGACCTGGCGGCGGAACTGAGGTGCTGCTCGGCCTGAAGAAGACCGGCTTCGGCAGAGGCAAGATCGTGGGGCTGGGCGGCCATGTGGAGCCGGGGGAGAGCCACGCCCAGGCCGCCTGCCGGGAAGTGCAGGAAGAGTCCGGTGTCGTGGTGCTCGAGCAGGACCTGCGCCCCGCCGGTGTGGTGGAGTTCGTTTTCCCCCACCGCCCGGAATGGAACATGCACACCACCATGTTCACCACGCGCCGGTGGCACGGCGATCCGGCAGAAAGTCCGGAGATCGCGCCCGAATGGTTTGACGCGCTGTCGCTGCCCGTGGACCGCATGTGGCAGGACGCGGACCACTGGCTGCCGCCTGTATTGGAAGGCGGGATCGTGAACATCGTGGTCACGCTCAACGCCGACAACGAGACGGTGTCTTCTTCCGTGAGCATCCTGCGGAACCTGTAGGAGGGAAGTACGACGGCGGCCCGGTCACCTGTGAATCCAAAGGTGACCGGGCCGCCGTCGTACGCACGGTCAAACTACGAAAGGTGCCGCTCCTCCACGCCGTTGTACTCGCTCAACGGACGGATCAGGGAATTTGATTCCAGCTGCTCCATGATGTGCGCAGTCCAGCCGGTGATGCGGCTGGCGACGAACAGGGGAGTGAAGGTATCGGTGTCGAAGCCCATGAGGTGGTACGTGGGGCCGGTGGGATAGTCGAGGTTCGGCTTGATGCCCTTGGCCTCGTCCATTGCGGTCTCCAGCCCGTTATAAAGGCCCAGGAGTTCGGGACGGCCGTAGTGGGCAATCATCTTGTCCAGCGCGGCCTTCATGGTGGGCACCCGCGAATCGCCGTGCTTGTAGACGCGGTGGCCGAAGCCCATGACCTTCTTCTTCTGGGCCAGGGCGTCCTCCATCCAGGCCTTTGCCCGGACGGCGGCGTCCTCCAGGGATTCCTCCGGCCGGATGCCGATCTCGTCGAAGGTGTGCATCACTGCTTCGTTGGCACCGCCGTGGAGCGCGCCCTTGAGGGCACCGATGGCGCCGGTCACGGCCGAGTGTAGATCCGACAGCGTGGACGTGATCACGCGGGCCGTGAACGTGGAGGCGTTGAAAGAGTGCTCGGCGTACAAAATCATTGAGACATTGAATGCGTCGACTACTTCGGGGACGGCCTCCTCGCCAAACGTCATCCAGAGGAAGTTTGCGTCGTAGCCCAGGTCATCGCGGGGCTCCACCAAGTCCTGGCCATGCCGGCGGCGCTGGTCGTAGGCCACGACGGCCGGCATCGCGGCGAACAGGTCGATGGCCTTCTTCATGTTGGCTTCGCGCGACGCATCCTCCGCGAGCGGATGCCGGGCGCCCATGACCGACGCCGCCGTCCGGCAGACATCCATCGGGTGGGAGGTGGTGGGGAGCGCGTCGATGACCTGCTTGACCACCGGATCCAGACGCCGCCCGGCCCGTTCCATTGCCGTGAACTCGGCCAGCTGTTCCGGCGTGGGCAGCTCGCCGTTCCAGAGCAGGTAGGCCACTTCCTCGAAGCTGCACCTGGCAGCGAGTTCCTGAACCGGATAGCCGCGGTACAGCAGCGAGTTGGTGTCCGGGTTGACCTTGGAAACCGCGGTGTAGTCCACCACGACGCCGGCGAGGCCCTTTTTGATCTCATTTTCAGCCATGCTGAAACTCCTTCGTTCCTAATGCTGTGGTGCCGGCCGAAACCGGAAGTCCGGGATGGGGGTCAGTGGGTACCGGGGATCTGGAAATTAAAGACCCCGGTGTCGAAGCGGTTGTAAGCCTCATAGTCCACGAGGTCGTACAGCCGCGCACGGGTCAGCATGCTCTCTACCTGTGCCTCCTGGGTGCCGTCGGACCTGATCGATTCCAGAGTACGCTCAGCGGCGCCCATGGCACTACGGAGCAGGGTGACGGGATAGATGACCATGTTCACTCCGACGCCCTGGAGTTCCTTCACGGTGAAGAGTTCACTTTGGCCGAATTCGGTCATGTTGGCGAGGATGGGCACGTCCACGGCGTCGCGGATGGCCTGGAACTCGCTGAGGTCTTTCATGGCTTCGGGGAAGATCGCGTCGGCGCCGGCCTCGACCAGGGCCTTGGAGCGGTCCTGCGCCGCTGCCAGCCCGTCGGTGGCGCGGATGTCGGTCCGGGCCATGATGAGGAAGTTGGGGTCCCGGCGGGCATCAGCGGCGGCACGGATGCGTTTGGTGGCGGTGTCCAGGTCCACCACGTTCTTGCCGTCCAGGTGGCCGCAGCGTTTGGGGTTGAACTGGTCCTCGATGTGGCAGCCGGCCAGGCCGGCGTTTTCGAGTTCCTGGACGCTGCGGGCCACGTTCATGGGTTCGCCGAAGCCGGTGTCGGCGTCCACGATGGAGGGCAGGTCGGTCATGCGGGCGATCTGTCCGGCCCGGGTTGCGACCTCGGTGAGCGTGGTCAGGCCGATGTCCGGCAGGCCGAGGTCGTTGGCCAGGACGGCGCCGGAGATGTAGACACCGGCGAAGCCCTTTTCCTCGATCAGCCGCGCCGAGAGCGGGTTGAACGCGCCGGGGAACTGCTGGATTGTCCCGGAGGCCAGGAGCTCGCGGAACCGGATCCGCTTCTGTTCTGGCGTGACCTTCGAGTACAGCATTTAGAACAGTCCCTTGGGGGCGGCGGCGAGGTCGATCACGCCGTCGGCTGCCTTGATGTTGAGCTGGTCCAGCTCACCGGCGGCAAGCTCCGGAAGGCGTTCGACGGCGGCCAGGAACCGTTCGATTTCCTCGTCGGCCACGATGCCGGCGGCGAGGGTGCGGAATTTGTTGATGTACTGTTCCCGTGCGAAGGGCCGGGCGCCGAGCGGGTGGGCGTCGGCCACGGCGATCTGATCGGTGATGACGGTGCCGTCGTTGAGGGTGATTTCCACGGAGCCGCCGAAGGCCTTTTCCGCGATGTCGAGGGAGTGGTAGCGGCGGGTCCATTCCGGGTCCTCGACGGTGGTGACCTTGTGCCACAGTTCCACGGTGTCGGCGCGGGCGGCGCGTTCGGGGGCGTAGGAGTCCACGTGGTGCCAGGCGCCGTCCTGCAGGGCGACGGTGAAGATGTACGGGATGGAGTGGTCCAGGGTTTCACGGGAGGCGGTGGGGGAGTATTTCTGGGGGTCGTTGGCGCCGGAGCCGATCACGTAGTGGGTGTGGTGGCTGGTCTTGATCAGCACCGACTTCACGTTGGCGGGGTCCGTGATTTCCGGGTGCTCCTTGTGGAGCTTGCGGGCGAGGTCGATCCAGGCCTGGGCCTGGTACTCGGCGGAGTGTTCCTTGGTGTAGGTGTCCAGGATGGCGCGCTTGGCTTCGCCGGGCGTCGGCAGCGGAACCATGTAGGAGGCGTCCGGGCCGTCGAGCATCCAGGCGATGACGCCGTCTTCGCCTTCGTAGATCGGGACGGGGGACGTCTGGCCACGCATGGAGCGGTCCGCGGCCTCGACGGCCATCTTTCCGGCGAAGGCCGGGGCGTGCGCCTTCCAGGTGGAGATCTCGCCCTTGCGCGACTGGCGGGTGGCGGTCGTGGTGTGCAGTGCCTGGCCTACGGACTGGAAGATGGTCTCGACGTCGAGTCCCAGCAGGGTGCCGATGCCGGCCGCGGCGGACGGGCCGAGGTGGGCCACGTGGTCGATCTTGTGCTTGTGCAGGCAGATGGCCTTGACCAGGTTCACCTGGATCTCGTAGCCGGTGGCGATGCCGCGGATGAGGTCGTGTCCGCTGGAGCCCACGTGCTGGGCGACGGCCAGGATCGGCGGAATGTTGTCGCCCGGGTGGGAGTAGTCCGCTGCCAGGAACGTGTCGTGATAATCCAGCTCACGGACGGCGACACCGTTGGCCCAGGCCGCCCATTCCGGGGAGACCCGCTCGTCGATGCCGAAGACCTTGGATCCCTTGCCACCGGTGGTGGGTCCGTGGGTCAGTGCCTGGGCGCGGGCCGCAACGATGGGGGCGCGGTTCAGGGAAGCGATCGCAACCGAGGCGTTGTCGATCACGCGGTTGATCACCATGTCGGTGACGTCCTCGGTGACGGCGACGGGATCGGTGGCAACCTGGGCGATCTTGTACGCGAGCTGGTCCTCGCGGGGCAGGTTTTCCTCGCTCTTGTAAACGCGGACGTGGTGTTCCTTAACCATGATGCTCCTTATGACTGGGGTGTATGCGTGACTTTGACGTGGGAAAGGCTGCGGTGCAGATGAAGCGTGGTGGCCGCCTCGGCAAGCCGCGGGTTGCCTGCGGCGATCGCCTCGGCAATGGCCGCGTGCTCTGCGGCGGCCGCAGTGAGTCGCTGTGCGTCGTCGGCGGCCAGCCGGCGCACACGGACCAGGTGCACGCGCAAACTGCGCATGGCCTGTACCAGATACGAGTTGGATATGGCCGCATCGATGGCCGCGTCGAGGCGGCCCGCGAGCTCATAGTAGGCATGGCGGCCGGGGTCGCTGCCGTTGATCAGCTCCGGTGCCTGTAGGAGCTCGAGCCGGAGCTGTTCGAAGGTTGCACGGTCCCCGCGCTCGGCGGCCAGCGCGGCCGCCTTGCCTTCGAGGGTTTCGCGTAGTTCGAACAGCTCATCGATGTCGTCGAGCGAAATATCGGTGACGACGACGCCGCGGCCGCCCGCCGTCGTCAGGCCCTCAGCGGTAAGCCGGCTGAGGGCCTCCCGGAGGGGAGTGCGGGACACGCCCAACCGCTCGGACTGCTCCACTTCCGCGAGCACCGTCCCGGGCAGGAGGCGCCATTCGATGATGTCGTCGCGCAATGCCGCGTAGGCCCTGTCGCTGGCGCGCATCCCTGACTCCTTCATTGGCTGACGTGTCCTCAGTGTATACACAGAACAACTCTTTGCCCAGTGGTTTGCCCCAGAAAATGCGGCGCTCTATCAAGTTTGTATACAAGGAGCCTTGTGCGGTCTGACCGGTCCGGACTAGCATGGCCCTCATCACAACGTCGTGGACGGGATGCATTTCATGGTTACCAAGCGCTATCAGGACAGCTATGCACAGAGCCTGGAGAAGCCCGAAGAGTTCTGGCTGGATGCTGCCGGAAAGATTTCCTGGTCGGCGCCGCCGACGCAGGCGCTGGATTCCAGCCGCGCGCCACTGTACAGCTGGTTTCCGGACGGCGTCCTGAATACGTCCTATAACGCCTTGGACCGCCACGTAAAGGCCGGTCGGGGCGGGCAGGATGCGCTGATTTACGATTCGGCCATGCTGGGGACCCGGCGGCACTTCAGCTACGCGGAATTGACGGAGCTGGTGGCCCGCTTTGCCGGAGTTCTCCGGCGGCGCGGAGTCAGCCAGGGGGACCGGGTTGTGATCTACATGCCGATGATCCCTGAAGCCGCCATCGCGATGCTGGCCACGGCGCGGCTTGGGGCGGTCCATTCGGTGGTCTTCGGCGGGTTTGCCCCCAAGGAGCTCGCGGCCCGCATCCGGGACGCCGCGCCCGCCGTGGTGGTCACGGCGTCAGGCGGGATTGAGCCGTCGCGCCGGATCGAATACCTTCCCGCTGTGGAGGAAGCCCTCCGCCTGGCCGGAGCACCGGAGCTCCCCGTGATTGTCACGGCACGTGACGGCTTCGCCTCCGCAGCATCGGACTACGCGGGCTGGCTGGACTGGGAATCGGAGATGGCCTCTGCGGAACCGGCGGCGCCGGTGGACGTCAAAGCCACCGACCCTCTCTACATCCTCTACACCTCGGGAACCACGGGCAGCCCCAAGGGAGTGGTTCGGGACAACGGCGGCCACGCCGTGGCGCTCAGCTGGACCCTGGAGAACATCTATGACATCAACCCCGGTGACGTCATGTGGACCGCCTCGGACGTCGGCTGGGTGGTGGGGCACTCCTACATCGTTTACGGCCCCCTGCTGGCCGGCGCCACCACCGTCCTCTATGAGGGCAAACCGGTGGGAACTCCGGACGCGGGTGCCTTTTGGCGCGTGATCCAGGACCACCAGGTCAATGTCCTGTTCACCGCCCCCACAGCGCTGCGCGCCATCCGGAAGGCGGACCCGGAGGCGAAGCTCCTGCAGGAGTACGACATCTCCAGCCTGCGGACACTTTTCGCGGCGGGGGAACGGCTTGATACCGATACTTTCTACTGGGCCACGCAGGCCCTGGGCGTTCCGGTGGTGGACCACTGGTGGCAGACCGAGACAGGCTGGGCCATCTGTGCCAACCCCAGGGGACTGGAGAAGCTCCCGATCAAGGCAGGGTCGCCGAGTGTTCCGATGCCGGGGTTCAAGCTCAACATCGTGGACGGCCTGGGGGAGGACGTGGGGGCCAATACGGAGGGCAACATCGTGCTCGGCCTGCCGCTGCCGCCCGGAACGCTGACCACCCTCTGGGGCGACGACGAACGCTACCTATCCTCCTACCTCCAGGCCTTCGAGGGCTCCTATGCCACCGGCGACTCCGGGTACCGGGACGAGGACGGCTATGTGTTCGTCATGGGCCGTACCGACGACATCATCAACGTGGCCGGGCACCGGCTGTCCACTGGTGCCATGGAGCAGGTGATCGGCCAGCACCCGGCGGTGGCCGAATGCGCAGTGATCGGCCTCGCGGATCCGTTGAAGGGCCAGCGGCCCAGCGGGTACGTAGTCCTGAAATCGGGAGTGGAGGTGCCGGAGGACATCCTGGTCAAGGACCTGATCGCGCTGGTCCGCCGGGATATCGGAGCCGTTGCGGACTTCAAGCACGTGGCAGTGGTGGATGCCCTGCCCAAGACCCGGTCGGGGAAGATCCTCCGCAAGACCATGCGGCAGATTGCGGACGGCGAGGAATACGTCGTGCCGTCCACGATTGAAGACGCCGGGGTGATCGACCAGCTGATCAGCACCCTGCGTCCTGCCGGACCCGCCGGTCCCCGGCCATGACTAGCTGAGCTGCCGGCAGGCACCGGTGGATGGTGCCCTGCAGTCAGCTCCGGGTCCAGCGGTACTCGTTCTCGGGCCTGCCGGGGGCGCCGTAGCGGGCGGTCCGGGAAACGGTTCCGGCGTCGGCAAGGTACTCCAGGTACCGCCGGGCCGTCACGCGGGACATCCCCAGGGCATCCATGACCTCCGTGGCCGAGACGGCGTCCGCCTGCTGCTTCATGAACTCCTGGACGGCGTCCAGGGTCGACGTCGACAGGCCCTTGGGAAGCGGAAGCTCGCTCGGCGCCCGCAGGCTGGCGAAGGCCTGGTCGACGTCGCTCTGTGATGCCCCGGATTTCGTCCCGCCCAGGCTTGCGGCCAGCTGCTCGCGGAACTGCCGATAGCTGGTCAGCTTGTCCGCAAAGGTCGCATAGGTGAACGGTTTGATGAGGTACTGGACCACTCCGATGGACACGGCACTGCGCACGATGTTGAGCTCACGCACGGCGGTGATGGCGATGATGTCCGGAAGTAGCCCCGAGGCCCGCATCCGCCGCGCAATATCCAGGCCGTGGAGGTCGGGGAGGTTCATGTCCAGGAGGACGAGTTCCACGGGGTTGCCGGCGGCGGCAAATTCCGCCAGGAGGCGGAGCGCCGATTGGCCGTCGGGGGCCGTGCCGGCCAGCGAGAAACCCGGGAGCCTGCCCAGGTAGGCGCCGTGGGCTGCCGCGGCCACCGGTTCGTCCTCGACGACGAGGACTCGGATATCACTCATGAAATCTCCTTGGTGGTGCCGGCTGCTGGAAGGAAGATGTGAAAATGCGCCCCCCGGGGATTCGTGATGGCCATGGTGCCGCCCAGCCGGTGGACGGCCTGCCTGACCAGTGCCAGGCCCAGGCCCCGGCCGTACTTGCCGGCGGGCTTCGTGCTGAACCCATACCGGAACACGTCCTCCACGGCATCGGGGTCGATGCCGTGTCCGGAGTCCTCCACGGTGATCTCTATGCCCCGGACGCCGGACTCCACTGACAGTTCCACCCATTTGGGCGCCGGAGCGTCGGCCGCCGCGTCGATGGCGTTGTCCAGCAGGTTGCCAAGAATGGTCACCAGGTCCTGGACGGCGACGCCGGCAGTCCCTGCGGTGCTGTTCGCCTGAAGGCCAAGTTCCACGCCGCGCTCGTGCGCCTCAGCTGCCTTTCCCATGAGGAGGGCACCGAGTACGGGTTCTTCAATGGCACCCACCATCTCATCGGTGAGCTGCTGGCTGAGCTCCAGGTCCTTGGTGGCAAAATCCAGGGCCTCGTCCGCCAGCCCCAGTTCCATCAGCGACACGATGGTGTGGAGGCGGTTGGCGTGCTCGTGGGTCTGGGCCCGGAGCGCGTCGGACAGCGTGCGCATGGTTTCCAGTTCGCTGCCGAGGGACTCGATCTCCGTGCGGTCGCGGATGGTTGCCACGGTACCGAAAACAGCCGGACGCTGGCGGCCGGCCGAGGATGACGGACCCACCGCGGGCCCCTGGTTGATCACCAAAACGCGCGGTCCGGCCAGATGGATTTCGTCCTTCGCGGTCCGTCCGGATTCGAACAGGTCCTTCAGGCTGGGTGCCAGCGGGAGGTCGCTGAGCGGGGCCGCATCGGCGGGGTCGCTCCCGGACGGCCGTGGCGCGAGCCCAAGGAGCTCGGCGGCCTGGTCGTTGTACATCACCACCCGCCCCTTGGAGTCGATCAGGATGACACCTTCACGGACGGAATGAAGGACGGACTCGTAGTACGCGAACAGCTGGGCGAGTTGCTCGGGCCCCCAGCCCCGCGTGACGTTGCGCAGGTACCGGCCCAGGACCCAGGACGCCACTGAACCGCCCACCAGGAGAGCGAAGGCGATGGCCAGCAGGGCCGGAAGGCGGCCCGAGACGGCGACATCAACGGTCCGGACCGTTACCCCGGCAGCCACCAGGGCCTTCACGTTTCCCGACTGGTCCTTCACGGGTGCAATGGTGCGCACCGACGGCCCCAGCGTCCCGGCCGTGATTTCGGTAAACACCTGTCCGTTCAGGGCGGCATCAATCGATCCTATGTACGGCCTCCCCAGTTCCTCGCTGCGCGGGTGGGTCCACCTGGTCCGGTCCGGAGCCATGATGGTGATGAAATCCACGTCGGCGTCGGCCATCACGTCCAGGGCATAGGGCTGCAGCACCGCGGACGGGTCCGGCTGCCCGGCAGCCTGCAGCACTAGGGGATTGTCGGCAACGGACGTGGCGATCCCGGACATCCGGCGGCCGGCCTCGTCGTAGGCATGGTCCCGGGCATCGATGAAGGTGGCCGTTCCCACCGTGGCGGTCAGGGCGAGCATAAACAGCAAATGCGCCACGAACAGCCGGCGCGCAATGCTCCATTTGTGCCTCATGCCAACCTTCCACGACCAATATGAACGCAACGGTGAGCCAGGTCACGCCATGCCCAATGATGGATATCACACCGGACGGACGTGTGGAGCCCAGAGACTGTGCCGCAACGTCTTCCAGATTATCCATAAGGAGACACATCATGGCTTCTCAAAGAGGAGAGTCAGCTTCGCCTGTCAAGGCTAAGCGCAAAGGACTCGACAAGTCGCACTACCTCTACATCGCCGTCATCGCCGCCGTGATCCTCGGCGCAGTGGTCGGACTCATGTTCCCGGAGGTCGGGAAATCCCTTAAGCCGCTGGGCGACGGGTTCATCAAGCTGATCAAGATGATGATTGCGCCCATCATCTTCTGCACCATCGTCCTGGGCATCGGCTCCATCGCGAAGGCGGCCACGGTGGGCAAGGTCGGTGGCCTGGCGCTGGGATACTTCGTTCTCATGTCCACCTTCGCGCTCGCCATCGGCCTGGTGGTTGGCAACCTGATCCACCCGGGCGAGGGCCTGAAGCTGGCGCCGTACGATCCTTCCAAGAAGGCAGAAGTCGACAGCACCGTCGCCTTCCTCCTCGGGATCATCCCGGGAGACATTCCGGTCCTTCCGACGCTCTTTGCCGCACTCCTCGTAGGCTTCGCCCTGCAGAAGATGGGCCCGCAGGGTGCGCCGGTACTCAAGGCCATCGGCCACGGCCAGGCTGTCGTGTTCCGCATCCTCATCATGATCATGTGGCTTGCCCCGGTGGGCGCCTTCGGTGCAATCGCCGCCGTCGTGGGAGCCACCGGCGTCCAAGCCATCGTCAGCATGTTCACCCTGATGGCCGCCTTCTACATCACCTGCGCACTGTTCATCGTGATCATCCTTGGCGGGTTGCTGCAGGTCGTGGCAGGCGTCAACATCTTCCGCCTCATGAAGTACCTGGCCCGCGAATACCTGCTGATCTTCTCCACGTCCTCCTCCGAGGCCGCCCTGCCCCGCCTCATCGCCAAGATGGAGCACCTGGGTGTCTCCAAGCCGGTTGTCGGCGTCACGGTTCCCACCGGATACTCCTTCAACCTTGACGGCACGGCCATCTACCTGACCATGGCGTCCCTGTTCGTGGCCAACGCCATGGGCACCCCGCTGGACCTGGGCGCCCAGGTTTCGCTGCTGGTCTTCATGATCATCGCCTCCAAGGGCGCAGCAGGCGTCACCGGTGCCGGCCTGGCCACCCTGGCCGCAGGCCTGCAGGCCCACAAGCCGGAACTGCTCGGCGGCGTCGGCATGATCGTCGGCATCGACCGCTTTATGTCCGAGGCCCGCGCCCTGACCAACTTCACCGGCAACGCGGTCGCCACGGTCCTGATCGGCACCTGGGTCAAGGAGATCGACGGCGGCCAGGTGGAACGTGTCCTGTCCGGCGCGGAGCCCTTCGACGAGCAGACCATGATCCCCGGCCACCACGTGGAGCAGGAAGCTCCGGCTGCACCGGTTCCCGCCAACGCCTGAACCGGAACATCCGGAACATCCGGAACATCCGGAACATACTGCAGGAAAATAGAACTAACGCAGTAGCAGAAAAAGCAAAGACCGCCCGTACAGGATCCTCCTGTACGGGCGGTTTTTTGCACGGACGACCCAAACCTTCGACCTTTACCAGAAGGTAAAGGCTCAATCAAGGGCGCGTGTCAAGTTCCGTTGAATCACTGATGCGGCGCTGTAACCTTGGTGGGAAGGAACCATCGGCGCTGGAGATTCAGCGGCAGGACATCAACGTCATCGAAAGTGTGGATAGATACGTGAGCAGCGAACAGGGTTCAGCAACTCTGGAAGGCACCGAACTCGATCTGGAAGACGCCGTCATGGGTCCTACCGGGCGCCCCTACCGCGAATTCCCCGAGCCTGCGCCACTGTCGTCCCATGGCCCCGCCCGCGTGATCGCCATGGTGAACCAGAAAGGCGGCGTCGGCAAAACGACCTCCACGATTAACCTGGCTGCTGCGCTCGCCGAATACGGCCGCCGGGTCCTGCTGGTGGACTTTGATCCCCAGGGGGCACTGTCCGCAGGCCTTGGGACGAACCCGCATGAACTGGACCTGACGGTCTACAACGTCCTGATGGACCGCAAAGTGGACATCCGTGACGCCATCCAGCACACCGGCGTCGAAAACGTCGACCTGCTTCCGGCGAACATCGACCTCTCGGCCGCGGAAGTGCAGCTGGTCAACGAAGTTGCGCGCGAGCAGGTGCTGGACCGTGCCCTGAAAAAAGTGGAGGACGATTACGACGTCGTCCTGATCGACTGCCAGCCGTCGCTCGGCCTGCTGACGGTCAACGCCCTCACCGCCGCCCACGGAGTCATCATTCCGCTGATCTGCGAGTTCTTCGCGCTGCGGGCAGTGGCGCTTCTGGTGGAAACCATCGACAAGGTCCAGGACCGGCTGAACCCGAGGCTCCAGGTGGACGGGGTCCTGGCCACGATGTATGACGCCCGCACCCTGCACAGCCGCGAAGTCATCAGCCGGCTGGTGGAAGCCTTCGGAGATAAAGTCTTCGAGACCGTCATCAAGCGCTCCATCAAGTTTGCCGACGCCACGGTGGCCGCGGAGCCAATCACCAGCTACGCCGCCAACCACATCGGTGCCGACGCCTACCGCCGCCTGGCCAAGGAGCTGATTTCGCGCGGCGGCGCGCCCTAGCCAAGGCCGTGGCACTGGCAGGCACGCCGCTCGCGGAGCCGGCGAAAAAATCCGGCTTCGAAGTGCGGCTCGCCAACTTCACCGGACCCTTCGACCTGCTGCTCGGCCTCATCAGCAAGCATCAGCTGGACATCACCGAGGTTGCCCTGGCCACGGTGACCGATGAATTCATCAAGTACATCCGCAACCTCCAGCAGCTGGGGGAGGAATGGGCGCTGGATGAAGCCAGCGAATTCCTGGTCATTGCCGCCACGCTTTTGGACCTCAAGGCCGCCCGGCTCCTGCCGGCAGGTGAAGTGGAGGACGACGAAGACGTCGCCCTGCTCGAAGCTCGTGACCTCCTCTTTGCCCGGCTGCTCCAATACAAGGCCTTCAAGCAGGTGGCCGGCCTGATCAACTCCACCCTTGAACTCGAGGCCCGCAGCTACCCCCGCCAGGTCGCACTGGAACCCGGGTTCGCGGCATTGCTTCCGGAACTCGTGTGGCGCCACACACCAGCGCAGTTCGCTGCCCTCGCGGAGGCGGCGCTGAAACCCAGGGAAGCGGCGCCGACCGAGGTTGGCCTGGCGCACCTGCACGGGAGCGCCGTGAGCGTCAAGGAACAGGCTGAAATCCTTGGGCTGAAGCTTCAGGCGGGAAAGCCGCTGTCCTTCCGGGCACTGATCGCCGATGCTGAATCAACGATGGTTGTGGTGGCCCGCTTCCTGGCGCTCCTGGAAATGTTCAGGGACACGGTGGTTGCGTTCGACCAGCTGCTCCCTCTGGGCGACCTGACAGTGCACTGGACGGCGGGACACGATCATTGGAGCAGTGACAATCTCAGCGAAGAATACGAGGAGCAGCCTTGAGCGCCACCACACCGGATCCGGCAAGCAGCGCGGAGGCGGACAGCGGACTGAACGTTGCTGAACTCCCCGGCGGCGCGCATGCCGCCCTCGAAGCTGTGCTGATGGTCATTGACCAGCCGGCCACCGCCGTCGAACTGGCCACAGGGCTCAACCTTACCGTCGACGCCGTCGAGCAGCTCCTGGCGGAACTTCAGCGTGAGTATAACGGCTATACTGTTAATGCCCCGGACTCGGACGTGGCCAGCGCAGATGGTATCAATACTGGTATCAACACTGTTGGCCACACATCCAGACCCCGGGGTTTTGAATTGCGGAATATCGCCGGAGGCTGGCGCATCTATTCCCGCGCGGATTTCGCCGACGTCGTCGGAGGGTTCGTGCTGGAGGGACAGACAGCCAGGCTGACGCAGGCGGCACTGGAAACGCTCGCCGTCATCGCTTACCGCCAGCCCGTATCAAGGGCCAGGGTGTCTGCAATTCGAGGAGTTAATGTTGACTCTGTCGTGCGGACGCTCATGCAGCGGGGACTCATCGAAGACTCGGGTACCGATCCCGAATCAGGGGCCGTCCTTTACCGCACGACGTCGTACTTCCTGGAACGCATGGGAATCGGCTCGGTGGCTGAGTTGCCGCAGCTTTCACCCCATCTTCCAGGGCTTGAAGGCATCGAAGAGTTCTACGACGCCGGAAGAATGTAGGCAGTATCCATGCCTGCGCACGAGAATCCACCAGGGCGGACTTAATCCGCCCGGCTGGCTAGTGTTGTCGGGAGACAACCAACGCCGGCCACCATAACGAAGGACGGGTCATGACACAGGCGGGACGCCAGGGTTCACCACGTAACAGTTCGGGACGCAATAGCGCCGGACAAAACAAGGCCGGACGCAATCCGGTACAGGGCGGCGGCAGCCGCGGAGGCGGGGCCGGCGGCGCCGGCTACAAAGGCGGCGGCGACCGCCCCTTCAAGCGCCCCAAGCCTCGCGAAGAGGCCTTCATCGATCCGGACCTGCAGGGTCCGGCGGGCGCACCGGCAGACCGCCCGGCAGCCGGTGACTGGAAGCAGGGCAAACCTGCAGCCCGGAAGCCCGGCGCACGCAAGCCCGGCGCCGGCAAGGAGCCCGGCACCCCGGGCGCCCTCAAGCCCAAGCCGCGGTCCGCTTCGGCGAAGACCTTCGGCACGCGCGCTTTCGGCGGCGAACGGTTCGGCCAGAACCTCGGCCCCGTCCGCAAGCCGTCGCGGAAGCGCGGACCCCGCGGCGACGTGCCGCAGTCCGAAATGCACGATGCCGACGGCATCCGCCTGCAGAAGGTCATGGCCTCCGCCGGCGTCGCTTCCCGGCGCGTGTGCGAGGAAATGATCTCGGAAGGCCGCGTGGAAGTGGACGGCAAGGTTGTCACCGAGCTCGGCGTCCGCGTCGACCCGAAGACCGCCGTGATCCACGTCGACGGCCTGCGCATCCAGCTGGACGAGAACATGGTCTACATGGTGTTCAACAAGCCCAAGGGTGTTGTGTCCACCATGGAGGACCCTGACGGCCGTCCGTGCATCAGCGACTTCGTCCGCAACACGCACGGCGAACGCCTCTTCCACGTGGGACGCCTCGACGTCGCCACCGAGGGCCTGCTGCTGCTGACGAACGACGGCGAACTCGCCAACCGTTTGACGCACCCGTCCTACGAGGTGCCAAAGACGTACCTGGTCCAGGTCCGCGGCCCGTTCCCGCAGGGAATCGGCGCGCAGCTCAAGGCCGGTGTTGAACTGGAGGACGGCTTCGCCTCGGTGGACTCGTTCAAGCTGGTGGACTCCACCCCGGGCCACGTGCTGATCGAGGTTGTGCTGCACTCCGGCAAGAACCGCATCGTCCGCCGCCTGTTCGACGCCGTCGGGTTCCCGGTACTCCGCCTGGTGCGGGTCAAGGTGGGCCCCATCGGCCTGGGCGACCAGCGCCAGGGGAGCATCCGCAACCTCGGCAAGCAGGAAGTCGGCCACCTGCTGGCATCCGTAGGGCTGTAGTCCATGTCTGCCTTTCGTACCCACGGACGCGGCCACCTGCGCGGCCCGGTGGTGGTTATCGGAACGGGACTGCTGGGGACCAGCATCGGCCTCGGACTCCGGGGCCGCGGCGTCTCGGTGTTCCTGTCCGACCCGTCACCCACCAACCAGGCGGTCGCCGTCGATATCGGGGCAGGCCTTCCGTTGTCGCGCCTTGGCGACGAGCAGCCCGAACTCGTTGTCGTGGCCGCTCCGCCGGACGTTACAGCGGACGTGGTGGAGCGCGCACTGACTGAGTACCCGGCCGCAACCGTGGTGGACATCGCCAGCGTCAAGGCCGGCATCCTGGCCGACCTTCGGGGGCGCGGCGTGGACCTTGCCCGCTACGTGGGCACACATCCGATGGCCGGCCGGGAAAAGTCAGGGCCCGTGGCGGCCCGCGGTGAGCTGTTCACCTCCATGCCCTGGGTAGTTTGCCCTTCCGGGGAAACGTCGCCCGGTGCCCTGCTGGCCGCCCGTGCCCTGGCCACGGACCTCGGTGCCGTGGTCACGCAGTTCGGCGCAGAGGAACATGACCACGCTGTAGCGCTCGTGTCGCACCTTCCCCAGGTGATGTCATCGCTGGTGGCCAGCCGGCTGCAGGGTACGCCCCTGCACGCCCTGTCCCTGGCCGGAAACGGCTTGCGCGACGTCACCCGCATCGCGGCCAGCGATCCGACGCTGTGGGTCCAGATCCTGGGCGCCAATGCGGGCCCGGTGGTCGAGATCCTGCACGGAGTGCGGGAGGACCTCAACCGCCTGATCGGCACGCTTGAAGATCCTGCCGCCCCCGGTGCCCGCCTGGACCTGGCCCAGCTAATCAGTGAGGGAAACGCCGGGCAGTCCAGGATTCCCGGCAAGCATGGCGGACCGCCGCAGGCGTATTCCTGGTTGACCGTCCTGGTGGACGACCGGCCGGGGCAGATCGCCCGCCTCCTGACGGAGATCGGCGAAATCGGGGTCAACCTCGAAGACCTGCGGCTGGACCATTCGTCCGGGCAGAATGTAGGAATGGTGGAACTGTCGGTTTTGCCCAACAAACATGATCTGCTCATCGAAGCACTCAACGACCGTGGATGGCGGGTACTGCAGTAATGACACAGGAACTCATTGACACCGTGCCCATGCTTCGCCAGGGCAGGCCGCTGGTGGTTGCCATCGACGGCCCTTCCGGGTCCGGAAAGTCCAGCGTCAGCAGGGAAGTGGCACGACGCCTCCGACTGGCCTACCTGGACACGGGCGCCATGTACCGTGCCCTGACCTGGTACTGCCTGGACCGGGGCATCGACCTGGGCGACGCAGGGGCCATCGAGCAGGCCTCCGAGGACCTGCCGCTGGACGTCAGCACCAGCCCGAACGAGGACTACGTCCGGGTCGGCGGCACCGACGTCACGCAGGCGATCCGGGAACCGGCAATCTCCTCAGCCGTCAGTGCCATCGCCACCACTCTCGGTGCGCGGAAGGAACTGGTGCGCCGGCAACGTGAACTGATCGAGGTCCACCACCGCCGCATCGTGGTCGAAGGACGCGACATCACCACCGTCGTCGCTCCCGGCGCCGAAGTCCGCATGCTGCTGACTGCCAGCGAGGAGGCCAGGCTGCGCCGCCGGGGCGTCCAGCTGGGCGGTACGCAGAGCGCCGAGCAGCTGGCGGCCCAGGTCACCCAGCGCGACGCCAAGGACTCGACCGTCGTCAACTTCACCACGGCTGCGGACGGTGTCGTCACCCTGGATTCGTCGGATCTGGACTTCGACGGCACCGTTGACGCGGCCCTGGGTATCGTCAACAAGGTCCTCAACCGTGACTGACGCAGGGGGCACCCGTCCCGTCCGGGCGCAGGCAGGCGGCGGCGGCGTACTCCCGGGCGGATGGACAATGGCCTGGAGCCGGCCGGTCGGATGGATCCTGGACCATGTGGTCTACCGGACCACAGTCCACGGACGGGAGAACGTTCCCGTTGAAGGTCCCGTGATCTTCGCCGGCAACCACATCAGCTTCCTGGACGGGCCGGTGATGTTCGGCGCGTCACCGCGCCCCATGCACATACTCGTTAAGAAGGAAATGTTCAAAGGCTTCCTCGGGGGCGTCCTCAAGGCTTCGGGCCAGCTTCCGGTGGACCGTTCAGGCGACCGTGCCGCGCTGCAGCTCAGCAAAAGCGCGCTCGACGCCGGCCGGTGCGTCGGTATCCTCCCCGAAGGAACGAGGGGGAGCGGTGAGGCCACCACCATTAACAACGGGGTTGCCTGGCTTGCGCTGAACTCCGGCGCGACCGTGGTTCCCGTGGCCATCCTGGGCACCAGGATCGCCGGCGAACACCTCGACGCCGTTCCGCGGCCGGGCCGGCGGCTGCACGTCAGTTTCGGCAAGGCGCTGGCTGTGGGTCGCAGGCCCGGCGAGACAGGGCGTGTTTCAATGGACAGGGCGGGAAATGAGATCCGCGCTGCGTTGGCACGGCATGTCCAGCAAACGATTCAACTCAGCGGGCAGCCCTTGCCCGGCGCGGATTCCCCGCAAAAACGTCATGAAGAAGTAGCCGGGACGCCGGCAGATCACCACTAAGGAAAGTGCAATGAGCGATACGACTCAAGCCTCCGGCAAATTTGGCGCCGGCGAAGACGAATACACGCCCACCGGCACGGACCAGGTGGCGGAGCATCTTGCTGCCCTGGACGATGACGAGGCAGAGCTTCGAGCCGCCTCCCTCCGGGCCGGCCTGGACGACTACGAACTGGATGAGGAAGACGCCGCCCTCCTGAGCGGCCACTATGACGACCAGGACTTCGACGGCCCGGTCAAGCTCGATCCGGTGCTGGCCATCATCGGCCGACCCAACGTGGGCAAGTCCACCCTGGTGAACCGTATCCTCGGCCGCCGCGAAGCCGTGGTGGAGGATACCCCCGGCGTCACGCGCGACCGGGTGATGTACTCGGCCACGTGGAACGGCCGGAACTTCACGGTCGTTGACACCGGCGGCTGGGAGCACGATGCCCGGGGCATCCACGCCCGGGTCGCAGAGCAGGCCGAGATGGCCGTGGAACTCGCCGACGCCGTGCTGTTCGTCGTCGACTCCGCCGTCGGCGCCACCGCCACGGACGAAGCGGTCGTCAAAATGCTCCGCAAGTCCAAGAAGCCGGTCATCATGGTGGCCAACAAGGTGGACGACTTTGCGCAGGAAGCCGACTCGGCAACGCTCTGGGGCCTCGGCTTCGGCGAGCCGTACCCGGTTTCGGCACTGCACGGCCGGGGCGTCGCCGACCTCCTCGACCACGTAATGGACACCCTGCCTGAGTACTCAACGATCGAAGGGCTGGAGCGCTCCGGCGGCCCGCGCCGTATCGCACTGATCGGCCGTCCGAACGTGGGCAAGTCCTCCCTGCTGAACAAGCTGGCGGGCTCTGAGCGCGTTGTCGTGGACAACACCGCCGGCACCACGCGCGACCCCGTCGATGAATTCATCGAACTCGGCGGCCGCACCTGGCGCTTCGTCGACACCGCCGGCATCCGCCGCCGCCAGCACATGGCGCAGGGCGCGGACTTCTACGCCTCGCTGCGTACGCAGAGCGCCCTCGAAAAGGCCGAGGTCGCCGTCGTGCTCCTCGCCGTGGACGAAGTGCTCAGCGAACAGGATGTCCGCATCCTGCAGCTGGCCATTGAATCCGGCCGCGCACTGGTTCTCGCGTTCAACAAGTGGGACCTGCTGGATGACGAACGCCGCACCTACCTGGAACGTGAAATCGAGCAGGACCTGGCCCACGTGGCCTGGGCGCCGCGCGTGAACATTTCGGCGCTGACCGGCTGGCACAAGGACCGCCTGGTTCCTGCGTTGGACACGGCACTGGAAAGCTGGGACAAGCGCATCCCCACCGGGCGCCTGAACGCCTTCCTCGGCGAGCTCGTGGCTGCGCACCCGCACCCGGTCCGCGGCGGCAAGCAGCCCCGCATCCTCTTCGGCACCCAGGCTTCCAGCCGCCCGCCGAAATTTGTCCTGTTCACCACCGGATTCCTGGACCCGGGATACCGCCGCTTCATCACCCGGCGCCTCCGCGAAACCTTCGGTTTCGAGGGAACGCCCATTGAGGTCAACATGCGCGTCCGTGAAAAGCGCGGCAAGAAGCGTTAATCACGGCACACGTTGCATGTGTCACACAGAAAGTGTCACTTGCACCCTCTGACATCGTGTAAGCTTTTCAAGGTGGTTCGGCCGGACTGCTTAGGTGAAAATCGCAGGGAAACCTGGGACGCCACCGAAGCGGAGAACGGCGGGACTAACGGGCTGTAGCGCAGCTTGGTAGCGCACTTGACTGGGGGTCAAGGGGTCGCAGGTTCAAATCCTGTCAGCCCGACCAGCAGGAAAAACCGCTCCGTTTCCGGGAATCATCCCGGGACGGGGCGGTTTTTCTTTGTGCCGGTATGGCGCCCTACTTCAGGAAACGGGACGTCCTCCGGTCCGCCAGGATCTTGCCGCCTGTCTGGCAGGTCGCGCAGTACTGCAACGCCCTGTCGGCAAAAGACACTTCACGGATGGTGTCCCCGCAGACGGGGCACTCCTCACCGGTCCGGCCGTGGACGCGCATGGTGTTCCGCTTCGCGTCCTTCAATTCGTTGGGCGCCTTTCCCACAGCCTCCGCCACCGCCTGGCCCAGGATGCTGTGGACGGAGTCGTAGAGGACGCGGACGGACGCCGGGTCCAGGGACTTCGCGATGGCGAAGGGGGAGATCCGCGCCGCGTGCAGGATTTCGTCGCTGTAGGCGTTTCCGATGCCGGCGATCACTCCCTGGTTCCGTAACAGTCCCTTAATCTGCTGGGTGCTCGCGGCGAGAATGTCAGCAAAAGCATCAAGGCCGAACGAGTCGCTCAACGGATCGGGGCCCAGGGTGGCGACCGCCGGGATCTGTTCCGGGTCCCGGACCACGTAGAGTGCGAGGCTCTTCTTGGTGCCTGCCTCGGTGAGGTCGATCCCTATCTGTACAGTGCCGCCATCGGCGTCCGGCCGGTTCCTGGTGAACTCCAGCCGCGCAGCGATGTACCCCTTGCCCCGTGCCAGCACGGCATGCGAGGGCGATTCCGTGTACCTGAGCCAGCCGGCCTTGGCCAGGTGGAACGCGAGATAGATTCCATCAGTGTCCAGGATGATGAATTTTCCCCGGCGCTGGACACCGGAGATGGTGCGGCCTTCCAACGCCGTATATGGCGGGTCTGCCGTCTTGAGTACCGCGAAGGACACGATCTGGATTTTCGTCAGTACAGCTCCACGAAGCCGGGCGCCCAGGAAAGCGCTCAGCCCGGCCACTTCGGGAAGTTCTGGCATGTCACTACTGTGCCACAAGGGTCCCGACAACGGCTCCCTGCCGCGGCTATCGATGTGCATATACTTTCAGCGGCGGCTTGTTCTGCAGACCTCCGTTGACATTGCTGATTGACCAATATTCGTGGTTGACCCGATGAAAGGCCCCTGATGAGCAACATTCCCGAAGACCTGTCCTACACTGCCGAACACGAGTGGGTTTCGGCCCCCAACGCCGAGGGCGTAGTGCGCGTAGGCATCACCGATTTCGCCCAGGACGCCCTGGGTGACGTCGTGTATGCGCAGATGCCCGAAGTCGGCACCAAGGTCGCCGCGAACGAGGTCGTGGGCGAGGTTGAGTCCACGAAGAGCGTGAGCGACATCTATGCTCCCGTGAGCGGCGAAATCGTCGCCAGGAACGAGGCACTGGACACCGATTCGGCACTGATCAACAGCGATCCTTACGGCGAAGGCTGGCTCATCGAGGTCAAGCTCGCGGAGGCCGACGCGGTGGAGTCCCTGCTCAGTGCATCGGAGTACGAACAACAGGTAGGCTAAAGATAACCGGCATGTCGGGCCGGCTGCTGAGCGATCAGCAGCCGGACGGTACGCCGGTAGTACCGGATCTGCCAGGCTTTTCCGGAGGGCACGCGTTGTTTGCAGGGGGACATCTGCAACGGAAGAGGAGGAATCCATGGTTGGTCACGAGAATAGCCACAACGTTGGTGATTACGGCACGGGCGGAGTGAAGGCTTCGGAGACCACCTCGATTCATCTCACGCCGATCCGTGATGAGCCGACCATTGCGCCCAAGCTGTCTCCGGAGGAGCGGGTAGCCGTTGAGGCCCTTCCGTTCGGTTCGGCGCTGCTGGTGGCCCACAGCGGACCCAACACCGGTGCGCGGTTCCTGCTGGACTCCGACGTCACCACTGCCGGGCGGCACCCGGACGCGGACATCTTCCTTGACGACGTCACGGTCTCCCGCCGCCACGTGGAATTCCGTCGGACGGCGCGCAGCTTCGAGGTCGTTGACACCGGCAGCCTTAATGGAACCTACGTCAACCACGACCGCGTGGACAGCGTGGAGCTCAAGTCCGGCAATGAAGTCCAGATCGGCAAGTTCCGGCTCACTTTCTACCTCAGCCCTGCCCGCGCTGCAGGCAACGTCTGATCCCGGGGTAGTTGCCTGTGGCTCTGGCACAACCGGAACGGCGCGGACCCCAGGTCCTGAACATCGGGGAAGTACTCGCGCAACTGAGTGACGACTTCCCCGGCATGACTGCGTCCAAAATCAGGTTCCTTGAAGAAAAAGGCCTGATCAATCCGCAACGCACGCCGGCCGGCTACCGGCAGTATGCGGACACGGATGTGGAGCGGCTGCGCTTCGTGCTGGCTCTCCAGCGCGACCAATACCTGCCGCTGAAGGTGATCAAGGACTACCTTGACGCAATCGACCGCGGCGAACGCCCGGAGAACCTGCCGCCGGGCGTCACTGTGTCCCCGCGGATCGTGTCGGACGAACTCGCCACCGAACTGCAGAACAAGGTGCGCAGGCTCAGCGAGGACCAGCTGCGGGCCGAGTCCGGCGCCAGCGTGCCGCTGCTGCGGTCGTTGCTGGAATTCGGGCTGATCGGCCACGTCAACGGGAAGTTCGATGAGCACGCCCTGCAGGTGGCCCGTGCGTGCGTCCAGCTGGAAAGCCACGGCCTCGAACCTCGCCACCTGCGGCCGTTCCAGGCCGCCGCAGAGCGGGAGTTCGGCCTGGTGGAACGTGCCGTGGCGCCGCTGACCTCCCGCAAGGACGCCGCATCCCATGCCCGGGCCGCCGAGGCAGCCCGGGAGATCAGTGATCTCTGCCTGACGCTGCACCGGGCCTTGGTGCAGGACCGTATATCGCGAATGGATATCTGATGATTGAAGTCGAGATCGTAGGCGTGAGGATCGAACTGCCGTCGAACCAGCCGCTGGTGCTGCTTCGCGAAATCCACGGCGAACGGCACGTGCCCATCTGGATCGGAACCCCTGAAGCGAGTGCCATCGCGTTGGCCCAGCAGGGTGTGGTGCCGCCGCGGCCCATGACGCACGACCTCCTGATCGACGTCGTCGAATCGTTGGGCCACTCCATCGTCAGCGTCAATATCGTCGCCGTCGAAGACAACATCTTCTACGGACAGCTCCAGTTCGAAGACGGCACCACCGTGAGCTCCAGGGCCTCGGACGCTCTTGCCTTGGCCTTGCGGGCCAAGTGCCGCATCTGGTGCGCGGACTCGGTGATGGATGAGGCCGGTGTCCGGATTACCGAGCACGATGAAGGTGAAGACACCGAGCCTGGCCCAACCGTGGATGAGGAGCGTGAACTGCGACGCTTCCGTGAGTTCCTCGACGACGTGGAGCCGGAAGACTTCGACGGCTAGGGTCACTTTAAGGTTAAAGTTGAGGCTGAAAGTTTCGACACACCCCTCAAAGAGGGCCAACGTCTTTGACCTTGGGCCCTGGCAGGCCTAACGTCGAACATATCAAGTTCCCATTGCATACAACAGCCGCGCAAGTCACACTGGAATGTGCAGCTCCGGCTGAAATTACACAGATGAATTTCGGATCTGTGATCGCTGTTGCTGCAACTTCCTTAGGGGAGCATACGACGAGGAGGGTCCACGTGAGTCCGAAAGGCGAAGCAGGCGAGCTAAAGCAGGCTTCAACGGCAGGCGTAGCCCTGCCTGCGAGCGGTGCTCAGGGCCTCCTCTTCACGGAAGACCTTCCTGTCCTGGACGAGGACGCCGGCTACCGCGGACCGACAGCCTGCAAGGCCGCAGGCATCACCTACCGCCAGCTCGACTACTGGGCACGGACAGGCCTGGTAGAGCCCGCAGTTCGCGGCGCCGCCGGTTCCGGCTCGCAGCGGCTCTACGGCTTCCGCGACATCCTGGTGCTGAAAGTTGTCAAGCGGCTGCTGGATACGGGCGTTTCACTGCAGCAGATCCGTTCCGCCGTCGAACACCTGCGCGAACGCGGCGTTGAAGACCTCGCCCAGATCACCCTCATGAGCGACGGCGCGAGCGTCTATGAGTGCACGTCCGCGGATGAGGTCATTGATCTGGTCCAGGGCGGCCAGGGCGTGTTCGGAATCGCCGTCGGTCGGGTGTGGCGCGAAGTGGAAGGCAGCCTCGCAGCGCTTCCCAGCGAGCACGCCGTCGAACAGTCCTTTCCGGACGATGAACTCAGCAAGCGTCGCGCTGCCCGCAAGACAGGCACCACAGGCTAGCACCCCCACCCTCAGCAGAAAGGCCGCCTTCCGGAAGGAAGGCGGCCTTTCTGCGTTCAGTGCGCGTGAAGGCTACGGGGAAGGCATTCCACCTACCGGAGGCTCCGTTCCCGGAGTGCCCCGGCGGGATCAGAACCGTTGGAGGCCAGGAGGTTGTCAAGAAGAGTGTTGAACATGCTGGCCGCATTTTTCGCCGAATCGCCGGGCCAGTGGTGTACGGAATGCGCCGCACCCTGGATCTGCTGCCAGTTTGCCTGCTCCGGGATGTGGGGTGTCAGCAGCAGTTCTCCGAACATCGACTGCATTTCCGCGAGGCGGAACGCGTGTTCGGACGAACCCGATCGGACACGGTTCGCAATGATGCCGGCGGGGGAGAGGTTGGGGGCGAACTCCTGGCGGAACAGCTGGATGGCCCGCATGGTGCGCTCCGTGCCCGCCACGGAAAACAGCCCCGGTTCTGCAACCAGGGCCACCTTGTCGCTGGCGGACCACGCCATCCGGGTGAGCCCGTTCAGCGAGGGCGGGCAGTCCACCAGGATCAGCTGGTACTTGTCCGTGCCGGCCAGGACCGCTGACAACCTGCGCAGGTCCCTGCGGCCAAGGTCAGGCCGATCGTAAATGCCCGTATATGCGGAACCCACAGCGACGTCCAGGACGGCGGGCTTGGCTCCGTTGTAGTTTTCCCGGGCCACCCAGCTGCTGGTGACGACGTTCTCGGCAAGCTTCGCACGTCGGGGGCTCTTCAGCATCCGGCCGATGTCCAGTTGGTCATCCGGCTGGACGCCCAGTGCCGTACTGGCGTCCGCATGCGGATCAAGGTCCACCACGAGGGTTGGGATGCCGGCGGCCAGGGCCGCAGATGCCAATCCGGTGGTGACGGAAGTTTTGCCGACCCCGCCTTTGAGGCTGCTGATGCTGACTACTTGCACTTGAAAAACCAATACCTAACGCCGGTTGCCGTGTTGGGGTAGTGCCGGCTCCGGCTCCCCGGAGCGGAGGGCGCGCGTAAGCACCCCCAACTCATCATATGTTGCCGCGGTGATGAATCCCGCTTCATCCGGCGTGTGCGCGGCACATCCCGAGCCATTCCATGCGGACGACGGAGGCCGGAATCGGCGGGGCCTGCCTAATCCTGCCTCCATGACGGATAATTCTGTGATGGTCGACACAATGATTTGTGTTTCCACACACCCGTCTTACACACTGTGACCACTTACCGATACACCCGCGATGATGCAGGAGAAGTATGTTTTCCAAGATTCTGGTGGCTAACCGCGGCGAAATCGCGATCCGCGCCTTCCGTGCCGGCTACGAGCTGGGCGCCAAGACGGTTGCCGTGTTCCCCAACGAGGACCGTAACTCCATCCACCGCCAGAAGGCTGATGAAGCGTACCTGATCGGCGAGGAGGGCCATCCCGTCCGCGCCTACCTCGACGTGGATGAGGTGGTCCGGGTCGCCAAGGAATCCGGCGCCGACGCCATCTACCCCGGCTACGGATTCCTCTCGGAGAATCCCCGCCTGGCCCGGGCCGCTAAAGAAGCCGGCATCACCTTCGTCGGCCCTCCGGCCGAAGTCCTTGAGCTGGCAGGAAACAAGGTTGCCGCCTTGGAGGCGGCACGTGCCGCGGGTGTTCCCGTCCTCAAGTCGAGCCAGCCCTCCAAGGACCTGGACGAACTGATCGCGGCCGCGGACGAGATCGGCTTCCCCATCTTTGCCAAGGCCGTGGCCGGCGGAGGCGGGCGCGGCATGCGCCGGGTGGACACCCGGGACGCGCTGCCCGAAGCACTCCAGGCTGCCATGCGCGAAGCCGACGCCGCGTTCGGCGACCCCACCATGTTCCTGGAACAGGCCGTGCTTCGCCCCCGCCACATCGAGGTCCAGATCCTGGCCGATGCCGAGGGCAACATCATGCACCTCTTCGAACGCGACTGCTCCATCCAGCGCCGCCACCAGAAGGTCGTGGAAATCGCGCCGGCCCCCAACCTGGACGAAGGCATCCGGCAGGCGCTTTACCGCGATGCCGTGAAGTTCGCCAAGGCCCTCAACTACGTCAACGCCGGAACTGTGGAGTTCCTCGTGGACACCGTCGGCGAACGTGCCGGCCAGCACGTCTTTATCGAAATGAACCCGCGCATCCAGGTGGAGCACACAGTCACCGAAGAAGTCACGGACGTGGACCTGGTCCAGGCGCAGCTGCGCATCGCCTCCGGCGAGACGCTGGCCGACCTGGGTCTCTCCCAGGAGACGGTCCAGCTCAAGGGTGCGGCCCTCCAGTGCCGCATCACCACGGAGGACCCGGCCAACGGCTTCCGGCCCGACGTCGGAAAGATCACCGGCTACCGTTCCGCCGGCGGCGCCGGTGTACGGCTCGACGGCGGCACCGTGTACTCGGGTGCCGAGATCAGCCCGCACTTCGACTCCATGCTGGTCAAGCTGACCTGCCGCGGCCGTGACTACCCCGCGGCAGTGGCCCGCGCCCGTCGCGCCCTGGCGGAATTCCGCATCCGCGGCGTCTCCACCAACATTTCCTTCCTGCAGGCCGTCCTGGATGACAAGGACTTCATCGCCGGCGATGTGGCCACCAACTTCATCGACCAGCGCCCCGAGCTGCTCAAGGCCCGTGTCTCCGCGGACCGCGGCACCAAGCTGCTGACCTGGCTGGCTGAGGTGACCGTCAACAAGCCCAACGGGGAACTCACGGTGCACTCGAACCCTGCGGCCAAGCTGCCCGCAGTGGGGGAGACCC
Source organism: Arthrobacter oryzae (assembly GCF_030718995.1). Taxonomy (NCBI): domain Bacteria; kingdom Bacillati; phylum Actinomycetota; class Actinomycetes; order Micrococcales; family Micrococcaceae; genus Arthrobacter; species Arthrobacter oryzae. The sequence goes on from NZ_CP132204.1 coordinate 3,395,711, forward strand.
CTGCGCCGGAGGGCTCACGCCAGCGGCTGCTCGAGCTGGGTCCTGAAGGCTTTGCCAAGGCCCTGCGCGCGCAGAACGCCGTCGCCGTGACGGACACCACGTTCCGTGATGCACACCAGTCCCTGCTGGCCACCCGGGTCCGCACCCGCGACCTGGTGGCGGCAGGCCCCGCCGTGTCCGCTCTGCTTCCCGAGCTGCTGTCCGTGGAAGCCTGGGGCGGTGCCACATATGACGTCGCCCTGCGGTTCCTCGGCGAGGACCCCTGGGACCGGCTTGCCGCGCTGCGCAAGGCACTGCCCAACATCTGCCTCCAGATGCTGCTCCGCGGTCGCAACACCGTGGGCTACACGCCGTACCCCGAGGAAGTCACCGTTGCCTTCGTCAACGAGGCCGCCGCTACCGGCATCGATATCTTCCGGATCTTCGATGCCCTCAACGACGTGAACCAGATGGCTCCCGCCATCCGCGCTGTCCGGGCCACCGGCACCGCCGTCGCTGAAGTGGCCCTTTGCTACACGGGTGACATGCTGGATCCCGACGAAAACCTGTACACGCTGGATTACTACCTGGGGCTGGCGCAGAAGATCGTTGACGCCGGTGCCCACATCCTCGCCATCAAGGACATGGCAGGGCTGCTGCGTCCGGCGGCCGCTGCCAAGCTTGTGGCGGCCCTGCGGGAACGCTTCGAACTCCCGGTCCACCTGCACACCCACGACACCGCAGGCGGCCAGCTGGCCACACTCCTGGCGGCAGTGGACGCAGGGGTGGACGCCGTGGACGTCGCGTCGGCTTCCCTGGCCGGCACCACCAGCCAGCCCTCGGCGTCGGCGCTGGTCGCCGCCCTGGCAAACACGCCGCGCGACACGGGCCTGGACCTGGGCAAGGTCAGCTCGCTGGAACCCTACTGGGAGGCCGTGCGGCGCGTCTACGCACCATTCGAGTCGGGGCTACCGGGCCCCACGGGCCGCGTCTACCAGCACGAGATCCCCGGCGGCCAGCTCTCCAACCTGCGGCAGCAGGCGATGGCCCTCGGGCTGGGTGAACGCTTCGAGGCCATCGAGGACATGTACACTGCAGCGGACCGCATCCTGGGCCGCCTCGTGAAAGTCACTCCGTCCTCCAAGGTGGTTGGCGATCTCGCCCTGCACCTCGTCGGCCTCAACGCTGATCCCGCGGACTTCAACGAAAACCCGCAGAGCTATGACATCCCGGATTCCGTCATCGGCTTCCTGTCCGGCGAACTGGGCGATCCTCCCGGAGGCTGGCCGGAGCCGTTCCGCACCAAGGCCCTCCAGGGCCGGAGCATCAAGGTGCGCGACGCCGAATTGAAGGCCGAGGACAGCGAAGCGCTGAAAGGTGACTCCAAGACCCGGCAGCAGACCCTCAACCGGCTGCTCTTCGAAGGTCCCACCAAGGACTACCAGAAGAGCGTGGAGACCTACGGCAACCTGTCCGTCCTGGACACCCGCGATTACCTCTTCGGCCTCCAGCGCGGCGCGGAGCACGAGATCGAGCTTGAGAAGGGCGTGCGCCTGATCGCCTCCCTCGAAGCCGTATCGGAGCCCGATGAGAAGGGCATGCGCACCGTCATGTGCACGCTCAACGGCCAGTCCAGGCCGGTGGTGGTCCGCGACCGGTCCGTGGTCAGCAACGTCAAGGCAGCAGAGAAAGCGGATGCCAGCCAGCCGGGCCACGTCGCCGCACCGTTCGCCGGAGCCGTGACACTTACCGTCAAGGTGGGGGACGCCGTCAACGCCGGCGATACAGTTGCCACCATTGAGGCCATGAAGATGGAGGCGTCCATCACGACGCCGGTGGCCGGAACGGTTGGACGCCTCGCTGTCGGTGCCGTGGAACAGGTCCAGGGCGGGGACCTGCTGCTCGTCGTCGAGTAAGGCAGCAAGCCGGGCAAGACAATAAAAGGGGAGGTCCTCCCGGTTCAGTGTGAACCGGGAGGACCTCCCTTTTGTTGTACCGGCAGACCCTTTAGTGCTGTCCGGACGGCTCCGTTCGGGCCGGGCGGGGAGAAGCGTACATCTCCCCGATGACCGCTTCGAAGTCCTTCATCACCTGGGCCCGCTTGACCTTCATGGACGGGGTCAGGTGGCCGGAAGCCTCCGTGAAGTCGGACGGCACAATCCGGAACGACTTGATGGCTTCAGCCTGGGACACGGACTGGTTGGCGCGGGTGATGAGGTCCTGGACGGCGGCCTTGACCACAGGGTGGTCCGCGGCTTCCGCGAGGGTGGTGGAGGCCGGCAGGCCGTGCCGCTGCAGCCACCCTGGCAGGGCTTCCTCGTCGAGGGTCACCAACGCGCCGATGAACGGCATGTTGTCGCCGACAACGAGCACTTGCGAAACCAGGGCGTCGGCACGGATCTGGTCTTCGAGCAGGGCAGGCACCACGTTCTTGCCGCTGGCCGTCACGATGATTTCCTTCTTGCGGCCCGTGATGGTCAGGAAGCCGTTATCGTCCATTTGTCCGATGTCGCCGGTGCGGAACCATCCGTCCACGAACGTGTCGGCCGCCAGGTCATCGCGCTTGTAGTAGCCGCGCATCACGCAGACGCCCTTGGCGAGGATTTCGCCGTCGTCGGCTATTTTCACCGCATTCCCCGGCAGGGGAGCCCCGACCGTGCCGATCCTGATGAGGTCAGGCGTGTTCACGGTGATCGGAGCCGTGGTCTCGGTCAGGCCGTAGCCTTCGAGGATCTGCATGCCGATGCCCTGGAAGAAGTGCCCCAGGCGTTCGCCCAGCGGGCCGCCGCCGGAAACGGCGTGGGCCACCTGGCCGCCCATGGCTGCGCGCAGCTTGCTGTAGACGAGCTTGTCAAACAGCGCGTGGCGGAGCTTGAGGCCAAAACCGATCGACCCGGCCTGGCGGGCGCGGGAGTAGGCGATGGCGGTGTCGGCTGCCTTGTGGAAAATGGCGCCCTTGCCACCGTCCTCCGCCTTCGTCATGGCCGAGTTGTAGACCTTTTCGAACACGCGCGGCACCGCCAGGATGAACGTGGGCTTGTAGCTCTGCAGATCCGGCAAAAGGTGCTTGATGTCCGGAGTGTGCGCCACCGTAACGCCGGCCGCCACGGCAAGGACCGAGATGAACCGGGCGAACACGTGGGCCAGCGGCAGGAACATGATGGTCCGCGCTTGTTCGTGGACAATGCCGGACAGCGAAGTGGCCAGCGCGTTCTCCGAAAGCTCCACGAAGTTTCCGTGGGTCAGTTCGCAACCCTTGGGCCTGCCGGTGGTGCCGGAGGTGTAGATGATCGTCGCCACGTCGGTAAGCGAAGCCTGGCTCCTGCGGGCTTCCAGGTCGTCGTCACTGACTGCGGTTCCGGCGGCGCGGAGTTCGTCCAGCCCCGCGCCCTCCAACTGCCAGACGTGGGCCAGGGAGGACAGCCCCTCGGACGTGGCGGCCTGCCGGATGACGTCCTCGTGGTGCGCCGACTCGCCGAACGCGGCAACGGCCCCTGAATCGCCCAGGTTCCAGGCAACCTGGCTGGGCGAGGATGTTTCGTAGATGGGCACGGAGACGCCGCCGGCGAACCAGATGGCAAAATCCACCAGCGCCCATTCATACCGTGTGCGGGACATGATGCCCACGCGGTCGCCGGCCGCGACGCCGCTGGCCATAAGGCCCTTGGCAAGCACGCGGACGTCGGCGAGGAAATCGGTGGCGGAAATGTCCTGCCACTGTCCGGCGGCATCGAGCCGCGAATACAGGGAAGGGTTCGAGGCCTTGGCGGCCTGCCGCAGCACCAGGTCGGTGATGTTGGTTTCCGGGGGTACATTCACCAAGGGCGGAACACTGAATTCGCGCACGATAGCTCCTTTGTTATCCATAGACCCGCAGGGGGTACTGCTAACACTAGTACGCCAGCTGCGGAGGTGTGTTCTGTTTCACCTACTGGCGAGTAACTTTACGGTTAAGGGCCCGGCAGCCGCCACCCCCGGCCCTACGGCAGGCGTGTCCCGCGGGCGGGCCGCGCCGGAATATAAGGGGCGGGCAATAGAATGGGGAACCATGCATACTCCTTCGCCCGGCGCCGCGCCCAGACCCTTTCGACGGACGGCCGCCTGGCGGCGCAGGAAGCCTGCGGGGCAGGAAGTGCTGGCAGCAAGCCAGACCTTCCGTGAGCACCTCCGGCTGGGGCGCAAGGGCCTGGCCATCGGCGTCGATATCGGGGGCACCAAGGTTGCCGCCGGCGTAGTGGATGCCGACGGCAGGATCCTGAGCCAGGCAAGGCGCTCCACTCCGGGGAACGACCCCCGGGCAGTGGAACAGGTGATTGTGGAACTCGTGGAGGAGCTGAGCCGCGGCCACCGCATCTGGTCAGTGGGAATCGGCGCGGCCGGCTGGATGGACCTCGACGGCGGGACGGTGCTGTTCAGCCCGCACCTCGCCTGGCGCAATGAGCCCCTGCGGGACAACCTCCAGCGCCTGCTGCGCCGGCCGGTCCTCCTGACGAACGACGCCGACGCCGCCGCATGGGCGGAGTGGCGCTTTGGTGCCGGGCAGGGACAGAACCGGCTCGTGTGCATCACGCTCGGCACCGGCATCGGCGGTGCCATGGTGATGGACGGCCGGGTGGAGCGCGGACGTTTTGGCGTCGCGGGCGAATTCGGCCACCAGATCATCATGCCCGGCGGCCACCGCTGCGAATGCGGCAACCGCGGCTGCTGGGAACAATACGCATCCGGAAACGCCCTCGGCCGCGAAGCCCGCGAGCTGGCTGCCGCCAATTCGCCGGTTGCACAGGAACTCCTGAAGGCCGTGGACGGGCAGGTGGACCGGATTACCGGAGTCATCGTGACGGAACTGGCCAAGGCGGGGGACCCCACCTCCCGGGAACTGCTGGAGGACGTCGGAGAGTGGCTGGGGCTGGGGCTCGCCAACCTGGCGGCCGCATTGGATCCGGGCAAGTTCGTGATCGGCGGAGGCCTGTGCGACGCCGGCGAACTGCTGGTGGCGCCGGCCCGGAAGGCTTTTGCCCGGAACCTGACCGGCCGCGGATTCCGTCCGGCAGCCGAAATTGCCTTGGCAGCGCTGGGGCCCAACGCCGGGCTGATCGGCGCCGCAGACCTGTCCCGGGTCAGCAGCCGGATGCACGGCTAACCGGGAAGTCAGCAGCCCTCAGCCGGACAGTTAAACCCGGGCGCCGTCGTCGTGCTCGTCCTTTTCCTGCGGCAGCTGCATGATCAGGTAGATCACCGACAGCACGAAGGCAGCGACAATTCCCAAAATTGCCATCAGTGGCGCCGAGCGCCAGAACATGGCGGCGAGGACCAGGGCGACGGGTCCGCCCACTGCCCCCAGCCAGGCCAGCATGGTGAGGGGATCGGTGCCGGCCAGGCTCGGCGGTTCTTCCGGAATGAACGGCTCGTCGTCCTCGGCCTCATAGTCGCGCGGTCCGTTGACTGCGCGTGCGCTGTCCGTTGCTGCGTTGTCCCTTCCGGTGTCATCCGCGCCCGGGAGCGGCGCCCGCGCAGCAGCCTGCCGTTCGGATGCCGAGGGCTCGGCCGGAGCGGTGCCGGAGAGGCCCAGCGGATCGAAGTCGCGGAAGGGCCGTCTCCGGGGTCCGCCATCATCCCCGGCCGGAGCGGGCGTGTCGGTGGCCGGGGCGTCCGAGCCCTCGAGCCGGGCAACCAGGTCGAGCCATACGGCATCGTCCTGGTTGGCGCTTTGGTCCGAGGAGTTGGAGTCGGATCTGGTCATCGGCTGTGTCCTTCAGGGCTGGCAGGGGAAGCGTCGATGTTTCCGGCAACACCGTGTCCGGACACGACCGCGCGGATGAAGTCCGCGGTCCCGCTGAAGATCCGGTCGGCATCATGGTCCAGGGTGGCCACGTGGTAGCTGTTTTCCAAGGCAGTCACCTGCAACGGGGCGTTGGTGAGGCCCCGGCGCAGAGCCAGGATGCTCGAGTCGGACACCACATGGTCCACTGTGGAGCGGAACACGCGCACGGGTGCGGTGATCCGCGGAAGCAGCCGCCGGGTGTCCTTGAACATCTTGTTGAGCTCGTGGGCCGCCGCCACCGGTGTCCGCGGGTAGGCGCCCTCGTCCGTGTCCGGTTTGAGGATGTCGTTCGCGATGGCCGGCGTGCTTTTCATGACCAGCTTCAGGATTCCGGCAAGCGGCGCCCGGGGATCGTCAATGACCAGGCCCGGGTTGACCACAATCGTGCCCGCCACCGGGCGCAGCGCCGCCACCCTCAGGGCCAGGGCCCCTCCCATGGACAGGCCGGCCGAAAACACATGGTCGCATTCCGCTTCGAGCTCCAGGTAGGCGGCGTCGTAGGCGGCATACCAGTCCTGCCAGCGGGTCCTGGCAAGTTCCTGCCAGCTGGTGCCGTGCCCCGGCAGGAGGGGCATCCGCACGGCAAAGCCGGCCTCGGCCAGCGATTGGGCCCAGGCCCGCACGCCGTGCGGGCTTCCGGTAAAGCCGTGGGAAACCGCAACGCCGATCGATGGCCCGTCGCCGGTGAAAGGGGTACTCAAAGTGCTGTGGTCGGCGATGCTCATGATGTCTCCGAAGGTACGTGATGCGGCGCGTGCTTGTGGAAGAAGATGGTCGAATCCTTGAAGATCGCAGGGGCGTCGTTGTCCAGCGTGGCCACATGTCCGCTGTGGGGCAGTGGCACCACCTGAAGCTCGGCCGAGCCCAGCCGGCGCCGGATCATTTCAAGGGAGGTCGGCGGCACGACGTCGTCCGTGTCCGACTTGAACACCAGGACCGGGGCGGTGACACGGGGCAATCCACGGCGGGTGGCAGCGAAAAGCTTCTTCAGCTGGTGGACAGCGGCCAGCGGAGTCTGCGAATAGTCGCCGTCGTCAGTGACGGCCGCGGTGGGGTTGGCCTCCACGATCGGCAGGGTGGTCCGCTGGAAGTACTTCAGGATGCCGATGACCCGAACCCTGCGGTCGTAGAAGCTGAGCCCGGGATTGACCACGACCACGCCGGCCACAGGGTGGCGGGACGCGGTGCGCAGGGCGACGGCGCCGCCCATGGAGAGCCCGGCTACGTAGCAGGTGTCGGTCCGGTCCGCGAGTTCGAGATAGGCGGCCTCAAACGCTCCGGACCAGTCACGCCAGCCCGAACGGGCCAGCTCGCGCCAGTCAGTCCCGTGCCCGGGCAGGAGGGGGACGGAGACGGCGAACCCCTGCTCCGCGAGGTGCAGGGCCCATGGCATGACGCTGAGTGGACTCCCGGTGAAACCGTGGCAAATGGCAACGCCGATCCGGGAGTTGGGTCCATGGCCGGGGTAGCTGAAAGCGGCAGGCACCGTCGGTTTGCTGCTTTCTCTCATATGCCCATCGTGTCATCATTCGGCACAAATCTCACTAGAGTAGGGTTGCATTGAAGTCCTGGCCGGACCCGACGGAGGGCCGGCCAGACGCCTTCCGGAGAGGTACACCACGTGTTTTATTGGTTCATGAAGACGTTCGTCCTGGGGCCGGTGCTCAAGCTCCTGTTCCGGCCCTGGGTCAAGGGGCTGGACAACGTTCCGGCCGACGGCGCCGCCATCCTGGCTTCCAACCACCTGTCGTTCTCCGACTCCATCTTCATGCCCCTGATGGTCCCTCGTCCCGTGATCTTCCTGGCCAAGTCGGAGTACTTCACCGGCACCGGGCTCAAGGGCCGGCTGACGGCACTCTTCTTCCGCCTGACAAACCAGCTCCCCATGGACCGGTCCGGGGGAGCGGCCTCCGCGGCTTCGCTCAACGCCGGCATGGACGTCCTCTCGCACGGGTCGCTGCTGGGCATTTATCCGGAAGGAACCCGCAGCCCCGATTCGAGGCTTTACCGCGGCAAGGTCGGTGTCGCCAAGCTCGCCCTGCAGGCTAGGGTTCCGGTGATCCCCGTTGCGATGATCGGGACGGACAAGGTCCAGCCGATCGGCAAACGGATGCCGAACATCAGGCGCATCGGCATGATCTTCGGCGAACCGCTGGATTTCAGCCGCTACTACGGGATGGAAGATGACCGCCTGATCCAGCGGTCCGTCACCGACGAAATCATGTATGAACTCATGCGCCTGTCCGGGCAGGAGTATGTGGACGAATACGCGGCGGTGGTCAAACTGCGGCTGGCGGGCAAACCCACCAGTGACGGCACCGGTTCAGGCGACGGCGCCGGCGCCGGCGGCACCGGGCCCGCGGAGCCCGGAAAAGCGTGACGGGGTTCTGTGACGGAACTTCTGGCCGAATGACGGGTGCGGTGCGGAAACCCGGATGCGGGAACTAGTCTTGTAGTGTGACTGAGCTATCTGCAAAACCTGCCTCCCTGCTGACCAGTACTGCCCAGAGCGGTGCCGCCAACTATCCGGGACTGGACCACTGGCGGGAACTGCCGGTTTCCCAGCAGCCCAGCTGGCAAAACAAAGAGGTTTTTGACGCCTCCGTGAAGGAACTCTCCGTCCTTCCGCCGCTTGTCTTCGCCGGCGAGGTGGACATCCTTCGCGAAAGGCTCGCGGCTGCTGCGCAGGGCAAGGCGTTCCTGCTCCAGGGCGGGGATTGCGCCGAAACGTTCGAGGCAGCAACGGCGGACAAGATCAGCGCGAGGGTGAAGACCATCCTGCAGATGGCCGTCGTCCTGACATACGGCGCTGCGATGCCGGTCATCAAAATGGGCCGCATGGCGGGACAGTTCGCCAAGCCGCGCTCCTCCAACGACGAAACGCGCGACGGGGTGACCCTCCCGGCCTACCGGGGCGACATCGTCAACGGCTACGATTTCACGCCGGAATCCCGTGCCCACGACGCCGGCCGGATGCTGAAGGCCTATCACACGTCGGCTTCCACGCTGAACCTCATCCGGGCCTTCACGCAGGGCGGCTTCGCTGACCTGCGCCTGGTGCACCACTGGAACAAGGGCTTCACCGAGAACCCGGCCCACGCCCGCTACGAGTCACTGGCACGCGACATTGACCGGGCCATCAAGTTCATGGCTTCCTGCGGCGCCGACTTCGAGGCCTTGAAGCGCGTCGAGTTCTTCGCGAGCCACGAGGCGCTGCTGCTTGACTACGAGCGCGCCCTGACCCGCATTGATTCCCGCACGGGACTCCCGTACGACACCTCGGCGCATTTCCTCTGGATCGGCGAACGCACCCGCGAACTGGACCACGCCCACGTCGACTTCCTGTCCCGCGTCCGCAACCCGATCGGCGTCAAGCTGGGCCCCAAGACCTCCGGGGACGACGCCCTAAGGCTCATCGACAAACTGGACCCGGACCGCGAACCCGGCCGGCTGACCTTCATCACCCGGATGGGCGCGGGCAACATCCGTGAGAAGCTCCCCGCCATCGTTGAGAAGGTCACGGCCTCCGGCGCGCAGGTTCTGTGGGTCACCGACCCCATGCACGGCAATACCGTCACATCGCCCAACGGCTACAAGACCCGCAACTTCGACGACGTCATCGACGAAGTGCGCGGCTTCTTTGAGGTCCATCACTCGCTGGGAACCGTTCCGGGCGGCCTGCATGTCGAGATGACCGGGGACGACGTGGCGGAGTGCCTCGGCGGCGCCGACCCCATCGACCAGGAAGCCTTCCTGGACCGCTACGAATCAGTCTGCGATCCGCGGCTGAACCACATGCAGTCCTTGGAGATGGCCTTCCTTGTCGCAGGGGCGCTGTCCAAGCGCTGAGCCGCTGGCTGCCAGCGTGAAGAACAGCTGAGGGACGCAAAAGCTCCGCCCGGTACCAGCCGGGCGGAGCTTTTTCGTAGTAGGGGTTTGAGTCGTCCGTCAGGCCGGAGCCTTCCGTCAGACGACGGTGAGCGTGATGACGGAACCCTCGGGCACCTGTTCGTTTACCGGGTCCTGGTCCCGCACTGTTCCGAAAAATCCGCCCAGGATGTTGTTCACCCGGACTTCGAATCCGAGTTTCTCCAAAGCCTTGCGGGCATCACCGGCCTGTTTGCCGATGTAGCTGGGAACCTCCACGAGCTTGGGGCCCTTGGACACAGTGAGGGTGACAGGCTTGCCCCGGGTGAGCGTACCGGACGACGGGTCCTGCGCCACGACGGCCCCCTTGGGTACCTTCTTGTCGTTGACCGTTTCGGGCGAAATGACGGCCGTCAGTCCCGCGGCCTCAAGGGCCTTGACCGCCGCACCCTGCTCCTGGCCGCGCACGTCCGGGACGGCAATGGGTTCGGGTCCCTTGGAGACGGTCAGGCTGACGGGCGTGCCACGCCGGGCGGGGGTGGCAGCCGCCGGGTCCTGGGCGAGGACGGTACCTGCCGGCTCAGTTTCGTTGTAGGTCTCCGTGACGGTGCCCAAGGCCATCTCGGCCCTGTTGAGATCGTTCTTTGCCTCGTCCAGGGACTTTCCCGCCATTCCTGGCAGGGGAAAGAGCTGGGGCCCCTTGGAAACGAACAGCGACACCACCTGGAACTTGCGGATTTCCCGCCCCGCTTCAGGCTCAGTGCCCACGACGAGACCGGACCGGATGTCGTCGTCGAATACGTCCTTGGTGGTGGACTGGAACCCCGCGGTGCCCAGCAGTTGCTGGGCCTCGGCCACGGTTTTGTTGGCAACCCGGGGAATGGTCCCGGGCGAGCCGGGGCCCATGCCGAAGAACCAGCCGGCGCCCGTTGCCAGCAGGGCGGCGATCACCAGGATGATGATCCAGAGGATGCCGCGACGACGGGGGTTCCCTTCGCGGAGGGACCGCACCGGGGTTGATGCCGCCTTCGACTGCGCCCGTGCGGCGTCGCGGTCCTGTTTGCGGAGCGCCCGTTTGCTCAGGGGGACGGCGGTGTCCGGCCCGTCATCGTCTGCGTCCCCGAAAGCGGGTTCCGGGTCCGAGGGGGCAGCCAGTGCGCCGAACTGGCCCGGCCGCCGTCCCGACGCCGAAAGCACCGTCGTGGGATTGCTTTGGCGGGTGATGATTTCGGTGGGATGTTGCCCGGCGGACAGGATTTCCGTTTGGTCCTGGCGGCCGGGGGACTGCGGCCCGGACTGCTCTTTGCCGGACGGAGGGGTGGCGGGAGGGGGTCCAGGCGGGCGGAGGCCCGCCGGAGCATGGGCGACGGCGGCGATGGCCGCAGGGGGCTGGAGATCAAGTTCCGCGTCGGTCAGGTTGGTACGGATGTGCCTGAGCTCCGCGAGGAGCGCGTTGCCGTCCACCGGGCGCTGTTCGGGGTCCCTTGCCGTGCACCACTGCACCAGTTCGTCCACTTCGGCAGCCAGCCCCGGAACCACCGCCGAGGGGGCCTCCACCGAGGAATTCACGTGCTGATAGGCCACCTGGATGGGGACCTCGCCGTCGAACGGCTGCTTGCCGGTGAGCATTTCGTACAGCATGATGCCCACCGAGTAGATATCGCTGCGGGCGTCCGCCTGCCTGCCGAGCACAAGCTCCGGTGACAGGTAGGCCACAGTGCCGATCAGAGCGCCGGTGCTCGTTGAGGTGGTGACCGCGCGGGCCAGGCCGAAGTCACCGACCTTGATCCGGCCGTCGTCGGCGATCAGCACGTTTTCAGGTTTGATGTCCCGGTGGATCAGTCCCGCCGCGTGGGCGGCTCCGAGTCCTTCCACCACGGGGTCGATCAGTGCCAGTGCGAGCCGGGGCGACAACGCCCCCTTCTCCTTGATGACGTCCCGGAGCGTGTGGCCCTTGATGTACTCCATCACCAGGTAGGCAGTGTGCCCGTCGCTGCCCTGGTCAAGGACGCCCACCACATGGGCATGGGACAGCTTGGCCGCCGCTTTTGCCTCCCGGCCCAGCCTGTCCAGGAAGTTGCCGTCATTGACGAGGTGCGGATGCAGGACCTTGAGTGCAACGTCGCGCTCCAGCCTCTGGTCCGTAGCAAGGTAAACGGTGGACATGCCGCCGCGCGCCAGCCTGGACTGAACCCGGTAGCGGTTGTCCACCAGCGTTCCAACGAGGGAGTCCGACACTTTTTCCTGCACCCTACGATCCTAAGTGCTACAAGGAAACGGGCCCGAATCGACATGCGATCCGGACCCGTATCGTTACCCTCCCGGCACTCGCTGCACGAGTACCGGAGACAAATCAGCTGAAGTTCTTTTTGTGCGCCTTGATCGCTGCAACGTACGCCTTGGTGTCGTCGTACATGCCGTATTTGCTGACGGAGTACTGGCCCTGGTAGTAGCCGGCAATGGCGTGGTCCATGTCCTTGCTGGTGCGGGTCAGCTGGCGGATGATGGCTACACCGGCGGTAGCGTTGTCATAGGGATCGAGCAGGTTCAGCGTGCGGCCCACGAGGTCTGAGGCCCATTCGCCCGACGTCGGGATGACCTGCATGGTGCCGATGGCGTTGGCCGGCGAGACAGCGCGCTGGTCGAAGCCGGACTCCTGGTAGGCGAAGGCCAGGGCCAGGGAAGGATCCACGCCCATGCGGCGTGCCGTGTCCGCGACGATCGACTTCATCTGTTCCCTGGAGGGTACTGGCGAAGCGTTGAGCAGTGCCTTGTTCTGGTTGGCGGAGGAGACCACGGCGGCCGGGTAGGTGAAGCCGAGGAATGAACTGGGTACCAGGGGAGTGACGCTCGCGGCCGGCTGGATCGAAGCGCCGGGGATGACCAGCTTGTTGCCGGGGTAGATCACGCTGCTCATGGTCAGCTTGTTCGCGGACAGGATCTCTGACAGCTTGACCCCGTGCTTGGCGGCGATGGCGGAGAGCGTATCTCCGGACTTCACCGTGTAAGAGCCCGAGCTGGCAGCAGGAGCCGCCGCAGGAGCGGGCTTGGCCGCGGGGGTCGAAGCAGCCGGCGCCGAGGCCTGGCCGCTGCCGATCTTGATTTTCTGACCCGGGTGGATGACCGAGTTCATGTTGAGGCCGTTCCAGCTCAACACCTCGGACAGCTTGACGCCGTGCCGTGCGGAGATGGCGCCAAGGGTGTCACCGGACTTAACGGTGTAAACGCTCCCCCCGGAACTGGCCAGGGCGGGGGCCGCCGGCTTGGCGGAGGGGGCCGGAGCGGAAGCC